>CAYSGY010000314.1:0-6950 GCA_964430315.1 uncultured Planctomycetaceae bacterium
AACCAGATCCCCCAACATGCATGCCATGACACAAGCTAGCAGTTGGACAGCCTCTCAATCGCTGGGCTATTCTCAAGTGCCCCTCCGGGGCACAGGGCGGTATCCGAGCCATACATCCCCGCAAATCCAAATCACTGCACAAACGCACCGGGATGCCAAAGCCCCGGGAAGGCGAGGCTCCCGCCGAGCCGCGAACGTAACGAAAGGCCCGGCTCGGCGGGAGCCTCGCCCTCCCGGAACGACACAACTCGCTCACTCCCCCCGCAGCAGCGCGCGGATCGCGTCGCCGGAGACCTCGATCGATGGATTGAAACGTTCCGAGGCCATGTATTGCAGCAGACTGTGGCGGAGTTGCCGGGCGACGACGCGATGGTCGAGGTCGCTCGCAAGATCCATGCTGCACACCATGAGCCTGCCGCCGGCGACGCGGACCTCGAACAAGAGTCCCAGGCGCCGACTCTCGAACCACGTGTCGATCGGCTGCACCAGGGGGCGGAGCTTCGGCGGCATGCGATCGAGGATCATCGCCGCGGAGCCGTGAATCAACTCCCACCACTGCCAGTTGCTGTGGCCTTCGGTTGGAAAATCGGCGAACACGGGGTGCTTCGGGTCGCAGAGAATCCCGAGCGTGTGCGGGGCCTGGCCCCGGGTCCACGCCGTGTTCCAGAAGATGCTCGAAAAGCCGATCTTCACATCGCTCGCCACGTCGCCCGGCCTGGCCAGCAGAAGCACCTTCTTGCCGGCGCGAAGGGCGGCCTCGCTCTTGGCGTCAAGCCGGTTGCCGACGACGATCTCCTCCGGCGCGGCCGCATCGACCCGATCGGCGAAAACCCAGAGGTCCCAATCGTTCTCAAACGGCGTGCCTTCCAGTCCGACCACGAGCCGATATCTGCGGGCCGGCGGCACGTCCTTCAGGGCCACGGTCACTGTGCCCAGGCGGGTCCCGTTGTCGATCGGGACGTCGCAGGCCGGGAGCTTGCCGGACGCCGCGCAACGGCCGTCGTCGCCCACGAGCTTCCACGCGGCCACGGCGTGCTCAAGCGGCGCCGGGCCGAAATGGGCCACGTCGATGTCGGCGGAAAAGGTCTCCCCGGTGGTCCAGACCCGCTTTGCCATGCGTGCCAGCGGCACCGTGCTGTTGCAGAACCGGCGGAACTGCTCCGGCGTCACGTAGCCCTTGCCCTCCCAGAACGGATCGAGCACGCCGACCAGCGCCGTCCCCTGGCCCGGGAAGTCGTGCAGGTCCAGGAGGTGGAATCCGCCGAACCCCGGCGTGTGGAGCGCCGATTCGATCTCTTCCTTGTAGCAGAGCGTCTGCAACTTGCCGGAGGCCAACAGGAACGCCCGGGCCTGGTCGCCCATGTGGTTTGCCTCGAGCAAGTCGCGGAAGATCTCAAAATTGCGGGGCTTCAGGTAGCCCGTGTACTTCTCGATCTCGTCGAAATTAGGGTAGACGCACCACTGGCCGATCTCGTGGCTCACCAGCGGGACGGACCATTTCGTGACGTGGTCGCGGTAGTCGGTGAGGGTTTCGGGCGGCCGGGCATTGATCCGCGACTTGAGCCCCTCGCCCCAGCCCTGGATCCGCGGGGCGGGCGTCAGGTGCCACTGGCTCTCCGGGAGGAACGGCCACCCGGCCGCGCTGGTGTATAGACGGCGGCCGTCCTTCTTCTTCCAGGAATCGACCAGGTCGCCGAGGTAGCGTTTCTGGTTGCGCCCCGCCGGCTCGTTGCCGTAGGACATGAGGAGGAACGAAGGATGGTTCCCGTAGGCTTCGAGGATCCGGTCGCCTTCCGCGTAAATCCAACGGTCGATCGGCTTCCCGTCGCCCACGTTCTCGCCCTGGTTGACCCAGGCCGCGCACTCGGCGTAGATGTAGAACCCCAGCTCATCGGCCGCCGCGAACGCCGCCTCCGGCGGGCACCAGGAATGGAAGCGGATGTGGTTCAGCCCATGGGCCTGGCACACGCGGATGATCCGCCGCCACGACTCAACGTCGGTCGGCGGATATCCGGTGCGCGGGAAGATGCAGCACTCCAGCGTCCCACGGAGGAAAATCTTCCGGCCGTTGAGGGTGAACTGGGTGCCTTGAACGCCGAGCTGGCGGAAGCCGAACGTCGCCGTGGAAGAATCCGAGAACTTCGTGGTCTCGGTCCGCAACGTGACCTCCGATTCATAGAGGTCCGGGCTGAACTCGCTCCAAAGCCTGGGCGGTCGATCCAGTTTGAGCGTGATCTTCGCACAAGGTGGCATAGCCGCCCTCGGCTGTGCCTGAGAATTTCGCACAGCCGAGGGCGGCTGTGCCTGAGAATTTCGCACAGCCGAGGGCGGCTGTGCCACAATACGTCGCGGATAGTCGAAGCGGACGCTGCCCTTGCCGACCGCCTTGCCGCCGGATTTCTCGCGGACAATGGCCGTGATCGTCCCGCCGACCGGATCGAACAGGGTGTTGCGCACGTCAACCTCAATGCGGACCGTGCCGTCGTTGGCCGGGAAGATCCGCTGCCCTTCGATCCAAATCGGATCGCGCACGCGGAGGTCCATCTGCCCGACGATGCCGTTCCAGTTGCTCTGCGTGTGGTCCGACACGCTGTGGGCATTGGGGCCCACGCCCACGATCATGCGGTTGTCGACGCGGATCGTCAGCGTATGCTTGCCCGGCGTCGCGGCACTGCCCAGGTCGTAGACGTGCGGCGTGGAGAGACTGTCGCGCGAGCCCAACTCGCGGCCGTCGAGCCACACGCGGGTCGCCCAGTGGCATCGCTCCAGCGAAAGGGTGGTGTGCTTCCCATGCCTGCCCTCCCAAGCAGCGGGAATCTCGATTTCGCGACGGTACCAGGCGGCGCCCACGTAATGCTTGTCGGGCTGGAGCCAGAAGGGGAGCTTGACATGGCCCGGCTCGCGGTACTTGGCCATGCGCGGGTCGGTGAACCAGGAGCGGTCAAGGATGTCGCCGGTCCACGGGGTGTCGACCGTCACCTCGTCGCCGAACCCCTGGGCCTGGAGCGCGCCGGGCAAGCGGATCTTCTGCGGCAGCGCCCGCTCGAACCACCGCTCGCGGATCCCGGCGTCGGCCGGGTCCAACTGGAATTGCCATGTGCCCGATAGGTCGGTGCCCTGCTGCGGCCACACAAGAGGAATGAAGCAGAACACCGCGGCCAGAAACGCCGGCAGGTGCAGCCTGGAGACCGAAAGAGAGGATTCTCGTTTCACGGTCGTAGTCCTTCCGCCTTGCGAGGCATTAGACACCATTTTCCGGATTCGCTGGCGGAAGCTGAAACCGACCGGCTACAACGCCCGGCACGGTAATATCCTCGTCAATTTCCTCCCATCGAAGGGCATACCCCTCCAACTCGATACGAACCTCACGCAACTGTTCGTCGGACGCCTCCTTCAATCGCCGGAAACGGTTCGCGGGGAACCCGACGACACGGCCGTCGGTCAATTCCAGGAATACCATCCGCCCCTCGACCCAGACACGAAGGGCAGCGGGCTCGGTCGCGAGGGCCTGCTCAACGGTTGTGGTATTCATGATAGCTTTGGAGTAGAAGTTGTTGGTGTTCAAAGACCAGCCGTTCAATCGTGCGGAGGTCTTGGACGGCAATGCCGCGGTTCCGGGCGAGACTCACCGGATCGAGCCAGAACTTGCATTCGCCGTCCGGAGATCGAACATGAATGTGCGCCGGCTCGTTCGACTCGTCCGAGTAGAAATGAAAACGGTAAACCCCAACCCGTAGGATCGTGGGCACGATCGCCTCCCGGTTCTTGCCCTGTGAGCCTCCACAGGCTTCCCTGGATTATACACGGCTCCCCGCGAAACAGTAGGCCGCGCTCGGCATCCCGGCGGCCCGGTCCCCTCTACCTCCGGGGCGACTCGAGCCTCGACTTGATCCATGCGAAGATGCTCGCGCCGATTTGCCGGTACCCAACCGCGTTGGGATGGACGCCGTTGTTTTCCGGGTAGCCGTCGACCGGGTCGAGGTTCAACTCGGTCGGCACAAGGAAGATGCGTTCCGACTCGCGCCCGCCGAAGTGCTCCAACTCACGCTCGACCAGGCGGTGCTGGATCCGCTTCCAGCCCCAACGATGGTACTTGCCGTGGTAGTTGGCTTCAAAGCCGGATTCCCGGGCGTTGGGCGGCGTGGTGAGGCAGATGCCCAGATCAGCCCCAGGCACCGCCTTGCGGAAGGCCGTTACGAGCTTGTCGGCGTGGCCGAACATGGCGTCGATCCGGGCATCGACCGCGGCCGGGTCCTCGGGATTGGCGGAGAAACAGTCGTTGATCCCCAGGAGGAAGGTCACGAAGTCCGGACGCTCGCCGCCGCACGAGGCGTGGAAGTAGTGGTCCAGGTCGATCGCCGGCTTGCCTCCGCCGACAGCAAACACGAAGGGGCTGCCGCGGTTCTTCCCGGCCGGGTCGGGCTTGGCCAGATAGCGATTGCCGAACCCCTCCCACGTCCACCCGCCGTAGCCCTCGTGGGCCACGCCCTTGGCAGCCCAGGCCGGCCGGTGCGTGCCCAGCATCGTCCAGGCCGGATTGCCGGGCAGGGAGAGCAGCCGTGCGATCTCGTTCGGATAGACCGTGGCGTGCGTCAGGCTGTCGCCCACAATCAGCAGCCGGATCGCGCGGCCCGCCCCGGCGTCGGCCTTCGCCACGTGCAACACGAGCTTCCCCTGCTGGAGCACCCTGCCTTCGGCATCGCTCACGGAGACCGAAACGGGATGGTCTCCAGCGTCGGCCGCACAGGGCGTCGCCGTCCAGCGGCGCCGCTCCTCGGTCCCGAGGCCGCACTCGACCTTGAAGCGGTACTGCTCGGGCTTCTCGGTCAGCACGAGATTGTCGTAATAGAGGCTGATCGGAACGCCGGCGACCGCATAGCAAACCGGGGGCAACGTCAACCGCAGCGAACTCGCCGGCTTCGCCTCCCCGGCGCGAGTCTCCGCGATCAGAGTAGCGAGTACCACGGCGAAAAGGGAGATCCATCGAGGCATGATTCGTTTCCGGAGAGTGTTCGGGAGACATCGCTACGACGGAGGAACCTGTCGAACGCGCCCAATCCTAGCCCTCCCTCCGCGACGCGGCAAGCTGGCGCGACACGGGCCTCGTTTCGAGCGTATCGAGCCGTCTTCTCTGTGGACGTGTCGCGGACTCCCCTGCCCTCGCGGCGCACTCCGCCGGCGGGTATAACCCCTTCCTATTTGTGTAAGCTTTGACTCGTCCTGGTTGACTCGCAGGGGCGGACGCACCATACTATATCCTGAGTTATCCCATCGGGCTGCGGCGACAAGGCCGCAAGGGCGGCGTGCGTCGCACGGAGGGTGCTCTCTTCGGTTTCTCTTCTTTTCCTTCAATTGCCGTCTCGGACAGACGGGGAGGTGTGGATTCATGAACGTGCGAAAGCGACTTTCGGGATCCGGCCGGCGGGCCGGGTTCACCCTGGTGGAATTGTTGGTGGTCATCGCGATCATCGGAATCCTGATCGCGCTTCTGCTGCCCGCGGTGCAGGCAGCCCGGGAAGCGGCCCGGCGGAGCCAGTGCAACAACAACCTCAAGCAGATCGGGTTGGCGTTTCACAACTATCACGACATCCACAAGAAGTTCCCCTTGGCCTATTACCTCAATCCTTGCGGCCCCCCCGGCACGACCGAAAACGCCAATTGCTGGGGTTGGGGTTACGCGATGCTGCCATTCATCGAGCAGGCGCCGCTCTACCAGAGCCTGCCCTGGAACTACGGGTGGTTTGGTCCCAACACGGCCCCCGCTGCCCCAAGCGTCCTGCGCCAGCCGCTTTCGGGCTACGTCTGCCCGTCGGACTCGGGCGACCCGTTGAACGCCAGCTACTTCGGAAGCTACGCGAGAGCGAGCTATGTCTGCAACGAGGGCGTGATCCGGTGGCCGACGTCGACGACCACCCCCTCCACCTCGATGGCGGATGTGCGGGACGGCACCAGCAATACGCTCCTGGTCGGGGAGCGGGCGTACGTGAACCAAGGACTTCCTTTCCGGAGCCGGGGATCGATCTGGATGGGACGGCACGCCAACACGAACGCGGCGAACCTGGGGCGGGCCGCGTGGCCGCCGAACACGTCGGAGTACAACGATACTCCCGACACGTGCAAGCGGCACTCCTTCACCAGCTTGCACCCGGGCGGGGCGCTGTTCGTGTTCGTCGATGGCTCGACCCATTTCATTAGTGAAACCATCGACTCCTACACCGGCTACGCGGACTGCGCGGCAACGGAAGCGTTCAACACCTTCATGACGGCAGCGGCGAACGCCACCCTGCTCAATCGGGTGTACCAGAACTTGTACCGGATGAGCGACGGCAACCCGGTCGGCAGTTTCTGATCCACGGGACACCAGGAGGAGAACAGCATGAAGTTCAGTGCAATGATTGCCGGCTGCGCGTGCGCTGCGCTGGTGGGGGTGGTCTGCGCGGGCTGCGGTAAGAGCGGCCCCAAGCAGTACGATATTTCCGGCAAAGTGACCTACAAGGGCAGCCCGGTTCCAGCGGGAACCGTCTCCTTCGATCCCGAGGGACAGAAGGTCGCGGGCGGGTTCGCCTCGATTGAGAACGGCCAGTACGACACGTCAAAGGGCGGCCGGGGCCACTTCGGCGGGAAGCACAAGGTGACGATCACCGGGACCGACGGCAAGCGGGTGGACCCCAATAACCCCGATTCCGGCATGCGCGCCTTGTTCCCCCCCTACCAAACCTCGGCCGACCTCCCGGCGGGAAAGGGGACGCAGGACTTCGACGTCCCCGCCTCCGCCGGTGGCCCTGCCCAGGGAGCGCAGCCGCCCAGGAATGTTCCGTAGGCGCGAGTCTGCTTGCTAATTGGAAGGCATCCGGTTCACGATGTCCGAGGGGCACCCCGATAGCTCCCGCTATCGGGGTGCCGAAGGCATCAGGATGGAGCGTTGACCAACGGTGCGCCCCGATCCTGCC
>CAYSGY010000315.1:0-6950 GCA_964430315.1 uncultured Planctomycetaceae bacterium
CAAACCTTCCCCCCCTTGGCGACCGGCTCGCACGGCCATTATACTTCTGGCTGCTGGCCGCACCGCGAGTCGGGTGTTTGCGCTCGACGCGGTTGCAGCCCCGCCGACGAGTAGCACAGGCTTCCAGCCTGTCACGGGGCCAGCCAGGCGTCCATCTTGGCAGGGAACCGCCAGGATGGCTGTGCAACACGCCATTTCCGGACAGATTCTGACTGAGAGCCGCCGACAGATATGACGCGAATCGCCATCCTTGGGGCAACCGGCTATACCGCCTTAGAGTTAATCAAGCTGCTGCTGCGCCATCCACAGGCGGAGATCACAGCACTTACCAGCCGTCAGGAGGGCAGTCCGCCTGTCGGCATGATCCACCCTTCGTTGCACGGCCGGCTGGATCTCAGTCTGGAAAACCTGGGGCCGACGGAAGTCGCATCGCGGGCAGAATGCGTGTTTAGTTGTCTGCCCCACGGGGCCAGTGCGACCGTGATCGCCCCCTTGCTGGATGCCGGCTGCCGCGTGGTCGACTTCAGTGCCGACTACCGGCTCAACAGCCCCGAGTCGTTTGCCGCCTGGTATGGCGAGAAGCACGCCGACCCGGGCCGGCTCGGCAACGTGGTTTATGGGCTGCCGGAGTTGTTCCGCGAGCGGATCGTCGGGGCAAAGCTGGTGGCGAACCCGGGCTGCTATCCCACGTCGGCCATCCTGGCCTTGGCACCTTTGCTCAAGGCCAAGGTGGTGGAGCCCTCGGGAATCGTCGTCGACTCCAAGAGCGGGGTCTCGGGCGCCGGACGCACCCTGAAGCTCACCACGCATTACCCGGAGTGCAACGAGAGCATCTCGGCCTACAACGTGGGCCGGCACCGCCACACGCCGGAGATCGATCAGATCCTGAGCACAGCGGCCGGCACGACGGTCGAGGTGATCTTCACGCCCCACCTCGTTCCCATGGACCGCGGCATCCTGACGACGACGTACAGCCAACCGGTCGGCGAGGTCTCCGAGGAGAAGGTCCTTCAGGTGCTTCGCGACTTCTATGCCGAGGAGCCGTTTGTGCGGGTGATCGAGCATCTGCCGGGCACGAAGGATAGCACGGGGACGAATTTCTGCGACATGACGGCCCGGGTCGTGCGAGGCCGGGTGATTACCATCAGTTGCATCGACAACCTCATCAAGGGGGCCTCCGGGGCCGCCGTGCAGAACTTCAACCTGATGTACGGCTACCCGGAGACCACGGCCCTGTGAGGAGACGGACGAGAGGGAGTGAGATCGGGGTTCAGGGTTCAGGGGTCAGGGGTCAGGGTTCAGGAGTTTGGATGGATAGTCTTGGCGACATTGTGAACCTGGAGCGATTGACCTTGAGGCGACCCGTGGCCGCGGCCGAGCGGCGGGCAAGCCCGCCCGCTACGCGGAGGTGTATCGGGAGAGGGTGCTGGAGGTGATGCTCGCGCGGCGAACAGAAGTTGCGACGTAGGGCCCTGACCCCTGGAGCCTGAACCCTGACCCCTGACCCCTTCCTGGCCGTGAACCTTTTCTCCAAGAGAGTGTCTTGTGACTAATACCGAGGAGCCCTTAGCTACCATGGCAATCCGTGTTCCCAAAGGATTCTTGTTGGCCGGCGTGCATTGTGGTCTGAAGCGCGATCTGCGCAAGCAAGACCTCACGCTGATCGTTTCCGAAGGGCCGGCGGTCGCGGTTGGGGTTTATACCCAGAACCTCGTCTACGCCGCGCCGGTGGCCCTGGATCGTTCCCGGACGCCCAGCGACCGGATGCGTGTCGTGGCGGTCAACTCGGGGAACGCGAACGCCTGCACGGGGGAGCGGGGGTTGCAGGACGCCCGCGAGATGGCGCGGCTGGCGGCCGTGGCATGCGGGGCCGAGGAAGACCAGGCCCTGGTCCTCTCGACCGGCGTGATCGGCCACTACATGCCGATGGAGATCATCGCAAGGGGAATCGAAGCGGCCGCCAAGCAGCTCGGCTCCGACGAAGAGGCGTTGATCTCCGCGGCCCGCGGCATGATGACCACCGACACGGTCCACAAGCTTGCCGGCCGGACGTTCTCGCTCAAGCGGCGCGAGATCCAGATCACGGGGATGGTCAAGGGGGCTGCGATGATGGGCCCCAATCTGGCCACGATGCTCGGGGTCATTCTCACGGATGCCGAGCTCGACGTTTCTTCGGCCCAGGCGGCGCTGACCACCGCCGTGGCCGACAGCTTCAACTGCATCAACGTCGATGGCCACATGAGCACCAACGACACGGTCCTGCTGCTGGCAAGCGGTACGGCCGGCGGCGGCCCCTTGAGCGGCGACGACCTGGCGGCGTTCGGCCAGCAACTCAACGAGGTCTCCGCCGAGTTGGCCAGGGCCATTCCCGCCGACGGCGAGGGAGCCAGCCACCTCATCACCATCGAGGTATCGGGCTGCGCCACGCGGGAGGACGCCTTGCAGATCGGCCGCACCATCGCCAACAGCCCGCTGGTGAAGACGGCCATTTACGGCGCCGACCCGAACTGGGGCCGGATCGTCTCCGCCGCCGGCTATGCCGGGGTGCCGTTCGATCCGAACAGGATCACGTTGCACCTCAACGGCCATCTTCTCTACCAAGGGGGCTCGCCCGCGGAGTTTAACGCCAAGGCCGTGTCCGATTCCATCCGGAACAGCCGCGACGTGTCCGTCCAGCTCCAGCTCGGTGAAGGCAGCGGGAAGGGCCGCTTCTGGACCACGGACCTGACCGTGGAGTACGTCCGGCTGAACGCCGACTATCACACATGAACGTTTCGTGGGCCCGGCTCCGCACCGGGCTGACAGCGCTCGGCGCGATCTTCTGCGTGGCCATCTGTGGCTACCGGCTGGACGTGGCTTGACTCGGCCCACATGGTCGTGACCACCAGGTCGACGGTGGGCTTCCGCGAGATGGGCGAGATGACGCCCGCACCGCCGTGGTGATCGGCCACGGCGTGCCGCATGTGGACCAGGAGGTTGTAGGCCGCGGTATGCAGATACAGCCGGAGCAGGTTGGCGAAATAGCGATGGTCGCTGAGACGGTCGGCCGCAGGCCGGCCTTGAGTTCCTTGTTGCGATTCTCGCTTTCTCCGCGGTCGGCGTAGCCATCGTAGGCGGCCCCGGGCAGGACGAAGGCCCCGGGGCGATCGCCTTTGCGTGATGCCCATCTTCCCCTCTCCGCGGACGCCGCGCGCGAATTCCTCACTCCGCCATCGACTTCGAGCCCTTAGGCGAGCCGGCGATCATGACGCCTTCGGGGAGCGGCCTGGCGGCCACGCCGAAGCCGAGGCGGTGGAGCTCCTTGCGCAGCAGGCGGAAGGCGTCGAAACTGTCGGGATAGACCCAGAGGGTGACGGTCGTCTTGTCGGATTTGTGCCCGGCCAAGACGCGGCGGAGGGCGGAGTCGGGGGCCAATGCCTCGTCGACCGCCTCGCCCAACTCGGCCGTCACCGGGATGACGGTCCACTCGGTGATCCTCAGGCCTGTGTGGCGAACGGCCCGGCCCCCGGGAAGCTCCTCGACCCGGTCGAAACGCTCCACGGTATAACGGAAACGGAAGCCGTCTACGGGTCCGACCGTCTCGGTGAGTTCGGGGAGGTCGTCGTGGTCGACGAGTTTGTCGGCCTTGCGCCGGGCGTCGTCGCGGGCCGCGAGGACCAGTTTCTCGACCGGCACGCACGCCACGCGCCCCTGGCGGAGATGGAAGTGGATCTCGTCGTTGTCGACGATCCGGCCGATCGGCGTCGGATAGCTCTCGACGACGACGGGTTCCGGCCGCGAGGTCTCGACCCGGGCCCGCTGCCGACTCAGGTCGTCGAGTTGCCGGCGGGCCTCGGCCACGGCGTGGGCGGCGTCGAAATCGGCCTGCGACTGTGCGTCCATCTGCGAGCGCCGGGTGCTCAAATCGTGCTCCATGCCGGCGACCGCCGTGGCCAGGATGTCGCGATGGACGGCCCGGGCCTCGGTCTCCTGCTCGACGTGCCGGATCTCTTGCGTCACCTTCGCCACATCGGCCCGGAGCGATCGCTCTTCGGCCTGGACCTTCTCCAGGGCCGGCTCGACCGGCGTCTTGCGGATCCGCATCCCGACCATCAGCACCATGATGAGCATGATGCAGACCACGCTCGCCACGATGTCGAGGAACGAGTCGGCGTTGACCGGTTCGGTCTCTTGGGGCACGGGCCTGGCCACTAGCCGTTCTTCCTTTCCACGAGGATCCCGCTGTCGTCCAACAGGGCCTTCAGGTCGGCATAACGGAACTCGGCGTCGGGGGTGACCTCGATGTGGAGGACCGGCCGCCAATACATGCCCCGGCCGGCAATGCCCCATGCCGTCATGTGCTCCCAGAGGGCCGATACGAAGCCGTCGATCGCGTCTTCGGTCCGCGTCCCGAGCGTGATCGCCTGGGAGGCGGCGCCCTCGGACTCAGGGAGGATCTCCAGGCGATTCGAGGAGCAGCGCACTCGGATTGGCCGCGTAATGCCCACGGAGCCCCGAGCGGCGTTGGGCAGGCCCCAGTTCTCGCCGCGGCGGTCGGCCAGGGGTTTTGGTTTTGGGTCCCGTTCGCGCTTCTGCGTCCCGTCCGGCCCTTCCCGGTCTTCGGGCGACTTCGGCGATCTTGGTTCCTGCTCCACCCACTCGCCGGGCCGGAGCACATTGCGCCGCGCCACGGCCTGTCCCTCCGGAATGGGCCCGTCGGGAGATTGGGGAGGACTGCCTGCGGGAACCGGCGCCGGCCGGTCGAACGGCCCGAGGGGCTCTTCACTCCCTTTCTTCCCGGAGGCCCCGGCGCTTCGGGCTTCTGAGGAATTCCGGGGCCTGCGGTAGGACGGCGCCGTCGAGGAGGAGTCGGCCGGCACTTCCTCGCGGATGACTCCTCCGCCGGGAGCCGCCCGATAAACGACTTGCGTTCCGCGCCGGCTCGACTTCATGTCGCCGAAAGTGGCTTTGGCGAGGCTCCCGTCGCTCCCGACACGTTCGTCCTGCGAGGCGGAGCCCGACCGGGAGCCGCCGCGGGTTGACGGCGCTCCGGCAGTCGCTCCCGTTCCACCCGAGGGCGAGCCCCCGCCGCCGCGACTGCCTTCACCGCCGAAGGACGTCGCCGCAAAACCTCCGGCCGCTCCGCCGCGGGTTGACGACGAGCTGGCCCCTGCGATTCCCGTCATTCCCGTGGATCCACCTGGGCCGCCGCCTTCCATGCCGTTTGCCACGCCGCCAGCCGTCCCGTTTCCCACGCCGCCCGAGCCGCCGCCTCCGCCAATCGTTCCAATGCCACCTCCAGCACCACCTCCGATGCCTTCGTAGCCTCCCCGCGACCCGTTGTTGGAGAGCATCGCCACCAGCAGGGCCTGGCGGCGTCGTTCTTCGCGGGCCTCGGCAACCGCGGTACGCATCGCGAGTCCGACCTCGGGATCGGCTTTCGGAAACTCGAGGTCCCAGTCCTGCCCCACGAGTTCGTAGCCGATCTCCGACCTCCAGGACTTCATCGCCTCGCGGGCCGCGTAGTAGGCGGCGATCCCGTTGGGCCGCACGAGCAGGAGCGGATAGGGTTCGTCGGACCCATTGCCCGAGATCTTCTTCTGGGCCAAGAGCAGTTCCCGGGCGGCCCGAAGCGCGCGATCGAGCGGGTTGCCCACTTCGGTCGGCCCGTTGAAGTCGGCCGCGGTGAGCACGACCCCTTCGGGCTGGAGGACGATCGCGTCGGCGCGGCATTCGAGGTAGATCGGCTGCCGGTACGTGCCGTGGGGGCCTTGGTAGGGGACGACGGCGTAGGACCGGGGCCGGACAGCGGCGTCCTGGCGTGCGGCGTCAAGTTGCTTTTCGGCCTGACCGATCCGGGTCCGGATCTGCTCGAGTTCCTCGTTCATGGCGGCCTGACGTTGGCCGCCCTTCTTGCCGGTGGCTTCGAGGTCCGCCAGGCTCGCGCGGAGTCCGGCCGACTGCTCGCGAAGGCGGCGGGCATGATTCTCAACGTGGCCCAGGGCGAGCCGCGACTGCGACAACTGCGTCTCGGCCTGGGTGCGGGCATTCTTCAGTTCCTCGATCCGCCACTGGGCCAGTTCGCGTTCGGCCTGGGCGTCGACCTGGTGCTGGGCGGCCTTGGCGGTCGCCTCGTGGAGGGCCTGGAGCCGGGCCTGCCGTGCAATGGCCAGCAGCAGCGGGACGAGGGCGCCCATCGTGCAAATCAGCACCGCGAGAAACGGAAAGAGCGACACGGTCGGGCTCTTCCGGAAGCGGCTTCGGCAATGGGTGAACGCCGCGGTCTTCATGCTGCGTGGGCGGCCCGTCGCGGGGACTCCAGCCGGACCTTGCCAGCTCCGGCGGCCGGCTCCGCCAACCGGCCCGTCAGAAGATGGATCGCCGCCGCCAGGCTCATCACGGTTTCCTCAAAATTCTTCGAGCCTGCCAGGGCCGCGAGGTTCTGGTTGAGCGTCTCCTCGAGCCGGGCAATCTGCGTGGTTGCCTCGACGGTTTGACCGAGCACTTCGACCCGCCGGACCATGACCTCCTGGGCCGCGGCCACCGACTGGACGCTCTCACGGAGCGTCTCCTGCAACTCGCCCCATTGGCGGCGGTTCGTCTCGGCCGCGACCTGCTCGGCGGCCGCCATTTCCCGGGCATGACGCTGGAGCCCCTCGGCCAGCGCGGCTTGCAGTTGGCTGCCGGCCTCTTCGGCTAATCGGCTCCACCGCTCATTCGCCGCTTCCATCGAGGTCCGCCACAACTCGGCCTGACGCTCGACGAGGCGTTCGGTGGCGTGAACCAGCGTGTCGGCCATACGTCGCACGGCGGCCGAGTGCCCGTCGGGCCCGGTCGGGACCTTGGGGAACAACGCGGTCAGTTCCCGCGCGACCTGCCGGTCCACCCGCTCCAACAGCGCCGTCTCGGCACGCTCGACGAGGAAGTAGGCGAACATCAAGAGCATGGAGAGCGTCAACGCCAGGGCAGTC
>CAYSGY010000316.1:0-6925 GCA_964430315.1 uncultured Planctomycetaceae bacterium
CGTGAGCAGAGCCCGACTCCGTTTCTCCGGGCAGTTCCAGGATATGGATTATTGCAAACCGCAAACAAGTGCCATTGGACACCGGACCGATGCCTCCGAAAATCCCGGGGGTCTGGGGACAGCGCCCCCAGGTACGCTTTCGCCGGATGAACCCCATTTCTCCAGGTCTTGTCCTCTTCCCTTCCCCTATTCGTACTTCATTCCGCTGAACCCTTGCGGGGAGACGTGCGCGTGCTGCCGGCTCGGCGGGAGCCTCGCCCTCCCGGGATGCCAAATGACTCCAAGCCAACACCCCTGGTCAAGAGTTGCACACTTGTCGCAACTGGTTTCCTGTTAAGGGGTTGAGGCTCTTTCTCCCGCCTTCCTTTCTCCGGGGCTGATGTCTACGGGCCAAACCGCCAGGCCACGGTCTCCGGCGGCCTGAGGCGTCGCGCTGCAACTAAGTCGCTCTTCTGCAAGACGTTAGGTCCGCAGTTGCAGACTTGCGGACGCTCGGGCACGCCAATTGCTCTTGAGGGCGCGGCTCCGTTCTTGTCACCGCGAAGCTACGTTGAGGTGCGTCCGTGAGCGTCGGTCTCTGTGCGTGCTGCCGCAGGAAACGGCGTTGCCGGTTGAGGCAGCCGGGCACTTGGGTCAGCGAGTGCGACGCCGTCCGGGATGCTGTGGATGCGGCACCGCTTCGAGGCGAGTCGTCGGAGGACGTCTCGGTGCGCCGCGTGGCTTGCGTTTCGCGTGGCCGACGCACGTCGGGGAGGCGGGCCGGAGCGGCAGGTGTGCCGTCGGCCGCCAGGCCGCCCACGGGCGTGCAGGACGTCGCCTCGCCGTCCGTGGGATCGGCGTGATCGTCCAAGGCGTTTCCGCCCAGGTCAGCACCGGAGGAGAGACTCGATGTCGGAAAACCCTCAAGCGTCGATCGAGAGCCGGATCAGCAAGGCCCTGGAAAGCTCAAGCGTTCCGGAAGAGCGGGCGCTTCGGAATTTCCGCTACGTGGTGGCCTCGGTGAACGACAGCGCGCTGGCCGTGTGGGCCGATCTTTGGAACGAACTCCGCGGCAACGTGACCGCCAACGGCATGGTCGGCCCGGAGGTGGAGGAAGGCTTCAAGCCGGCCTGCGGCTGGCCCGAGTTCCTCGAGAAGCTCTGGCTTCTGAAACATTACCTCGACTACATCCACCGCTTTTGCAAACCGTAACCAACGATAAGGAGTAAGGTGAGTATGGCTCAGTCGTCTGCATCGGGGACCCTGGAAGACGCGGTCCGCAGTATTCCTTCGCCTGTCGACGAGTTCATGGCCTACGTCGTCGCCAGGAACCCCGCCCAGGCGGAGTTCCACCAGGCGGTCCGCGAGGTCGTCGAGTCGGTCCTGCCCGTCGTGCAGGCCAACCCGGCGTATCGCAAGGCGAAGATTTTGGAACGGATGGTGGAGCCGGAGCGGGTCCTGATGTTCCGGGTTCCCTGGGTCGACGACCGGGGCGAGATCCACGTGAACCGCGGCTACCGCGTCCAGATGAACAGCGCGATCGGCCCCTACAAGGGCGGCCTGCGATTCCACCCCACCGTGACCTTGAGCGTGCTGAAGTTCCTCGCCTTCGAGCAGGTCTTCAAGAACAGCCTGACGACGCTGCCGATGGGCGGGGCCAAGGGCGGCTCCGACTTCGATCCCAAGGGGAAGAGCGACAACGAGGTGATGCGGTTCTGCCAGTCGTTCATGACGGAGCTGTCCAGGTTCATCGGGCCCGACACCGACGTCCCCGCCGGCGACATCGGCGTGGGTGGGCGCGAGATCGGCTTCCTCTTCGGGCAGTACAAGAAGCTGACCAACCGCTTCTGCGGCGTACTGACCGGCAAGGGGCTCGCCTACGGCGGGTCGCTCATCCGGCCCGAGGCCACCGGCTACGGCTCCGTCTACTTCGCCCAGGAAATGCTCGCCACCCGCGGCGACAGCGTCCGCGGCAAGACCGCCACGGTCTCCGGCTCCGGCAACGTGGCCCAGTACACCGTCGAGAAGCTGAACCAGCTCGGCGCCAAGGCGATCACGCTCTCCGACTCCAGCGGCATGGTCGTCGACGAGGCCGGAATCGACGCCGAAAAGCTGGCCTGGGTCATGCAGCTCAAGGAAATCCGCCGCGGGCGCATCGCCGAGTACGCCGAGCATTTCAAGGGCGCGAAGTACTACGCCGGCCAGAAACCCTGGGGCGTCAAGTGCGACCTGGCGTTCCCCAGCGCGACACAAAACGAGATCAGCGGCGACGACGCCAAGACTCTCGTGCAGAACGGCTGCTTCTGCGTCTCCGAAGGGGCCAACATGCCCACCACGCCCGAGGGCATGAGGGTCTTTCTCGAAGCGAAGATCCTCTACGGCCCGGCCAAGGCGGCCAATGCCGGCGGCGTGGCGGTCTCGGGCCTGGAGATGAACCAGAACAGCGGCTGCATGCGACGCTCCCGCGAAGACGTGGATCAGCAGCTCCACGGGATCATGAAGTCGATCCACGCCAACTGCGTCCGTTACGGTACCAGCGGCAACGGCCAGGTGAACTATGTCCAGGGCGCCAACGTGGCCGGCTTCGTCAAGGTGGCCGACGCCATGCTCGCCCAAGGGCTGGTGTAACTGAATGAGCTTGTTAGCCCCGAAAGGGGCGAGATAGGACAGCCTAGGGCAACGCCCTCGTTGTTGCACACATCTCGGCCTTGACTCGAAGGGTGGTTTTTGCAGGTATCTGTTTGACGCGAATACTGGAGCGGATAGGGAGAATGAGTTGACTGCAAGAGCAGTTTTCGCGATTCCCTATTCCTTTGAAACCATTCGACTTCCGACTTGTGTGCAACAACGAGGGCGTCGCCCTGGGCTGTCGCATTCCGCCCCTTCGGGGCTAAACGCCATTTCCAAAGGCTCTGGTCCCAGAGGGCCCACGGCATGGGCGATGCCCAACTGAGCACCGGTCTGGCCGGGTTGGATCGGGTGCTCCGCGGCCTGATCCCGGGGGACAACATTGTCTGGGAGATCGACTCCGTCGACGATTACGTCCCATTCGTCAAACCCTTCTGCGATTACGCCCGGGCCAAGGGACGCAAGCTCGTCTACTTCCGCTTCGGCGACCACCCGCCGCTGGTCGAAGAAGGACCCGGTGTCGACGTCTGCCGCCTCGAGGTGGCCGACGGCTTCGAGCAGTTCATCACCGGGATTCACCGCGCGGTGAGTCAGGCCGGACGCGGGGCGTATCTGCTCTTCGACTGCCTCTCGACCCTGGCGGGCGACTGGAACAGCGACCGCATGTTGGGCAATTTCTTCATGCTCACGTGCCCGTACATCCTCGACATCGAGTCGCTCGCCTACTTCGCCCTCTTGCGCGGTTGCCATTCGTTCCACGCCACCACGCCCATCTCCGAGACGACCCAGATCTTCCTCGACGTCTACCGCCACCGAGGGCAACTCTACGTCCAGCCGATCAAGGTGCAGCATCGCTACTCGCCGACGATGTACATGCTCCATGCCTGGACGGGAAACGAATTCCTCCCGGTGGTCGAGAGCTCCACCACGGCAGAGATCCTCACGTCGATCCCGTGGGCCGGGATGGATTCCGTGCGGTTCCGGCTCGGCGTGTGGAACCGCCGGTGCATGCAGGCCGAGGAACTCTGGGCCGCGGTCGAGCGAGGCGAGCGCCCGCCCGAGGAGACGCGACAGACCCTGCGGACACTTCTCCGGATGGCCGTCTCGCGCGACGAGCGTATGCTTCAGCTCGCCGAGGGGTGTCTCACCCTCGGCGACGTGCTGGCCGTGTGGAAGCGGATGATCGGCACCGGGCTGATCGGCGGCAAGGCGGTAGGGATGCTCCTGGCGAGGGCGATCCTCCGGCGCGCCGATCGCCGTTGGTCGGACCTCCTCGAGGCCCACGACTCCTTCTTCATCGGGTCCGACGTCTTCTACACCTTTCTCGTCGAAAACGGATGCTGGTGGCTCCGCCAGAAGCAGCGCGATGCGGCCACGTTCCTCGACGGGACCGAGGAGGCCCGGCGGCGGATCCTCACCGGCCGGTTCCCCGAATACATCCGGCGCGAGTTCGCCGAGATGCTCGACTACTTCGGCCAGTCGCCGATCATCGTGCGGAGCAGCAGCTTGCTGGAGGACAGTTTTGGAAACGCCTTCGCCGGCAAGTACGAGAGCGTCTTCTGCGCCAACCAAGGGCCGCACCAGAAACGCCTCGAAGACTTCATGTCGGCCGTCCGCACCATCTACGCCAGCACGATGAGCGAGAAGGCCCTCCGTTACCGTGCCCAACGCGGGATCCTCGAACGCGACGAGCAGATGTCGCTCCTGGTCCAACGGGTTTCGGGCACGCGGTACGGCGCGCTCTTCTATCCGCACATGGCCGGCGTGGGCCTGTCGTTCAACCCTTACGTCTGGAGCCCTTACATCGACCCCGAGGCCGGGATGTTGCGCCTGGTCTTCGGGCTCGGCACGCGGGCGGTGGACCGATCCGACGACGACTACACCCGCGTCGTGGCCCTCAACGCCCCCGAACGCCGGCCCGAGGCCCGCGCCGACGAAGTGCGAAGGTACTCGCAGCGCAACGTCGACGTGATCGACCTGGAAGCCAATCAACTCATCTCCATCGACTTCGCGGAGGCGGCGCAGCGAAGCCCCGGCCTGCCGATCGACCTGTTCGCCACGGAGGACGCGCACCTGGCCCAGTGGGTGGCAGAGCGGGGTTTGAATCCGTTGGCTGCCCGGATGCTCACCTTCGATCCGCTCCTCTCCGAGACCTCGTACATCGACGACATGCGCCAGATGCTCGCGGCCCTGGAGGCGGCCTACGGCTGCCCGGTCGATACCGAGTTCACGACGAACGTCTCGAGCTCCGGCCGGTACAAGGTCAACCTGGTGCAATGCCGGCCCTTGCAGGTCTACGGGTGTGGCACCGCGGTGGATCTCCCGCCCGACCTCCAGGACCAGCAAGTCGTGCTCCGGGCGAGCGGCGCGGTCATCGGGAGGAGCCGGCGGATCAGCGTGGACCGCGCGGTCTACATCGTCCCTGCGGTCTACGGCGACCTCCCCTTGCGCGACCGCTACGCCGTGGCCCGACTCATCGGCCGGATCATGCACGCCGACGGGCCCCGGGCGCCGAAGACGATCCTCCTGATCGGGCCGGGCCGCTGGGGAACCACGACGCCGTCGTTGGGGGTGCCGGTCTCCTTCGCCGAGATCGACACGGTCTCCGCCCTCTGCGAGATCGTGGCCATGCGCGACGACCTGGTGCCCGACGTCTCCCTGGGGACCCATTTCTTCAACGAACTGGTCGAACTCGACATCCTCTACCTGGCCCTCTTCCCTACGCAGGCCAACAACGCCTGGAGCCGGACCTTCTTCGAGACCGAGGCCGGCAACCGTCTCACGGACCTCGTGCCCGAGGCGGCCGACTGGGAGTCCGTGGTCCGGGTCCTCGACTTCGGCGACGCTCCGGGCCAGGGCCCCTTGTGGCTCAACGCCGACACGCTCCAGCAGCGGGTCCTGTGCTACGTTGACAAGTAGTCCGGATTGTTGATCGCCCGATACTAGCCCGAAGCGCAAGCGAGGGAGCACAACAGGGGAAGGCCACACGGCGGGCAGCGTTCATCGCGAGTCGTCCTCCGACGCCGCGGAGCCCGTGGAGGGAAGGGAACGGACCAAGGGAAACGCCAAGCGAACCTTCCTCGCGCCGGACCCGGAGTCGGAAAAGCGAGGCATCGGATTGCGGGGCGTACCAGAGGCAGCGATCCGATCTCCACAGCCGAGTCCATCGAGGTGCCTATCGGGCCCAGCCCTCCAAGCGGGCATGGGTTCCCAAGGCGAACCAGTCTTCTCGATGTGGTGCCAGTTCCTTGACGCCGGCCGGATTCTCTTTCGAGGTAGCACCGGGGTAGGACGGCGGCTAATCGACGCTTCCAGTTTACGAAAAAAGCCTTGCGTAACTCGTTGTCACACAAGGCATTTCGAGGGGTGGCTGAGGGGACTCGAACCCCCAACACCCAGATCCACAGTCTGGTACTCTAACCGATTGAGCTACAGCCACCACAGCACAAGGTGTGAGAATCCAAGGGCTTGCGCGACGTACCTCGGGAGAGGGTGTCACGTGGATCGACGCTTCTCTTGGCAATGGATACCGGTCTCGGAGACCTGCTCACGTTTCCGTAAGTGCCGGAGAAGTAAAAGGTATCGCACCCAACCGTGCCGGTCAAGTCCCACCACTCTGGGCCTTGGTTCAAGCCCGCAACGCGGCCCCGGTTGCTGGTCGCTACGGATCCTGGCACCCCGGGCCGTCCCGAGGAACGCGGCCAAACCATGTCGCTGTTCGGATAACCCGATCCAATCTGCGTTGACACCACATTATTGATGTGGTAGTATCCGCATCGCTCCGCTAATGGTGCATGTCTGGAGTGTCGATTAAGCGGCACCGGTGTACCATCAACGCCAGACCGTCAGTCCCACCTGACAGGGGCGCAACCGAAGCAATCGACTGCCGTGATGGACCATTCTATTCTGCACCACCATGGTGATTACATTCGCGAGACGCGACGGCGAATGGCCTGTGCTATCGGCGACTTGAAGGCCCTTCAGCGGTCGGGGAAGGGCGACTTGGCCGGCGTCTTGGCGCGGCTGCGCGAACAGGGGGCGGCGGGTCGCATGGTCGGTTGTGTCGCGGTTGTGCATCTCTGCGAGAGCGCCGAGGATTGCCTGACCTTGGATTTCCTGTCGACTGCTGAGGGGGGGGGCCGCGCTGTGCCCGGGGCATCGATGGTGGCGATGCTCCTGGACACGTGCCGAACGATTCAACTCCACGCAGAAGCCGTGGACAAGACGGCAAGGTACTTTGCCGGGCAGGGGGGCCGGAAAGCCTTCCGGTCTCCCCTTGGAACGGATTCGGGGGTTCGGTGGCCTCAAGGGGCTTGAG
>CAYSGY010000317.1:0-6921 GCA_964430315.1 uncultured Planctomycetaceae bacterium
GAGCCGTCAGGGCTCTGTGAAGACGCAGGCTCGGCAGGAGCCTCGCCCTCCCGGGGCCACATGGACTCCTCTCTGGCCGACGGACCGTTTCGGCCGCAAGCTCAAGGCAGGCAGCCGGCCCGGCGTAGCAGGTTGAGGGTGATTTGCTGGACGCGCGGGTCCGGGCCGTGGGGGCGGCTCCAGTGGGACCAGGGGAGGGTGTGGCCCGGCGGCATGCTCAAGCCCTGGGACCAGAAGATCGAGGCGGCGTTGAAGACGTAGTTTCCCTTCGGTCCGGGATAGATCGTGGCGGCCCACGGCGACGGGTTCACGCCTCCCTGAAAGGCCGTGCCCTGGCCGACGATCTCCAAGCCGGGGAGGTCGGCCGGCGGGTCGCCGTGGTATTCCCAGCCGATCAGTCCCGGCACGCGGTCGCCGCGTTTCATGCCCGTGCCGGCGAAGATCCAGTGCTCGGCCTTGACGCAGACCCAATCACCACCGCCGTTGATGGGGCTGGAGTTGCGGGCGCCGATCAGGTAGCCTTCGTCCGGCCCTCGCTCGGGAAACGGCCCGTGCTTCTGGGCACGGTCCTCGGCCCATCGGTACGACCCGCCGTACGGCCCGCCGCGGAAGGTGACGCGGTTGGGCCGCCCGTCGGTGCTCGGCTTGAAGGGACTGACCCAACACACGGCGTTGCCCGAGAGGAACAACAGGTTCACGCCCGCATCGCGCATCTTCACGACGCTTTGGTACTGGCGGATGTCCCAGTACTCGTCGTGGCCGACGCTGAGAAATGCCTTGCATTTCAGGCCGCGGTCGGGCGTGAGCAGATCGCTGTTGGAGCAGTAGCTCACGTCGCAGCCCTGCTGCTCCAGCCAGTAGGCCAAGGGGAACTCGAAGGTCAGGTATCCGCCCGATCCGACGGAGAGCGGGTCGTTGACAATCCCGGAATACTGGGCCTCGCGCCCGTAAGGCCGGTCGAAACTGACGTCGGCCCAGGGCCCTTGACCGCCTTTGGGATGCGTGTAGATCGACGATTTGTAGGGCCAGCCGTTGTAAGCCTGCCAGGTATTGTCACTGCACTGGAAGAGGACGCCGGCCGGCCGGTCGTCGCGCACGATGAAGATCACGTAGCTCTGCCAGTACGGCCGGTCGTCGGTGCCCGGCAACGTGGTGAGCCGGCCCAGGTAGACGCCGCTGGGCCAGTCGGCCGGGATCTTCAGTTCGACGGCCGGCTCCCAGCGGCATTCGTGCATGGTCCGGGCATCCGGCTTGGGCGTCGGCTGCGGCTTGCCGTCCAACGGCCCGAGCCGGATCATGAGCCGCGCCCCGCGCCCGCCGTAGTAGCCGGTGCGGAAGATCTCGATCTGGAACTTCTCCGCGGGCTGGGTCGAGACCATGATTTGCAGCGTCTCGCCTGCCGCCACGCTCTGCTTCGAGCAATAGCCTTCGATCGCGACGTTCCGGCACCCGTCCGGCTTATCGACCCGCACCCGGGTGAGCTGCCAGTCGGCGGCTCCTTCGCGGGCGTTCTCCTGCCGGATCAAGTTGGGGGCGGCCGCGGCCCCCGGTTCCGCCAGGCTGCTGTGCAGACCGGCGGCGCCGGAAAGGACCATGGCGGACGTTGCCGCCGCACCGCGAAGGAGGCGGCGTCGTGAAATCGGATGGGACGGCGAATCGCTCATCGTGCATCTCCCGGGCCCTGGAGAATCGAACCAGTCGCAGACTATTGTTCCGGGGTGCGTACCGCCCTGTCAAGGAACCGCGCTGGGCGCCGGTCGCGCTGGGCGCGGGTCTCCTGACCCCGCCCTTTGCGTGACCGAAGGTCTCCGGAACCCCCAGGAGACCTGCGGTCCACGCAGCGGCGAGGTCAGGAGACCTGCGCCGAGCGCAAAGGAGACCTACGCCGAGCGCAAAACCCCACTCGGCTTGACATAAGTGCTACTTATGGTACGATGGTGGCATGAACATTGAAACGCTCCGCATCTTCTGCGACGTGGTTCAGCACCAGAGCTTCTCGCGTGGGGCGGCGGCCAATCGGGTGAGCCAGTCGGCGGCCACCCAGTCGGTCCATCGCATGGAGCGGCACTTCGGCGTCCAACTCGTGGACCGCAACAAGCGGCCGTTCGTTTTGACTCCCGAAGGGCAGGCATGTTACGAGGGGTTCCGCGAGGTCCTGGAACTCTACGACGCGGTGGAGACGCGGGTCCGGTCGCTTCGCAAGGAGATTACCGGCATGGTCCGCGTGGCGTCGATCTACTCGGTCGGGCTGCACGACATGAGCCGCTGCATGCAGGACTTCATGCGACGTTACCCGAAGGCCAAGGTCCGCCTGGAATACCTGCGCCCCAACAAGGTCTATGAGGCCATCTTCAACGCCGAGGTCGATTTGGGGATCCTCTCGTATCCGACCCCGTCCCCGGAGTTGAGCATCGTTCCTCTCCGGTCCGAGCCGATGGTGTTGGTCTGCCATCCCAAGCATCCCTTGGCGGGTCGCAGCG
The DNA here is from genome assembly GCA_964430315.1 of uncultured Planctomycetaceae bacterium. GTDB lineage: Bacteria > Planctomycetota > Planctomycetia > Pirellulales > Thermoguttaceae > CALFBP01. The sequence goes on from CAYSGY010000317.1 coordinate 2,481, forward strand.
CGGTCACGGCCGAGCACCTCAAGGACGAGGATTTCGTGGCCTTCGACCGCGACCTGTTCATCCGCAAGGAGATCGACCGCTACCTGCGTCAGCGCTCGGTCTCGATCCGCGTGGTGATGGAGTTCGACAACATCGAAACCATCAAGCAGGCGGTGGAGATCGGGGCGGGTGTGAGCATCTTGCCGGAGCCGACGGTCCGCCTCGAGACCCAGGTGGGCACGTTGGCCGCCGTGCGGCTCATCGCCCCGCAGTTGCGCCGCCCGATTGCCATCGTTCATCGCCGGCGCAAGGTCTTCACGCCCACCGCGACGAAGTTCGTCGAACTCCTCCGCGAAGTCCAGGAGGGGACGCACGAGGACGCCGAGGCAGGTACGATAGAATAGACGGCCGTGCGGTACCGCCGCCCTCGCAATTGTGGCACAGCCGCCCTCGGCTGTGCGGGGCAATCGGACACAGCCAAGGGCGATTGTGCTCGACGGTGCCACACAGCCGAGGGCGGCTGTGCCACATCGGACGCTTTCCTTGTCGATCAGACCACGATGGACGGAGCACCACGCAAATGCTCGAGTCGGAGATACCCGTCACCGTTTCGCCGCCCGGGAAGACCTTGTACGTCCTGCCGGGCACGCGACTGGTCGAGGCGGTTGCCGCCGTCGGACTGGCCTTGGATTTGCCGGGCGGCGGGGACGGGACCGGCGGCAAGGGCCGGGTCCGGCTCGTCCGCGGGGCGGACGAGCCGGGGCCTGCCGAGCGACGGGCCTTGACTCCCGAGGAACTCGACCAGGGCTTCCGGTTGGCTTGCCAGGTGACGGTGAACGCTCCCTTGGACGTGGAAATCCCGCGCACCTCGCTGTTGGCCACCACGCACAAGATCCTCGCCAGCGCCGGCCAGACGGCCGACATCCAGCCGGATCCGCCCGTGGCCAAACGCTGGGTCGAACTCCCGCCGCCCAGCCGCAGTGACGACCGCTCCGACCTGGCCCGGCTCCAACAGGCCGTCGGCCCGAGCGATGCCGACGTGCCGTTTCTCCGCGAGTTGCCTTCGCGTTTGCGGGAGAACGGGTTCCGCGGCACGGCCGTCGTACTCGGCGACCGCCTCATCGACTTTGAGCCCGGCAACACCGAGTCGGCGGCCTATGCGGTGGCCGTGGACGTGGGCACCACGACGCTGGTCGCCATGCTCCTCGACGTGCGGACCGGCGACGAACTGGCGGTCGCCGCCCGGCTCAATCCCCAGACCCGCTTCGGCGACGACGTGCTCTCCCGCATCCTCTACACGCAGGAGAACCCCGACGGCCTTGCGGCACTCCAGAACGCCGTGCTCTCGGCCGTCCACGAGATGATCGGAGAGGTGACGGCCGAGGCGGGCGTCGACCGGCGCCGGATCTACGAAGTCGTCTTCTCCGGCAACACCACGATGCAGGAGTTGCTGTGCGGAATCGACCCGCGCACCCTGGGCGAGGTCCCGTTCATCCCGGCCACGTCGAGCCGCATCCTCATCCCGGCGGCCGACCTCGGGATCGAGATCCACCCGCGCGCCCGGGCCTACGTCATGCCGGTCATCGGCGGCTTCGTGGGCGGCGACACCGTGGCCGGGATCCTGGCCACCGATCTGACCGACTCGCCGGGGCCGTCGCTGCTGGTCGACATCGGCACCAACGGCGAGATTGTGCTCTGGGCCCATGGGAAGCTCACTGCCGCCTCGACGGCGGCCGGGCCGGCGTTCGAGGGGGCCAGGATCGCCCACGGCATGCGGGCCAGCGCCGGGGCGATCGAGAAGGTGGTCATCGACGGCCGCCTCCGTGTGAATGTGATCGGCGGCGTTGCTCCGGTGGGACTGTGTGGCTCCGCGTTGATCGACGCGGCGGCCGAGCTGCTCCGCCACGGAGTGCTCGCTCCCGACGGCCGGCTGGCCAGCCCCGACCGGCTGCCCGAGCACGTCCTGCCGGACCTCCGCGACCGGCTCGTGGCCGATGGCGGCAAGCCGGCCTTCGTGCTGGTGCCGGCCGAGGAGTCGGGCACCGGCAAGCCGGTCTGGCTCACGCAGCGCGATTTCCGCGAGTTGCAGTTGGCCTCGGGGGCGATCCGGGCGGGCATCGCCACCCTGCTTCGACGCCAGGGCCTCACGCCCGCCGATCTTGAATCCGTGCTCGTGGCCGGCGGTTTCGGGAATTTCATCCGGCGCAAGAACGCCCAGTGCATCGGGCTCCTGCCCCACGAGGTGCCGCGCCACCGCATCGGCTACCAGGGCAACACGTCGCTGGCCGGGGCCCGGTTGGCCGCCATCTCCAAGACGGCCCGGGCCAAGGCCGAAGAACTCGCCCGGCAGACCGAGCACGTCGACCTCTCAAGCGACCCGGATTTCCGTGGGGCCTTCGCCGAGGCCATGCTGTTCCCGGCCGCGCAAGCCTGACGTCGGAGGGGGAGAGGGGAGTCATCGCTACGTGCAATAACGCGCCGCAATGACCGTTTAGTACAGTGTGGCAGTCGACGGTTCTTCCTCGGACTGCGCGAGGCGGAGTCCCCTGCGCAACGAATCGGAGCCGTCCTTTCCTTACCACAAGAGCACTCAGGGAAAGCCGCGATGAAACGGGGATTTGTCGGGATCTTGCTCGGCGTGCTGTTGGCCCGGGCCTGCCCACCGGTGTTTGCCCAGATCGTCCAGCAGGAAATCAGCATCATCAACCCGACGAGCAAGGCAAGGTTATGGGCGATGGTGTTCTCTCCCGCCGGCGCGGGTGCGGACAAGAGATGCCCGGCCGTGGTGTTCATCCCCGGCGGGCTGGGGTTCGGGTCGGGCATGGCCCGCACCCCGCTCCCCCGCCACCTGGTCCATGCCGGACTCGTCGTCGGGTTGTTCGACCCGGACGGACGAGGCCGGAGTGACGGGAAGGAAGACTGGAACGGCAAGGTCCACCAGGACGGCCTGAACGCCTTCCTGAGGCATCTCGCGGGCCTGGAGTTCGTCGACAGGAAGAACCTGGGCGTGGTCTCCAGTTCGTTGGGCCTGGCGATGGCGGCAGGCGCGCTGGCACGCTACCCCGACGACCCGCCTGTCAAGTACTTCATCGACGACGAAGGCCCCTCCGACCGCTTCTACATCACCAAGAACGACGAGCCCCGCTTCGTGCGCATCCTGAACGGACACACCACGAAGGACGCGGACTGGTGGGCGGAGCGGGAAGCGGTCCGTTGGATCGGGGCAGCCCGCTGCGCCTACTTGCGGCTTCAGCACGAGCGCGACCACGTGCACGGCGAGAACAAGCAGCACGCGATCGACATGATCCAAGCGGCGACGCACGTCAAGTCCGGCGGCAAGGGCCAGTCGCCCTGGACGCGGCTCAACGGCCCGGAAAACGCCCCGAACACGGTCTACACCAAGGACCGTCCGCCGAAATGGCTTCCCAATGAGGCCGGTCCCCGCCGCGACGGTGACCTGCTCCGTTGGATCCGGGAAATGGCGAGCGCGCCGGCAGATGCCCACCCGCCGGGGCGCCCCCGATAGCTTCTGCTACCGGTGTGCCGAAGGCACAAGAGGCTTGCTTGGACCCAACTTGCCGTGCCCCGGGGAACTGAGCAAGCCCTCTTGTCGATGCGCGACACCGAAAGCGGAGCTTTCGGTGCCACCCTGCGCCCATCGCTTCGCTCTGGGCGTGCCACCCAGCCGAGGCCATGCTGTTCCCCGCAGGTGCGCCGTAGCCCAGGCCGCCCTCGAAAACAGACTGCGATCAGACCCGGATCGTGTAAGGCGCCCGCTGCTTGCGGCCCATCAGGGCATTGGCCTCCGGGTCGCCTGGGAAGGACTGCTTCTTGGGATCGAAGCGGACCTTGCGGCCCAAGAGCATGGCGATATTGGCCATGTGGCAGGCGTTGACCGAGTTGGCGTGGCTGAAGACGTCGGAGACCGGCAGCGACCGGTCCTTCACGCACTCGAAGAAGTTGCGCATGTGGCTGCCCGGCTCCTTGCCACGGTAGAGCCTGCGGACCTCCAGGTCGAGACCCTGCATTTCGGCGTCGGTGAGATCCTCGACGGGCTTGCCGTGAAGGCCCCCGCGATTGACGCGGATCCGCCCCTTTTCTCCTTCCAGGATCAACTCGTTGGGGCCGCTGGTGAGCTGGATGACGTTTCCGTTGGGGAGGGTCAGGGTGCAGTCGAACGTCCGGGCGACGTTGTAGCAGATGGGCAAGTCGCTCACGGCGGTCTTGCCCAGAAGGTAGTTCAGCACGGTTTCGCGGCCGAGCGGGAAGTCGCCCTTCCCCTCGGCCTCGACGATCCCGGTCTCCTCCCCGCCCAGGGCCCAGAGCGCAATGTCGGTATGATGGACGCCCCAATCGGTCACCTGTCCGCCGGAATAGTCGAACCACCAGCGGAAGTTCCAACCGCGTCGCTCCGGGGCATAGTCGACCTGGGGCGCCTGTCCAAGCCAGAAGTCCCAATCGA
>CAYSGY010000318.1:0-5340 GCA_964430315.1 uncultured Planctomycetaceae bacterium
TCCGTTGGATCGCCATCGGCAAGTCCAGCGCGATCGCGTCGCCCTGTTTCCACTCGCGGCCTAGCCGGGCATAGCCCTTGACGATTTCCAGTCTTTCGACCGGCTTGCCGTTGACGGCGATCATGGCGCCTTGGCACCAGTCGGGAATGCGGAGAGAAATGTCGAACACGGCGGGCTTCTCCGGCTCGACGCGGATCGTCACCTTGCCGTCCCAGGGGTAGCGTGTCTCTTGGGTGAGCGTCACCTTGCCCGCCTTGCACGGGATCGTGCCCGTTCCCGCCGCATAGAGGTTGACCGCCACGCCGGCCTCGCTCTGGGCGTAGAGATAGCCGGGCACGGAGGGGACGAATCGGACCACGTTGCTCGGGCAGCACGCGCAGCCGAAGAAGGGCTGCCGGTGGTGCTTGCCGGCGGAGGCCAGCGGGTTGACGTAGAAGAAGTGCTCGCCGTCCAGCGCGATCCCGGAAAGGACGCCGTTGTAGATCGCCCGCTCCAGCACGTCGGCATATTGGGCGTCGCCGTGCAGCAGGTTAAGCCGGTGGGCCCAGAAGGCCAGGCCGATCGTGGCGCAGGTCTCGCAGTAGGCGGTGTCGTTGGGCAGCTCGTAGGCATCGCCGAAGGCTTCCCCCTGGTGCCGGGCGCCGATGCCGCCGGTGACGTACATCTTCCGATCGACCACGTCGTGCCAGAGGGCCCGCATGGCTTCCAGGAAGCCCGGATCGCCGGTGTAGGCGGCCACATCGGCCACGCCGGCGTAGAGATACATGGCCCGGACCGCGTGGCCGACGATCTCACGCTGCTGACGGATCGGGATGTGGTCCTGGGCATAGGCCCCGAAGAGCTTGGCCCGCTGGGCCTTGTCGCCGCGGATGTTCAGGAGGAACTCCGCGAGCTTGAGATAGCGGCTCTCGCCGGTGACCTGGTAGAGCTTGACCAGGGCCAGTTCGAGTTCCTCGTGCCCGGGGACCTCGTGCCTCTTGCCGGGCCCGAAGGTGGCGTCGATGTGGTCGGCCAGCTTGATCGCCACGTTCAGAAAGGTCTTCTTACCGGTGGCCCGGTAGTGGGCCACGGCCCCTTCGATCAGGTGCCCGGCGCAGTAGAGTTCGTGCTTCACCGCGAAGTCGGTCCACTTCTTGTCGGGCGCGACCAGCGTGAAATAGGTGTTGAGGTAGCCGTTGGGCTGCTGGGCGGCGGCGATCTTGGCGATCACCTCATCCACCGTCGCCTCCAGGCCGGGATCGCGGCGGTCGGCCAGCGCATAAGAAGCCCCTTCCAGCACCTTGTAGACATCGGAGTCATTGAAAAAGATCCCCTCGAACTTGCCTTTCGCGAGGCCGGCGGCCTTGACGAAGTTGCTGATCCGCCCGGTCTGCTCGCACCACCGGAAGTTGTGCGGCAGCGACTTTTCGCGGTTGGTGCGGATCCGCGGCGTCCAGAAATCGTCGCCCAGCTTGACCTCCGTGAACGGAACCGCTGAGAACGCACGATGCTTAGGCGGCTGCGTCTCCGCGGCGTAGGGCCGATCAACGGTTAGCAACAGCGTCACGAGGAAGCAAGACGCGGAGACACGGAGACGCGGAGACGCGGAGAGACGGAGCAAGGGAGAGGGGGAGAAAGGGAGAGAGGGAAAAGGGAAAGCACGAAAGAAGGCCGATGCTCGTCTCATGGTATCACGATCTCCCCGAATCAGGATCCAGTCTTGTCTACCTCGCCGAATTCCCACGTCTCGATGTCTCAACATCTCCCCTCTCCCCTCTCCCTTCTCCCCTCTCCCTTCTTCCCTCTCCCCTCTAGCCGCGTTCCGGGTAGATTCCGCGGAGGAACTTGTAGTACGCGGGGTAGTCCTTGCGCATGCCGTGCGGGGCGGCGGCCTCGAGTTGGATCCAGCCGCTGTATTCGATCTTGTCGAGGACCTGGCGGACCTTCTTGAAGTCGATCCGTCCCTGGCCGATCGCATGGCGGCCGTCCTTGAAGTGAAACTCACAGATCCGCTTGCCCAGCAGCGGGATCTCCTTGAGCACGTCGTAGCCCTTATCGGTCGAGTTGCCGACGTCGTAGTAGACCTTGAGGGCGGGCGAGCCGACGCGGTCGAGGATTTTCAAATGGTCCTCGGCCGAGAGGTAGCTCTCCAGGCCGATCGTGATCCCCAGGTTCTCGGCCTTGGCGCAGCCCTCTTGGAGCACCTTGACGAGGTGGTCGATTTCGTCGGTCTTGGCCATGTCGAGGTCGCCGTTGCCGAAGCAGGCGGGCATGACCAACGGGAGGCCCATGGCCTTGCAGGCGTCGAGGGCTTCGAGGAACCACCGGGCGGCCCGGGGGTCGCGCTTCAGCGGCACGCTGTTGAAGGCTCCGATCGCGATCGAGGCGATTTCCATGCCGGTCCGCTTGGCTGCCTCCACGTAAGCCTTCTGCACTTCGGGTTTGCGCAGGGGCAGTTCCTTGGCGGCCGAGCCCATGTCGACCTGGATCCCGTCCAGCCCGATCTCCTTGGCCACCTCCAGCGACGAGGGATCGGCCTTGCCCAGGTTCCACTCGCAAGCCCCGATCTTGAACCACCGCGAGGTGGGCGCGGCGAACAACGGCGCCATGTGCGATGCGGCGCACGCCAGGGCCGCGGCCTGGGCGCCTCGTACGAGGGCCGTTCTGCGGGTCATCTTGCCATCGAGGGTGTCCATGGGGTCGACTCCTGGGGGCCCAAGTTGGGGTAATCTGGCTCGTTGCTGTTGCGGAAAGCGTAGGGTGGGACAAGCGAAACGCAGTCCCACCAACAAACCGCGAGAAGCCCGGTGGGACCGCGCTTCGCTTGTCCCACCCTACCTCGTCTCGGCGCTCCCGCAACAGGAACTGACTAGGAGTCTATCCGCGCTGGCACCGCGGTGCCAGACAGGGGAAGCTGTGTGCGGCTCGTTTCCGGAGAATCGTCCCCCACGGCGGGCGGTTGCTCCTCGGGTTGACGCGGGCGACGCCGCCCCTATGATGGACGATCGAACCCCATCCGGCCGGAAGGCCGCTTGAAGGTCTTTTTCTTGAAGGAGTGCCCTTGAATCAGCGGACGCGGGACCGTTTCGACCGGCAGTTGGAGCAGGTGTTGGCGGCGATGCCGCCGCTGGTGCACGGGCTTCTGGAGAAGATCCCCCTCCACGTCGAGGACTTTCCCTCCCGGGAAGTGATGGAGGAGAAAGCGATCGACAACCCCGAGGAACTCTGCGGCCTGTTTACCGGCGTGGCGCTTCCGGAGAAGAGCATCGAGCATTCGGCCATGCTGCCCGACGTGGTGACGCTCTATCGCCTGGGCATCCTAAGCGCCGCACGGGATGCGTGGGGGCGGGTCACGTCGGCCGCACTGCGCGAAGAGATCCGCGTGACGCTTCTGCACGAACTGGCGCACTTTCACGGTCTGGACGAAGACGAGTTGGAGGAACTGGGCTATGGCTGACCTGGACGATTCCCGCGGCGGTTCCGCCGCCGCGAGCGGCCCGAGCGACCCACGACTCCTGCAACTCGCTCCCGAAGACAACGTGGCCGCGGCCAAGACCGGGTTGGCGGCGGGGGAGTCGATCCTTATCGCCGGGCGGCAGGTGGTGCTGCGTCAGGCGATCCCGACGGGCCACAAGGTGGCGATTGCGCCGATTCGCGCCGGCGAGAAGGTGCGGAAATACGGAGCCCCGATCGGTTCCGCGACCCAAGACCTCGAGCCGGGCGAGTACGTCCACATCCACAACGTGAAAAGCGACTATCTCCCTACGTACACCTACGACAACCTGGCCCCGGGCACCGGCGTTTGAACACGGTCGCGAGCGCGGCGGGCGCTTCCCTCACAGGTCGATGCCCAAATGCTGGCGGAAAAGGACTCGCCGCCGGCTGCGACGAACCTGGACCGGACGGACAAAGGCCCTTAAGGCGCCCCAGGAGTTGTGGACCACTCGGAAGTGAGTCGTGATGATCCGCTGTTCCGAGACCTCGTCCGGGCATTCGTGGGCTGGCAGAACGAGCCATTCCAGGAGTTGCGTTTCGAGGGTCGGGTCGACGACTTTGATCCCTTGCGTCTTCATGGCGGCTCCTCCACGGTTCGGATCATGGCTGGGGGGGCGCGTTCGATCGCGTCGCGGAGGTGTTCTCAGCACGCCGCGTGCCAAATCTCAGGGCACTTGCTCTAAGTGATGGCATCTATTAGGATTAGGGCTAGAAGGTGGCATCGGACCCGGGAGATCGTGCGCAGGCCGTTGCACGGCGGCCCACCGAGCTGCCGCCGATCGGCAACGTGGTGTCGCGAAAAGGCGACACGGGGTAGAAAGAGCGGTTGCGATCGCTCCCGCATGGGATGCCTTGAGAAGGGGGAGTCCCTATTGCATCTTTCGAGTCCGATTTAGAGAATGAGGCAATCGAGTGTGCGGGCGTCCGCCTCGTAGAGGGGTGCTATCGACCCAAGCGGACCGGCTTGTCCCATATTCATATTCAAACCGTCGGCGAATCTTACGTCAGGGAGTGATCGATGCAGGTCCTTGTTGGTTGGGACAATCCTACCGAAGCGGAAACGATCGGGCTGTTCTTGAACGTTGGCGACATCCAGGCCAGGATCACAACCGATGCGGAGGAGTTTGAGAACTCAGCGGCCATCGGGTGCTGGGACGTGATTCTCATGGCGCTGAGTTTTCCGTCCGAGGAGCAGTCGTTTCCTCTGTTTATGAAGATCCGGGCCTTGCAGCCGGAGGCGCCCGTGCTGGGCGCGTGCTACCAAGGCGAGGTGGTGCATCTGGCGCGATTCATGTCGCACGGATTGCAGTCCGTTGTGACCCGGGATCCCGGCGGCGAGTTCATCCTCTTGCTGGGCTCGTTGATCGAGTCGGCGCAGGCTTCGGTGCTCGCCCAACGATCGCGGCAGTTGGCGGAACGGCTCCGGGAGGAGATCGAGTCGGTCCGCCAGCTTCAGGAATCGGTGATCCCGCGGGATCTGCCCGCGCCTCCCGGATACCGCATTGCCGCCCGCTACGAGCCCGCCCAGATCCGCGTCTTGGGCGACCAACCTGTCATCCTCGCCGGGGGGGATTACTACGATATTTTCAGCCTCGACAAGGACAACCTCATCATGCTCGTGGGCGATGCGGCCGGCCACGGCATCAAGGCGTGCATGTCGATCATGACGATGCGGACCCTCATCCGCATGATCCGCGACCACACCTACTCCGATACGGCCCATTTCGTGGCCGAGGTGAACCAGCGTCTGGCGAACAAGGCGATTGTGGCGGACGAGGGGGGGTTCATCACGCTCATGTACTGTGCCCTGGATACGGCCGCCAACCGTCTCCAGTTCACGTCGGCGGGGCATCCGATGCCGCTCTT
>CAYSGY010000318.1:5350-6909 GCA_964430315.1 uncultured Planctomycetaceae bacterium
CCAGACCAATGAGATTGCTCCGTTGGGCGGTGAGGCCGAGGCCGGCATGCCCTTGGGCATCGATCCGCACGAGACGTACCACACCGTGACCGTCGACATCCCGGAGGGATCGCGACTCCTGATCTACTCCGATGGTCTGACCGAGGCATTCCCTGCCGGCGGCGACATTTATGACCAGTTCGGTGAGAAGGGGATTTACCGCTGCCTGCAATCGTCGGCCACTTCGCACCTCGACGCGGCCCTGGACAAGCTCTTCGTCGACTCCCACGAATTTACCAAGGGGAGCGGGCGGCACGACGACACCTCCGCCGTGCTCGTCGAGCGGCTCCCGCCCGGCGCGGCGTGACGCCGAAGAACGGATTCACAGGACGGCTTTCCGGGCCTTCTTGTAGGGTAGACGTTTCGCAGACCGGGTCCCACGCGTCGGCACCGCGGCCTCTTTTCCGACGGAGGCCTACTGCCCCACCGCGGTCTCCCGCGCGCGGTCCCGCAACTCGGAGGAAGAGAAGCCAACGCGCGGGCGGAAGCCCGGCGAAGGCCTTGGTGCACCGAGCATTGTCGGGTGTTTCCCCGGTGACGTTGCGGATCCAGATCTCCCGCACGCGATCGCCGTGCCGCCGCGCCACATCGGCGAAGATCTCAGGATCCTGCTCCCCGCTATCGCCGACCAGCACGAAACGGCGAAAGGGAAACGCCTTCAGCAGGGCTTCGATCTCGGGCGTCTTGTATCCCTCTTGCGATCCGAAGACACGCAGCGCGCTCGAATCCGCAAGCCGGACCAACTTCATGCGCAAGGTCCCGTCCGGGAAGCCGGCTTCGCGGAGGAAGTCGGCCAGGAGAGGATAGAGCTGCCACGGGCTGGCCGACACGTAATGGAAAACCGCTCCTCGTTCGGCCAGGAGGCGGTACGTCGAAGCCATGTCCGGCACGGCCTCGAACCTGCGGAGGAAGGTGTTGGCCAGGAGTTCCTGGCGGTCGCGGACGTTCGAGACTTTGATGGTGTCGTCGATGTCGGAGACGACGGAGAGCCCTTCCGGGCCGATGGGAAGAAAGCGTCCGGCGAACGTGCGTTGGTCGCCCGGCCGAGTCACGGCGGAGAACGATACCCAGCCACCGCTGCTTTGTCCGACGCCCGCCAATGCACGGATCTGCTCTTCGGAGAGACGCAGTTCACTCTGAAAATGGCCATTGGCCTCCGAGGTGCCCGCCGGAAGAACCGTCGAGCCGAGACGAATGGAGATGCTCTTGCCGCGTTCGGAATCGACCAGGAAGAGCCGTACCCGGCCGCGGAATGTCTCCTCCTCGGCGGGGCTCAGCTTGCGGGGAATGGCCTCGCGGATTAGTCGCACGAGGAGGGCCCGCTTGAGCGACTGCTCCTCCGGCTCGAAGATCGACCCGTGGATGGCCACCTGCCACGACCGGCCGCCGTCGGTTTGTCGGGCGAATGTCGGATAGAAGACGACTTCCTCGTCGCCCCGGATCGGGGAATCGGGTTCCGCGGCCATCGTCACCGGACTCCACGCGAGTACGAGCGCGAAGAGGAACGCCGGGCGATCCAT
>CAYSGY010000319.1:0-6890 GCA_964430315.1 uncultured Planctomycetaceae bacterium
AGGATCGGGTGCTGCGGATGGCAGAGCGTGTCGCCGGTGATCGAGTGTTTCAGGCCCACGAGGCCGACGATATCGCCGGCCTCGACCTCGTGGACCTGCTCGCGCCGATCGGCCTGGATGCGCCACAACTGCGGGACGTTCTCCTTCTTGTCCTTGCCCGGATTGTAGACGCGGCTCCCCGCCTTCAGCCGGCCCGAATAGACGCGAATGTAGTCCAAATCGCCGTGCCGGTCGGCCTGGACTTTGAACAGGAGGCCGCAAAACGGTTCTTCCGGATCCGGCTTGCGTGTGGCCTTCGCATCCTTCTTCTTCGGATCGGCCCCGACGACCGGCGGCATGTCGGCCGGGTTGGGGAGCCAGGCTGCCACGGCGTCCAGAACAGGCTGCACGCCGACTCCGCGCAGGGCCGATCCGCACAGCACCGGCACGATCATGTTGTGGATCGTCGCCTGCCGGATCACGCGGTGGAGCAACGCGCTGGGGATCGGCTCTTCCCCGAGCATCTTCTCGGTGAGTTCGTCGTCGTAGAGCGAGAGCCGGTCGAGCATCAGCCCTCGCCACATCTCGGCGTCTTCGCGGAGGTCTTCGGGAATCTCGCCGCGAGTGACGGTCGCCCCCTGGTTCTCGGCCTCGAACGTGAGCATCTGCATCTCGAGGAGGTCGAGGATTCCGCGGAAGGGGTTCTGGACGTGCCCGGGCCCCGCCCCCACGGGCAGGTTCACTGCCACCGCCTTGCACTCCAGCCGCTTCTCGATTTCTTCGAGCGTGCCGTAGAAATCGGCCCCCTCGCGGTCCATCTTGTTGATAAAGGCGATGCGCGGGACGTGGTACTTATCGGCCTGGCGCCAGACGGTCTCGCTCTGGGCCTCGACCCCCTCTCTCGCGCTGAAGACCACCACCCCGCCGTCGAGCACCCGGAGGCTCCGCTCCACCTCAGCCGTGAAGTCGACGTGGCCCGGGGTGTCGATCAAATTGATGGATACCCCGGCCCACGGAAACGTAACACACGCCGAATTGATGGTAATTCCCCGTTCCTGCTCCTCGGGGTCGTAGTCGGTAATGGTTGTCCCCTCATCGACCCCCCCTACGCGGTGGGTGAACCCCGCGTAGTAGAGCATCCGCTCGGTGACGGTCGTCTTGCCGGCATCGATGTGGGCGATGACCCCGATGTTGCGGAGCGTGGTGCGGCCAGCCATCGGAACAGGGGTTAGGGGTTAGGGGCTAGGGGTTAGGGGCTAGGGGTTAGGGGTTAGGGGTTAGGGGTTTGGGGTTTTGGGGCCAGGGGATCACGGCGGTTAAGGACGGACGCCTTTCCCGCGGTCGTCTAGCCGCGGCGCTTCCCCGCGTCCGGTCGTCGCTTCCTCGCTCGGCGTCAACGACTCCGCGTCCTGCCCCCAGCGAGGAACACATCAGCGTACCCGAAACGAGCCCTCATCGCCAGTCGGAGCGGTTGCCGGGGTGCGATACCGCGAGAGGGTGGGCCCGCACACGGCTTGCGCGACATGGCGAATCAGGCAAGAACGGAAGGTGAGGCGAACCCGAGGAGCCTTCTTGGGGAGATGTGGCCGTCGCGGAATGCCAACTCTTTCCGTCTCCCGTGCGTGTTGCTCTTGCTACCACCGCAGTGGCGGGTATCTTATCTTCCTGGGGCAACGTTAGCGAGTGGCTTACGGAGGACCGCAGATGAAGAAAGAGGAAATCCTGGAAAAGGTGGCCAAGGGGGAAATGCCCGTCGAGGAGGCAACGAAGCTCCTCGAACAGGCCGAGCAGACGCGGCGGGGAACGCTCTACTGCAAGGTAAGTCCCAAGGGCGCCATGAGTCTGTACGGCCTGCAACGCATGCCGGTCACGCTCTATGTGGAGCAGTGGGAACGGCTCCTCGCGTTCTCCGAGGAACTTCGCAAGTTCATGGAAGAGCACAACTCCGAACTGAAACGCAAGGAACGCTGAGTCCTCCGCGTGGTCGCGTCTCTCCGAGACGCGATCCTCTCGGTCTCGGAGAGACCGAGCCACGTGGATCACACGTCGAGCGGCCAGAAGAGGCCGCACGTGGTGCCGCCGTCGACATAGAGCACCTGCCCGGTGATGTATCCAGCGGCCTTCGAGGCCAGGAAGATCGCCACGTGGGCGATGTCCTCCGGCGTGCCTGGGCGTCCCAGCGGCGTGTTCTTCTCCCGCCACTCGTTGATCGCAGGATTGCTGAGGAGCGGCTTGGCCAGGTCCGTGGCGATGAACCCGGGGGCCACCGCATTGACCCGCACCCCGTAGGGCCCCCATTCCATGGCGAGGCTCCGGGTCATCTGGCTCATGGCCGCCTTGCTCATGGCGTAGGGGGCCACGCGGCGGAGCGGCCGGTTGCTGTTGATCGAGTCGATGTTGATCTGGTTGCCGCACCGGGCCTGCATCATGTGCCTTCCCACCGCCAGCGAAAGGAAGAAGGCCCCGCGGATGTTGATGTTCGTGATGAAGTCGTAGGTGGGCTCGTCGTACTGCTCGACCCGCATCCGCTTGTTCACGCCGGCGCAGTTCACCAAGGTATCGACGCGGCCGAACTCGGCGACGACCTCGTCGGCGAGGGCCTGGAGGGCCTTGGCGTCGGCGGCATCGCAGACCTTGGCCCGGACCATCCCGCCCGGGGGGCAAATCTCCCGGGCCGTCTTCTCCAGGGTCTCCGCCACGCGCCCGGTAATCACCACGGTCGCGCCGCGCTCGGCAAACTCCTGGGCGATCCCCCGGCCGATCCCGCGGCTCGCCCCGGAAACCAACACGATTTGTCCCTTGACGGAAAACAGGTCTTCCACCATCCCGCGTCTATGCCTCCAACGGCTCGGTTCTCTTTCGTGATCCCTGGAATGGATTCCAGTCTAGCACAGGCGTTCGCCCGGCGACCAGCCCCAACTTGCGTTCCTTCCGGGCTTCAGGATCCGGAGGTAGGCGTCACGGCGTGCTGGCCCGAGCGGATCGCTCCGACCAACTCCCGGATCGCATCTTCTAAGCGTCGAAACGATCGCACGCTGTTCTGACGGATCGCGTCCAGGTCAACCAGCCGGGTCAACTCCGCCTGGTCCCGGGAGGGGCTGTATCCCTTCATCGCGCGACCAAGCCAGCCCTTGGCGTCCCGCGGTACGCGTTCGGGATCGCGTGGGATTTCCTGGACCGTGTTGGGAATACCCGCTCGCCCGTCCGAGAACGCCTTTCCCTTGAGCGATTCCACCCCCGCGATGAGCCACGACTCGAATTCCATGCACGCGAACACGATCGCGACGGAGAAGAGGCTCCCCCCGCCGACCTTCCGTGCCTCCTCGGCAAGACGACGCGCCGCCCGCGCCGCGCAGAAGGGTTGTCCGTCGACCTTCCTGGGACTGTCACCGTCCAGAAGCAAGAGACAGGCGCCCACGTTCTTTCGCAACGCAGCATCCTGGAGGAGCCTGCGCCATTCTCCAAAGTCGTTCTTGCTGATCTTCGAGTATTCGCCGACTCGGAAAGGGTATGGGTCGAGAAGGACGACGTCGAAGGCATCGTGCTCGGCGAGCAGCCGCTTCACAAGCACCGGAGCGGCCTCCACGTCGCCTTGCCCCTCGACGAGCAGCACCAGGCGCTTCGGAGTCATCAGGCCCCCGTTCTCGCAGGATCGACGGTGAGAAGCTCCCCGGCATGGAGCAACTCCTCGACAATCGCTTGTCTCTGCTCTTCGACCAGGGGGCCAATGCGCGTCTCCAACTCGACAAGGTCAACCACCCGGATCTGATCGACCGAGAAGTGATCGAGCAGTGCCGGGCTGTGGGTCGTCAGCAACACCTGCCCTCGCCCCGCCTCGGGCGCCGCCTTGAACTCATCCGCCAACAGCGAGAGCGCCCCCGGATAGATGCCGTTTTCAGGCTCCTCAAAGACGAGCGTCTGCTTGGGCGGCGTTTGGTACAACGCCAGAAGGTGCGCGTAGAACCGGCGAAAACCATCGGACTCCTGAGCGAGTTCGAGTGGGAGCGTCTTTTCACGAAGGCAATGGCCGACGAATGCCTTTGTGGGATTCTGGACGGAATCAAGTTCGACACTACCGACGGTAGGATTCACTCGTCGCAGCGCGGCAGCAATACCCTTGCGCGTTGCGATATCTTGGAGGCTGCTCGTCACATCCTTGAGCACCCGCAAGTAGTTTCCAGCATCATCCGCCAACCCCGACTCTTTCTCGCCGCCCGTCGGCTTCCTGAGAACGTCGTAAGGAAACGAGTAGACGCCGATTCCTGCAGTGATTGCTATGTATGCGATGACAGCCTTTTCGAGCCCCGGCAAACGTCCGAGAGCCACCGGACCCGGTTGAGGAACGGTGACGAGGGGGGGCTCTTTCTCCCACCGCGATCCCTGGGGGCCTTGTCGTGCCTGTCGGAAGATCATCTTGTCTCCGCAAACGAGCGACTCTGCCTGCGGGTGGTTGCCAAGGTTCCTATCGTCGAGGTCGAGAGTGTAGCGGAATCGATCCTCGAACCCCGGAACATCGAATTCGACTTCAAACCCGATCGCGCCGGATGGGTTCGTGGCACACTTCCATTTCTCATCCTGCTGCCCAAACCCTTGTCGTGGGCCAAACGCAAGGTAATCCCGCAGGAACTGGATCGCCGAAGCGAAGTTGCTCTTGCCGGTGCCGCTCCTGCCGATAAAGACCGTGACCGGCGAGAGTTCCACGGTCACGTCCCGGAGGCTCTTGAAGTTCTCGATGTGAATGCGATGGATCATCGACCGGACTCCGCAGACGACTCGGGGAAGATCATGGCACCGATCTTCCCTCGTGAAGCAAGACAAGCGAGCAACTTGCCGCGTTCGCAGCCTGAGGACGTGGCACGAGCCCATTGGCTCAACAGCCGCCAATTCTGACGCGGTATGTGCGCCCCGTCAAGTCGAGTGGTACCGCTGGGCTTGCCGCGCCCCTCAGCCGCCGAGGAGTTGCTGGACCGTCGTGCGTGCGGTTTCGAGGGCTTCGGGGAGCTTCTCTGCGTCTTTGCCGCCGGCTTGGGCCATGTCGGGGCGGCCGCCGCCGCCACCGCCGACGATGGCAGCGGCCGACTTGACCCACTTCACTGCGTCGAGGCCCTTTTTCACCAACTCTTTGCTGAGACCGGCCACGAGCAGCACCTTGCCCTCTTCCTGACGGCCGGCCAGCAGAACGGCCGACAAGGGCGCCTTGCGGCGGATCTGGTCGATGAGTTCCCGCATGCCTTGCGGGTTGGCCTCAGGCACTTCGGCCACGACGACCTTGGTGCCGTGGACGTCGGCTGCCTCGGCCAGGAGGGCGTCGGCACTGGGGCCGCCCGCTTTCGCGCCGGCGGCCGCCTGCTTTTTGAGTTGCCGGACCTCTTTGGCCAACGCCTCGACCCGCTGCGGCACCTCGTCGAACGGGACCTTGAGCACGGCGGCGGTCCGGGCGAGCGTCGCTTCGTTTTGGCGCACGTGCTTCAAGGCGGCGGGGCCGGTCAGGGCCGTGATCCGCCGCGTGCCCGCCGCCACGCTCTCCTCGCCGACGATCTTGAACAGGCCCACCTGGCCGGAGTTGTCCAGATGCGTGCCGCCGCACAACTCCTTGCTGAAATCGCCCACCGACACGACCCGGACCACATCGGGATACTTCTCGCCAAAAAGCATCATGGCCCCGGTCGAGCGGGCGTCGGCCAGCGGCATGTTCTTCGAGGCCACGGGCACGGCCTCGAGGACCTTCAAGTTGACCTCTTCTTCGATCGCCTCCAACTGCTCCGCGGTGACGGCCGAAGGGTTGGAGAAATCGAACCGCAGGAGGTCGCGATCGACCTTCGAGCCCTGCTGCTGGGCGTGCTTGCCGAGGTGTTTTTGAAGGGCGTAGTGGAGGAGGTGCGTGGCCGAATGGGCGCGGCGGATGCCCTGACGCCGGGCCGGATCGACCCGGGCCGTGAGCGTGATGCCGAGCGTCAGCACGCCCTCGCGGAGATGGCCGCGATGGAGCGTCAACTCGCCGTCCACTTGGGTATCGACGACCTCGAAGCGGACGCCGGGAGCCACGAGTTCTCCCGTGTCGCCCACCTGGCCGCCCATCTCGCCGTAGAACGGCGTCTTGTCGAGGACGACCACGATCGGCTCTTGCGGCTCGCCGTCCTCGACCTGATCGCAAAGCTGATGGTTGACGATCAGGCCGATCAGTTTCGCATCGGCCACCTCGGCGGTTTCGTAGCCCAGGAACCGCGTCCGGTGGACCGCCTTCTTGAGGGCGTCCAACGGGCTCCGCGGGCCGAAGAGTTCCATCCGCTGACCCCCGCCCGACTCGATCCCGTGCTGCTTCATCGCTTCCTCGTAGCCCGGCCAATCGAAGGCCAGGCCTCGCTCGGCGGCCATGCTCTCGAACAGTTCGGGCGGGAAGCCGTGGGTCTGGTACATTTCGCCGGCCTCTTCGCCGGAAACCACGCCGCGGTTGTCGCGGTGCATCTGCTGGAAGATCCGCTCGATGCGGTCCAGGCCGGCGTCGATGGTGGCCAGGAAGCTCTTCTCTTCCGCCTCGATGCCGCGTGCGACCCGTTCCACCGTGTCGCCCAACTCGGGATACGGGACCTTCATCATCTCGGCGACCACGGGGACGAGCTTGTAAAGGAAGGGCTCGCGCACGCCCATCTGGTGGCCGTCGAGCACGGCCCGACGCAGCAGCCGCTTGACGACGTACTTCTCCTTGTTCGGCCCGGGATACACGTTCTCGTGGATGGCGAACGTGCAGGCCCGCACGTGGTCGCCGATGCGACGCAGGCGCCGGCCGCTCTCGCTGTCCCACTCGTAACGCGCGCCGCAGACCTCGGCCGCGGCCTCGACCAGCGGGCGGAGGATGTCGATATGAAAGTTCGACTCCACGCCCTGGAGCACGGAGGCCGTGCGCTCCAGGC
>CAYSGY010000320.1:0-6890 GCA_964430315.1 uncultured Planctomycetaceae bacterium
GCCCTTCATCCTTCATCCTTCATCATTCATCCTTCATCATTCATCCTTCATCGTTCATCCTTCACTCTCATTCCCGCACCCGCATCCGCACGCTTTTCGGACGGACGAAGGGCGACTTGTCGATGATCGCCATGGCCTTGGTCATGGCGCCCTCGGTGGCTCGATGGCTCATGATCACTAGCGGCACAACTCCCTCGGCCTCGCCCTCGGTCTCGTGCTGGATCACCGACGCGATCGAAATCCCTTGCTTTCCGAGAATTCCGGCGATCTCCGCCAGCACGCCGGGGCGGTCCTCGACGGTCAGGCGGAGGTAGTAGCGGCCAGCGACCTTGGCGGAATCCCGGGCCGAGACCGGGGCCTCCCGATGGTCCGACCACAACTCCAAGGTTCGGAACGTGATGGCCGCGCGGCCCACCACGGTGTCGATCACGTCGGCCACCACGGCCGAGGCCGTCGGCATCTGCCCGGCGCCTTGGCCGTGGAAGAAGACCCGCCCCACCGCGTCGCCCACCACGCGGATCGCGTTGAAGTTCTCTCGCACTTCGGCCAGCGGCGTGCCGTGTCGGACCAACGTCGGCGAGACGTGCAGTTCCAGCCCCTCCGGCACCAGTTCCGCAACGGCCAGGAGCTTGATCCGATAGCCCAACTCCCGGGCATATCGGATATCGACCAGATCGACCTCGGTGATCCCGACCCGGGCGATGTTCTTCCAATGCACCCGCGCCCCGAACCCAAGGTGGGCCAGGATCGCCAGCTTCTGGGCCGCGTCGCTGCCATCGACGTCCATGGCCGGGTTGGCTTCGGCATAGCCCAGGCGCTGGGCGCCCGCCAGCGCGGTCTCGTAGCCGGCCGCCTGATCCTCCATTTGGGTCAGGATGTAGTTGCTCGTCCCGTTCAGGATCGCATGGATCGACCGAAGCTGGTTGGCCGACAGGCATTGCCCGATCGAGGCGATGATCGGAATCCCGCCGCCGACCGATGCCTCAAAGGCGATCGACCGCCCAAGCTTCCTGGCCCGATTGAACAGCTCCGGCCCATGTTCCGCCAGCAAGGCCTTGTTCGCGGTGACGACGTCCTTGCCGCTTTCGAGCAACTCCAGCACAATGGACCGGGCAGGTTCCAGGCCGCCGATCAACTCGATGGCGACTTTGACATCAGGATTCTGGGTAATCTGCGAAAGATCGGAACTTAACACTCCGTCAGGCAGAGAATATCCTCGCGCTCGGGTGGTATCAGCATCCACTACCTTGGCGAGTTCGACCCGTTTCCCTGCCCGTCGGGCGATCCGATCTCCGCTATCAAGGAGGATTCGGCACACCCCTGTTCCGATGGTTCCAAATCCAACCAGACCGACCTTCACGGTTTCCATAATCGCACCGACTCGACATAGCACGTGCAAGAGAATTCGTTATCGTAGGCAACCATCAAGCCGGCCGTCAAGGCGGAGCATTCGGTGGACGATGGAAGGCAGATCGGTTGACCCCACGGCCGACCGGGCGACAATGGAGAAACTGTGAAGCTGCAATCCTGGAAGGTGAATCTTCATGATCGACGCGCACTCGCTTGGATTCTTCAAGAACGTCCTGGAAACCCCTAGTCCCTCCGGGTATGAGAGCCCTTTGCAGGAAGTGGTTCGCCGCTACGCCTCGGTCTTTGCCGATGAGGTGAAGACCGACGTCCACGGCAACGTGATGGCGGTCCGCAACCCGAAGGCCCCCCGCCGGGTGATGTTGGCAGGCCACTGCGACCAGATCGGGTTGATCGTCCAGTACATCGATGCCGATGGGTTCATCTATATCCAGTCCATCGGGGGATGGGATCCGCAGGTCCTGATCGGGCAGCGCATGGCCGTCTGGGCCGAGGACGGCCCGATCGTGGGCGTCATCGGACGCAAGCCCATCCACCTCCTCACCGACGAAGAACGCAAGCAGGTGCCGAAGCTCAAGGACCTCTGGCTCGATATCGGCGCGAAGAACAAGGACGAGGCCGAGAAGCTGGTCAAGATCGGCGATCCGGTCACGGTGGAACTCGCGTACCGCGACCTGCGCAACGGCCGGGCCGTGTCACCCGCCATGGACGACAAGTGCGGCCTTTGGGTCGTCATGGAAGCCCTGCGTCGCATCGACCCCAAGAAGCTCGGCTGGGCCGTGTATGCCGTCTCCACGGTGCAAGAGGAAGTGGGATTGCGCGGCGCGCGCACCAGTGCGTTCGGCATCGACCCGGAGGTCGGCGTGGCGGTCGACGTGACCCATGCCACCGATTGCCCAACGATCGAGAAGAAGGAGGAGGGCGACATCGCGCTGGGCAAGGGCCCGGTGATCGAACGCGGCCCGAACATGAACCCCAAGGTCGTGCGCCGGCTCGTCCAGATCGCGGAGGGCCAGAAGATGCCGTTCCAGATGGCCGCCTCCGGCCGCGCGACGGGAACCGACGCCAATTCGATCCAGGTGAACCGCGCCGGCGTGGCCACGGGCCTGGTGAGCATCCCGAACCGGTACATGCACAGCCCCGTGGAGATGATCTCGCTCGATGATATCGACCACGCCGCGAACCTGCTGTCGCGATTCTGCGAAGAACTCACGGCGAACGACGACTTCACCCCGTAGCATCGACGGAAGGACCATGCCAAGCGACGCCACAAAACGAGCAACCTGCACGGCGGGGATCCTGCTTGCGGTCGTTGTGACCGGATTGCAGCCTGCTTCTGCTTCCGCCGGCGAGGGCAAGGAGCGACCCAAGACCGTCGCACAGCAGTTCGGGTTCGGCCCGGAAGAGAAGCTGCTTATCATCCACGCCGACGACGCCGGAATGTGCCATGCCCATAACCGGGCCACGATCGACGGGATGGAGCGCGGCGTGATCACTTCGGCGAGCATCATGATGCCCTGCCCTTGGGTCCTGGAGATCCTCGAGTACGCGAAAGCGCACCCGAAAGCCGATTTCGGAATCCACGCCACGCTCACGAGCGAATGGAAATCGTACCGCTGGCGTCCCGTCACCCCATGGGATGAAGTGAAGGGACTCCTCGACGCCCAAGGCTACCTTCACCGCGGCGTCTTGCAAGCGGCCACCTCGGCCAGTGCGGCGGAGGTGGAAACGGAGCTTCGCGCCCAGGTGCGCCGGGCACTCGACCTGGGGCTGAAGCCGACCCATCTCGACACGCACATGGGCACCGTCTACGCACGGCCCGACTTCTTTGCCGCCTACCGCAAGGTCGCCGACGAGTTCGGCCTCCCGTGCATGATTCCCCGGCCCACCCCGGAAGATCTCGCGGAGATGTCGCCGGCCATGCGACTGTTCGCGGCACAGATCGGCCGGACGCTGTTCGACACCGGCGACGTGACGATCGATCACCTCGACGGCGGCTACTCGGGCAAGGGCGGCATGGACGACCAGAAGAAATACTACGCCGACGCGATCCGTAAGCTGAAGCCGGGGATCACGCAGTTCATCATCCACCCGGCCTACGACGGCGACGAACTGAGCGCCATCACCGGCTCCCATGCCCGGCGCCAACGCGACTTCGAGGTCTTCACCGATCCCGAAATCGCCAAACTCATCCGGGACCAAGGCGTCCGGCTCATCAATTGGGGAGATATTGGCCGTCGCCAAGGGGAGTTCCGTAAGCGGCGGGCCGCGAGGTCCTCGACCAGCAAGAGCGAAGTGACCTTGTTCCTTTGAAGGCAACCGTTCACGGGCCGGGGACCGTCCCGTCACGAGTAGAACTCCCCGCCTCCGGCCGCGTCGAACGCATTTTGAAAATGCTGGATCGTGGGGCGGCGCTGGCCGGCGGGCCAGGTGACGGCCACCACGTCGAAGCGGGCCGGGCTCTCCAGGAGGCCGTGGCACTTCAGGAAGGTCACCGCCGCCCGGGTCAATCGTCGCTGCTTGGCCGCGTCGACCGCTTCCCACGGCTGGCCCGTCTCGGCCGATTCCCGCGTCTTGACTTCGACGAAGACGACCGTCTCCCCGTCGACCGCCACCAGGTCGAGTTCGCCCGGCTTCAGGCGGTTGGCGTGGGCCACGATCCGGTAGCCGAGCCGGCGGAGGTATCGGGCCGCGGCTTCCTCGCCCCGCACGCCGAGCGGCTTGCCGGCGCCCCGCGGTCCGAACCACGCAGCCAGTATCGCTCGCATCTGCCGAAACATCTCGCATTCTCCAGCCTTGTCAACCCTCGTGCGTCCTCGGCGACGCCATTCCGCGGACCCGGGCCCGGGAACGGTCACTTCGCGTGGCGACGGTAGCGGTAGTAGGCGGCGCAGGAGCCTTCGGCGGAGACCATCGGAGCGCCGAGGGGGCGCTCGGGCGTGCACCGGACGCCGAACGCGGGGCAATCGCACGGCAGCCGGTGCCCCTGGAGCACGTCGCCCGCGATGCACTCCTTGGGCTCATCGGCCGTGATCTGCTCGACGCCGAATCGCGTCCGGGCGTCGAACCTGGTATAAGCAGGCCGCAATCCGAGCCCGCTGCCGGGGATCTCGCCAATGCCGCGCCATTTCCTCGGCACGGGCTCGAAGACCTCGCGGATCTGGGCGATGGCCAGCGGGTTGCCCTCGGGACGCACGGCCCGGCTGTATTGGATCTCCGCCTCCGCCCGGCCCTCTTCGAGCTGACGCAGCGTCATGGCCACGCCCTGGAGAATGTCCAGCGGCTCGAAGCCCGTGACCACGATCGGGACGTGATACTGCTCGACGATCGGCCGGTACTCCTCCGTACCCATGACCGCGCAGACGTGGCCCGGGGCCAAGAAGCCCTGCACGCGGCAGTTGGGGGCGTCGAGCACGGCGCGGAGCGCCGGCGGGACGAGCACGTGGGAGACGAGCACGGAGAAGTTCTTCAGGTCGAGGCGCGCGGCCTGGAGCACCGCCATCGCGTTGGCCGGGGCGGTGGTCTCGAACCCGATGGCGAAGAAGACCACTTCCCGGCCGGGCTGCTGCCGGGCGAGCGTCACGGCATCCATCGGCGAATAGACGATCCGCACGTCGCCCCCTTCCGACTTCACCCGGAGCAGGTCCTGCTGCGAGCCCGGCACGCGGAGCATGTCGCCGAACGAGCAGAAGATCACCCCCGGCCGGGAGGCAATCGCAATCGCGGCATCGAGGATTTCGAGGGGAGTCACGCACACGGGGCAGCCGGGCCCGTGGATCAAGGTCACGTCGCGCGGCAGCAATTCATCGAGCCCGAAGCGGACGATGGCATGCGTCTGGCCGCCGCAGACCTCCATGATGCTCCACGGACGCGTGACCTGGCGCCGGATGGCGTCGACCAGGCGTCGCGCCCCTTCGGCGTCGCGGTACTCATGGATGAACTTCACCGGGGTCCTCCGCGGTCTCGGCCTCGATTTGTTGAATATACGAGAAGATCTCTTCGGCCTCCGCCTCGTCGATCCGGCTGATGGCGAAGCCCACGTGAACGATCACGTAGTCGCCTGCCCGGGCCTCGGGGGTGTAGGCGAGGCACGTCTCTTTGACAATGCCGCCGAACTCCACCTTGGCCATAGGCAGTCCGTCGCGGTCGAAGGTTTCAAGCACTTTTCCAGGGATGCCGAGGCACATGACTTACTCCGTCGGAACGTCTATCCGAAAAAGACGGCGGGCAAGCCCGCCCGCTACGCGGAGATTCACCACTCACCACTCACCACTCACCACTCATCATTCACCACTCACCACTCACCACTCACCACTCACCACTCACCACTCACCACTCACCACTCATCATTCACCACTCATCATTCATCACTCATCATTCATCACTCATCATTCATCACTCATCATTCATCACTTCCTCACAGCAATGGCCGCTTGTCCCAGCGCGATGCCGCCGTCGTTGGGCGGGACGAGCCGGTGCGAGTAGACCCGCAGGCCCGCCGCCTGAAGTTGCTCGCGGACCCGGCCGGAGAGCGTCGCGTTCTGGAAGCAGCCGCCCGAAAGGACCACGCGCTCGCCGCCCCAACGCCGGGCGATGGTGGCGGCCAGGCCAGCCAGGGCGTTGTGGAACCGGGCGCTCGTGCGAGCCAACGGCACCCCGGCTTGCCGGTCGGCCAGGATGGCACGGAGCATCGGCTCCCAGTCAGCGATCGCCGGGTCAGCATCGGAAAGCGGCAACGGGTAGGCCTCGTCGCACGTCGGGTCGGCGGCAAACTCCAAGGCCATGGCAGCCTGACCTTCAAAGCTAATCCCTGGCGACAGTCCGCACAAGGCGGCCACGGCGTCGAACAGCCTCCCCAGACTGCTGGTCCGCGGGCAGAGGCGTGGCCGGCCCAGCATGCGCACGAGTGCCTCCAGTTCCTTCAACGAGAACCAGTCGGTAGCGAACTCGGCGGCCTTCGGCCCGAGCACCTCGAACAGAAGTCCCAAAGCGCACCGGCGAGGCTCACGCACGGCCCGATCGCCGCCGGGCAAGGGGAACGTCCTCAAGTGGGCGATCCGGCGGAAGCCTGCGCCGTTGCACTCCAGCGCCTCGCCGCCCCAGACCGTGCCGTCCGTGCCGTAGCCGGTGCCGTCCCAGGAAAGCCCGAGCACCGGCCCTTCCAGCCGATGTTCCGCCATGCAGGCGGCCACGTGGGCATGGTGATGCTGCACGCGGACCAGCGGCACGTTCCATTGCGAGGCAAGTCTCTCCGCGCACCGGGTCGAGCCGTAGTCCGGGTGCCGGTCGCAGGCCACGGCCTCGGGCACCACGCGGAAAAACTCCACCAGGTCCTGAATCGTCCGCTCGTGGAGGTCCAGGCTCGCCACGTTGTCGAGGTCGCCCACGTGCTGGCTCACCACCACCTGCCCGCCCAGGGCCAGCGCCACCGTGTTCTTCAGGTGCCCTCCCACGGCGAGCACCGTCGGTCCGGAGAAGCCCAGGTCGATCGGCAGCGGGGCATACCCCCGGGCACGGCGGAG
>CAYSGY010000321.1:0-6885 GCA_964430315.1 uncultured Planctomycetaceae bacterium
TCGCCTCGGACCCTCGAAGCGACCTGGTCTGGATCGGCGGCAACGTGTGTCCGAGGACGGGCGTGGCGTTGGGACCGTATGCCGACAAGACGCTCGCCACGATTCGGGTCCGCAAGACGATCCTGAGCGTGGCGGCCGTGAATCACGAAGGGTTTTTCAACAACGATCTTCGCCTGGTCGAGACGGAACGGGCGATGATGCAGGCCGCCGACGAGGTGATCGTCGTGGCCGACAGTTCCAAGTTCGGGCACCGCAGCCTCACGCACCTGTGCGGGCTCGGGGCGGCGAACTGGGTCGTGGTCGACGCGGGAATCGCGGAAACCTGGCAGGACTCGCTGGTGCAGGCGGGGGTGCGGGTGGTGGTGGCGGGAGTGAAGAATGAAGAATGCAGAACGTGAAATGCAAATTGTGACGTGCAAATTGTGGGAGCGGGTGGATGAGGATCTCGTTCCCACGCTCTGCGTGGGAACGCACGCCGCGGACGCTCTGCGTCCCGTCGTGCTCGCGCCGCAGAGCGGCGCAAGGTGCGTTCCCACGCAGAGCGTGGGAACGAGTCGAGCCGCAGGGAGAGTTGCACAATGAGCATAGCCCCAGCGATGGATCGGGCCGCGATCGAGCAGATCGTGCGCGAGCTTGTGTTGAAGCAGGTGAACGGCCCCCCGGGAAAGCCGGAACTCGTGGTCAGCGTCTCGGCCCGGCATGTCCATCTGACGGACGAGCATGTCGAGACCCTCTTCGGGCCCGGCCGCAAGCTCACGCCGGCGAAGGAGCTTTTCCAGGACGGCTTCTTCGCCGCGGAGGAGACGGTGATGGTCGTCGGCCCGGGCCGGCGCCGCATGCTCCCCACGGTGCGGGTCCTGGGGCCCACACGCCCGCGGAGCCAGGTCGAACTGGCCTTCACCGACGGGATTTCGCTGGGCATCGACCTGCCGGTGCGGCTGAGCGGCAAGATCGACGGGACGCCGGGCTGCGTGCTGGTCGGGCCGGCGGGGGTTGTGGAATTGAAGGAAGGCGTGATCCGCGCGGAGCGGCACGCGCACATGAGCCCGGCCGACGCCGCCTTCTACGGCGTGAAGACCGGCGACCGGATGTGTCTCCGCGTCGTCTCCTCGTGCACGACGACGTTTGAAGACGTCCTGGTCCGGGCGGAAGAGAAGATCAAGCTCGAAGTCCACCTCGATACCGATGAGGGCAACGCGGCGGACATCGACCGAGCATCGAGTGTTGAGCTATTCAAACCGTAGCTTCCCCTTTCTGGAGTTTCTTGGAGATTCGAACCATGGCAAAAGCGATGGAAGCGTTGGGCATGATTGAGACCAAGGGTTTCGTGACCCTGGTCGAAGCGACCGACGCGGCGTTGAAGGCGGCCAACGTCCAGTTCCTCGGTTGGGACAAGGTGGGCAGCGGCCTGGTGAGCGTTTTCCTGACCGGCGACGTGGCCGCGGTCAAGGCGGCGACCGACGCGGGCGCCGCGGCGGGCGGGCGCATCGGCGAGGTCGTCTCGGTGCAAGTGATCCCGAGACCGCACGAAGACATCGGCTGCGTTCTCCCCCCCGCCGGCAAAGCCGGCTGAGAAGTGTAGGTCAGGCTTCTAGCCTGACGATCCTGATTTGTCAGGCTGGAAAGCCTGACCTACGGGCATGTCACCACGAAGAACCAATTCGACGAAAACACCACGAAGAAGGGAAATCCCTGCAATGCAAGACGCCATTGGACTTTTGGAAACCAAGGGGCTGGTCGCTTTGGTCCAGGCCACCGACGCGATGGCCAAGGCCGCCAAGGTCGACATCGTGAAGCGTATCCAGATCGGCGGCGGACTGGTGACCACGGTCGTCCGCGGCGACGTGGGGAGCGTCCGCGCCGCCGTCGAGGCGGGCGCGCAGGCCGCGTCCCAGGTCGGCGAACTGATGGCCAGCCACATCATCCCCCGGCCGGCCGAAGGCGTGATCGCCGCCTACCTGAGCTAACCCACTCGAAAGGAAGGAACCACCGGCGGCGGAGGGTGGCATGCCGTCACGCGGCTTCCGCGGGTCGGCATGAAGAGGCGCAGACATGCCGACGCTTCGCGACGGCATGCCACACCAGACCTCGCCGCGGTCCGCAGGGAGAAGGAAGCGATGAAGATCCTCGTAGCGAATCTCGGGTCGACGAGCTTCAAGTATCAGCTCCTCGACATGGAGGGCGAGCGGCAGCTTGCGCGCGGCGGCATCGAGCGGATCGGCTCGCCGGAGAGCCGGTGCGTCGTTACGATCGGCGACCAGCGGCACGAGAAGACGCTTTCCGTGCCCGACCACGCGGAGGCCGTGCGCCAGTGCCTGGCCCAGTTGACCGACCCGCAGAGCGGCTGTCTCCGGGACGCCGCGGAGGTGTCGGCCATCGGCTTCAAGGCGGTGTTCGGGGGACGCGTGGACGGCGTCCGCCGTGTCACACCCGAGGTGCTCGAAGCGATGGAGGAAGTGGCGTGGGCCGCCCCGGCGCATAATCCTCCGTACATTCGGGCCATGCGGCTGTTGAGCGAGAAGCTCCCGCAGATTCCGCTCGTGGCCGCGTTCGAGACCGATTTTCACCGTACCATTCCCGAGCGGAACCGGCTCTACGCGGTGCCGCGGGCGTGGGCCGACGAGGCCCTGGTACGCCGTTGGGGATACCACGGTGCCAGCCACCGCTACATCGCCACGCGAACGGCCGAACTCCTCGGGCGCAAGGACCTGCGGGTGATCTCCTGCCACCTCGGCGGATCGAGCTCGCTCTGCGCGATCCGCAACGGCGAGAGCGTCGCCAACAGCTTCGGCACCAGCGCCCAGTCGGGCATCCCGCACAACAACCGGTCGGGCGACGTCGACCCCTTCATTTTACCGATGGTGATGAAGCACACCGGCAAGTCGCTCGACGAGGTCCTCGTGATGCTCGCGTCGCAATGCGGCCTGCTGGGCCTCAGCGGCGTGAGCGGCGATGTGCGCGACCTGACCGAGGCGGCCGGCCAGGGCAATGAGCGGGCCAAGCTCGCCCTGGAAGTCTTCGCCTCGAGCGTGCGGCACTACCTGGGCGCTTACCTCGTCGAACTGGGCGGGGCTGATGCGATCGTCTTCACCGGCGGCATCGGCGAGAACCAGGCGTCGTTCCGCGCCATGGTGCTCCAGAACCTGGAGGAACTGGGAATCGTCCTGGATCCGAAGGTGAACGAGACAACGCGGGTCGAGTCGCCGGTCCACGCCCGCACCAGCCGCGTGCAGATCTGGGTCGTGCCGACCAACGAGGAGCTGATCGTGGCCCGGCTGGCTAAGAGACTCCTGGAGGGCTAGGGGCATGTTCGTCGCCAAAGTGACCGGTTCGCTCGTGTCGACGCAGAAGACGGCCGCCATGACGGGCCACAAACTCCTGATCGTCGAGCCCTACCGGCTCGACCCGGAGACCCGCCGCAGCCTGAAATCGGCCGGGCGGACGTTCGTGGCCGTCGACACCGTCGGGGCCGGCGAAGGGGAACTCGTCCTGGTCACCCAGGGCTCCAGTGCCCGGCTCACGCCGGAAACGAAGAACTTGCCGGTCGATACGGTTATCATCGGCATCGTCGATTCGGTCCACGTGGACCAGCAGTGCGTGTACGCGAAGAAGCAGTAGGGAGTTGGGAGTTGGGAGTTGGGAGTTGGGAGTAGGGAGTTGGGAGTAGGGAGTAGGGAGTTGGGAGTTGGGAGTTGGGAGTTGGGAGAGAATAGAGCGGAGAATCGATCGATACAAGCCGTTTAGCGGCGGGACTTGTCCCGCGCGTTACACCACCTCCGACGCCACCCCGCCAAACCGGCCGCCCGCGCGACCGTGCGCCTCAATCACCAAGAAACCGTTAAGGGCATTCAAGCCATGCAAGTCAACGAGACCTTGATTCGCAGCGTTGTGGAAGAAGTCCTCCACCGGATGGGCGCGAACGGATCGGGCCCCGCGGTTCGCCCTCAAGGAACGAGAACCGGACGCTTCGGCCTCTTCACCGATCCCGACGAGGCGGTGGCCGCTGCGAAGGAGGCCTTCGAGCAACTCTCGCGCCGGACGGTGGAAGACCGCCGGCGGATCATCGGCCACATCCGGCGGATCTCCATCGACCAGTGCGTCGAGCTTGGCACCATGGAGATGGAAGAGACCAAGATCGGCCGCCTGGCCCACAAGATCGACAAGCTCCGCACGCTAGGCGAGCGGGCCCCCGGCGTGGAGTTCATGCGGAGCGAGGTCTTCAGCGGCGACCACGGCCTGGCCGTGATCGAGCACGCCCCGTTCGGCGTGATCGGAGCCGTCACGCCGGTGACGCACTCGCTGCCCACGATTACCGGAAACGCCGTGAGCATGATCGCCTCGGGAAACACGGTGGTCTTCAATCCGCACCCAAGCGGCAAGCGGGTCGCGGCCGAGGGGCTCCGCCGCTTCAACGAGGCGATCTACCGCGATCTGGGCATCGACAACCTGATGTGCCTCATCGTCGAACCGACCCTGGAGACTGCCGACCGCATCTTCAAGCACCGCGACATTGCCCTGATCTGCGTGACGGGCGGCCCCGGCGTGGCCCGCGCCGCCATGCAGCAGTCGAAGCGGGCGATCGTGGCCGGGCCGGGCAACCCGCCCGTGGTCGTCGACGAGACCGCCGACCTCGACCGCGCCGCACGTTCCATCATCACGGGCTGCGCCTACGACAACAACCTTCTCTGCATCGGCGAGAAGCAGGTGTTCGTCGTGGACGAGGTGTTCGACAAGATGATGGCCGCCATGGAGCGGGCGGGGGCCGTGCGTTTCAATGCCCGGGAGGTCGACGCCTTCACCAAGGCCGCCATCACGACCGTCGGCGAGGGCGACCACAAGCACGACGTGCCGCACCGCGACTTTCTCGGCAAGGACGCCGCGGTGCTGGCCCGGGGCATCGGCAAGACCATCGCGCCTGATGTGGAGGTCGTGTTCGGCGAGACCGACGAGTCGAACCCCTTTGTCCCCGTCGAGCAGATGATGCCCTTCCTGCCGTTCGTCCGCGCCAGGAACGTGGATGCCGCGATCGAAATGGCCAGGAAGAGTGAACACGGATTCAAGCACACGGCGATCATCCACTCGCACGACGTCGTGAACATGACGAAGATGGGGAAGGCATTGGACACGACGGTCTTCGTGAAGAACGGCCCGAGCATGGCGGGACTCGGGCTCGGCGGCGAGGGATACTGCTCGTTCTCGATCGCCGGGCCGACGGGCGAGGGTATCACCACCCCGCTCACGTTTACCCGGGAGCGCCGGTGCTCCATGATCGACAGCCTGCGGATTCTGGGGAAGTAGCCCCGGGGGTTTGGAAAGCCGCGACCACCGGTCGCGCACCCGGCAAAGGCGCGACCACTGGTCGCGGCTTTCCAGGGGTGGTGGTTCTGGTTGGAGAGGAAAGGGACCCGTGCAAACCGGCCGAGTGATCGGAAACGCCACGGCAACGGTGAAACACCCGTCGATGGAAGGCTGGAAGCTGCTGGTCGTGCAGCCCTACGGCCCGGACGGGCACACGCCGGACGGCGATCCGATTCTGGCCGTCGACGTACTCGGGGCCGGAACAGAGGACATCGTGATCGTCTCCAGCGACGGCAAGGGGACTCAGCATCTCCTGGGAAGCCAGACCACGCCCGTCCGCTGGTCGGTAATCGGAATTGCGGATCCATGAGCGAGTTGGCCGAGATGATCGAACGCGTAGTGCGCGAGGTGCTCGCCGGTCTGGGGCACACCGTCGCCGCTGCGCCCGCCCGGGCCCCGGGACTGGCCCCCCAGAACGAAGAGGCAAACGACAGCCTGGTCCTCAATCGCCGACTGGTGACCCTGGCCGACCTGCCGGACCGGTTCGCCGCCGCACGCCGCGTGATCGTGCCGCCCGGCACGGTGGTGACGCCCTCCGTGCGGGACGAACTGCGGAGGAAGCGGATCGAGTTGGTCGTCGGAGCAACGGCTGCCGTTGCAGCACAACGCACGTCGAGTGCAATCCTCATGGTGGCCGCCACGGCCTACGACGCGGCCCCGCTTGCCGCCGCCTTGCAGCGCGACGGGGTTGCCGTGGAATCGCGGAGTTCGGATTGCGTCATCCGGGCCACCGACGAATTGGCCGCGGAACTGGCCTCGGGCACAACGACGGCGATCCTCCTCACGGCATATTCGGCGCCCGCCATGTGCCTGGCGAATCGGCACGCAGGCGTCCGGGCGATCCACGGCACGGGGGCCGACGCCGTGACACGGGATGCGAGGAGCGTGGGAGCCAACCTCTTGGTGGTCGATCCCACGTCGTTGGGTTTCTTCGCCGTCAAACAGATCGCAGGCCGGTTCCTCCAAGGGGGACCACGCGAATGTCCCGAGGTATTCCGGAAGCGTTTAGGTTTGTAGGACGGCTTTCCAAGCCGTCCGTGAAGGCGGACGGGTTGGAAACCCGTCCTACGGTCAAGAGAAAGAACGACTACCATGCGTATCGGCGAAGTGATCGGCACCGTGACCCTCAACCGCTCGCACCCGAGCCTGACCGGGGGACGGTTCAAACTGGTCGTGCCCCTGTCGCTGGCGGACCTGAGCGGGCAAGGAGGCCAGCCGGCCGAGGAACTGACCCTCTACGACGAACTGGGAGCGGGCGTGGGTTGCCGAGTGGCCTTCAGCGAAGGTCGCGAGGCCGCCCAGCCGTTCCATCCCGAGGTGAAACCCATCGACGCCTACTGCGCGGCGATCCTGGACACGGTGAACATCAAGATAGAAGTCGAGTAAGAGAAACAACCAGAAAGCCCTTGCCCCTTGGCGCCTTCGCGCCTTTGCGTGAGGCAAACTCACTCACGCAAACGCGCGAAGGCGCCCAGGGGCGAAGCAGCCGGGAAAGAAGTGAGGACCATGGTCAATCTCCACAAAATC
>CAYSGY010000322.1:0-6837 GCA_964430315.1 uncultured Planctomycetaceae bacterium
TAGTCGGCGTTGCGGGCGTTGATTCCCAAGACTCCGTGCCGTCGGAGTTGCGCGGGCCACGCCCAGAGTTGCCGTGCGGTTCGAGCCATTCAGGTCTCCGTCTTCAGAAAATCGCGGAACCGCCGCAGCTCGCTAAGGCGGTAGCCCGTGTGGCGTCCCAGGAGGACCAACGCGGCCATCGTGAAGAGGTGCAGCTCCGGAAACGCGAGGAGGAGGTCCCCGACCTCGTTCCAGCGGAGGATCGCGTAACAGCACGCCGCCACGACCGTGGTGCCCGCCATGAGTTGCACGGCATACCGCGGCCCGTCCTCCTCGGTCGTGAGGTAGAACCGCTCGATCGTCATGGTGAGGATCACCATCGGCAGGAGGACGGCTTGCGTGCTGGAGGCGACGTGGAAGTAGTCCAGGAGCGAGAGGGAGAAAATGATGCACCACACCACGAGCGTGAGGACCACGCTCAGCCGGGGGACCATGAGGAGCTTGAGGCGGTCCAGGAGGCTCCGGCTGACGAGCCCGAGGCCGAGCGTCACCACAAACGTGAAGATCCCGGTCCGCCAGTCGTTGTACACGAAGGCAAGGGCCAGGAGCGTCGGGGTGAAGGTGCCGAACGTGCTCACGCCGATCACGGTGCGGAAGAACGCCGTGACCAACGCCCCCAAGGGCATCAGGAGGATCACGGCGAGAACGTCGTGCATTTCCAGGGGCAGGCGCGTCAGGTCGAGGATTTCGAGAGGATGGGCGCGCACGCCCGACCGAAAGATCCCCGGCGACGGAGGCAAACGCACAAGCGAGAACGTCACCGCCGTCTGTTCGGCGTCGGTGAGCCGCACGATCTCGGTGCCGTCGCGGCGCACGGGCACGAACGTATGGGGCAGCTCGTGGGAGTAGCCGTCCACCGGGTCGAACGAGTCCCAATGGTGGTTCGTAAGCGTTTCAACCCAGACCCGCGGCCGGACCTCCTCGCCCGCCTGGATCTCGAATCCGGCGACGAGCCTCGCCGGGACCTTTCCCGCCCGGCACAATGCCACCAGCGCCCTGGCCCTTCCCAGCGGCGTGCCGCGTTTGGCCGTGAGCACGCCGGCCGCATCCTGCGGCGCGTCGTTGTCGCCGCTCTCGATCTCCGAGGTGCAATACTCGAACAACCGCTCCACGAGGTCTGCGGGGCGGGCCCCCTCGCGTCGCAAGGAGGCGAGGACCTCGGCAACCGGCGGACTGGCGACCTGAATCGTCTTCGTGCCGCGCAGCCAGGCGGCACGGTCTTCGGCCGAGGGCTGACCGGACGGTTCGGCGCTGCGCGAAAGCTCGCGGGGACTGAGATGGAAATCGAACCGGGCCGTCAGGGTGTACGGGCCGCGCCGCAGCGCGACAAGCTCCACTTCGCGATTCGACGCGCGCGACGGCCGCGAACGAACCGGATCGAGTCCCGTGTAGATCAAGTCCTGCCGGTACACCCGGGCACGCCGGGTGTCGGCCGGGACTCCGACCAGGACCTTCGCGCCGGCCTTTCGAGCGCGGAATTCGACCGAGTAGGTCAGTCGCCAGAGGCTGTCCCCACGAGTCAGCGGCATCTGGCGGCGAACGTACCCCCGCGTCGCAGTGCACACCGTGCCGAGAACGACCAAGCCCCCTACCACCCAGGGCACTGCCCGCCGAATGTTGATCACGCCGACCTCCTCACGCCGCTCGCCTTCGGCCGGCGACGCAGGCCAGCACTTCTTCGATGGCGCTCACCTGGGTTTCGATCGAGTGATGCGCCGTTACCGCGCGCCGCCCTGCCTCCCCAAAACGGCGTCGGCGTTCCGGGTCGGCCAGCAGGGAGAGGATCGCGTCGGCGAGGGCGTCGACGTCTCGGGGGCGCACGAGGATTCCCGTCTCGCCGTCGGACACGACTTCGCGGACGCCGCCAAGGGTGGTTGCGACCACGGGCAAACCGCCTGCCATGGCCTCGAGAATCGAAAGCGGCAGACTCTCCTCCAACGACGGGAGGACGAACAGATCGAGGGCGCTGAGGATCTCGGCCGCGTCGTCGCGATGTCCCGTCCACACGATGCGCGACGCCACCCCCAGCCGGTCGGCCTCGGCGCGGACCTCGGCCGCGTAGTCGGGCCTGAACTCCGCCGTGCCCACCAGCACCAGACGCATGTTCGGACAGGCCGCAAGGACTTTCGGCACGGCGCGCACGAGGTAGACCTGCCCCTTGCGCGGAATGATCGCCCCGACCACGCCCGCCAAGAGCGAGCCCTCCTCGACGCCGATTCCGGCCCGCACCGCCGCGCGACGGTCCGGCGTCAAGGCGGGCACACGGCGGTCGTCGATGAAGTTGGGGATCGTCGTCAGACGGCTGGCCCGGACCAGGTTCACCCGATGCTGGAAACGCCGCGTGGCCTCCGAGACCGCAATGACGTGGTCGTTGAACATCCAGTGCAGTTGGAGCAGCCGGTTGTGAGCCGTCGCCACGCAGGGCACGCCGGCAAACCAACGCAGGAGCACCCCAAAGAAATGCGCCCGGCTCATGTGCGTGTGAACGACCTCGACCTTCCTCTGCCGGATGATCGCCGCCATGCGGCGCAGTTCGTCGAGAGGCCAGCGCCGCAGGTCCGATTCGATCAGGTCGATCGGCTCCCCGGCCAGTTGCCGCTGGACCCACGCGCCGGGACGACAGGCCACGGAGACTTCGTGCCCGCGCCGCGCCAACTCCCGGCTGAGTTGCATGCAGTGCATGACCGCCCCGTTGACTTCGCGGGCGGAAGTGATCTCCAGGATTCTCACGGCAACGCACTCCTTTGCGTCGAGTCAAGGCGTGCAGAACAATGAGTCTGCCTAAGTTATTGTTATGCAGGCCCTTAGAATCAAAATAGGAGGCGGGAAGCCCACCACGCGAGCAGTATAACGGCCACCACCGCAAGCGGAAATAGCAGCATCACGGCGAAGGGTGCGAGCACCGAGGGGGAGCCCGGCAATTCCGCCTCCGAGATGCGGACCCCGGGATCGGTTTCCTCGACGCCGGCTGCCACCGGATGGGTGGTCTGAGAGGCATGCCCGGGAGGCTCTTGGGGCAACTCCGGAATCTCGGGAATGACCGGGAAGCTCCCCTGAGTGTCCGCCAGATTCGTGGAACTCCCCGACCCGTCGGAGGCAGATGCCGGGGGCACGGCCGTCCAATCGCCGGAGCCGCCTTCGGAGGTGGAGGACGATCGGCCGCCCTCGGAATGGACCGGCAGGGCGGGGACCTCGCTCCAGGGCGCTAACCGCCGGGCCACCTCCTTGGCCGATGCGATGCGCTCGGCCGGATTCTTGGCCATCATGTCGGCGATCACGTCCACGAAACCGCCGCTCAGACTCGGGTTGAGCCGGCGGGGATCGAGCGGCCGGAGTTGTCGATGGGCACGGACCTTGTCGAGGGTCGATCCGCCCGGGAACGGCACCTTCCCCGTCACGGCGTAGTAGAGCGTACAGCCCAACGAGTAGATGTCCCAAGCGGGAGTCGGATTCCAGGGGGCCTCGATGTGGTCGGGCGAGAGGTAGTCGGCGGTGCCGACGATCTTGCCCAATCGAGGATCGGTCTCCAAACCGCCGCACAACGGGCCCGCCAGGCCCAGATCCGAGAGCTTCGCCCGCCCCTCGGGAGTCACCAGCACGTTGCCGGGCTTGACGTCCCGGTGGACGAGCCCCTGTTCGTGGGCATGCTGCAAGGCCGAAGCGACTTGAGCAACGATGCCCGCCGCCTGGCCCATGCTGAGCGGCCCCTTGGCCCGCACGAACTTGCGGAGATCGGTTCCCGGGACGTACTCGGTCACCAGGTAGTAGACGCTCTTGTCTTCGCCGGCGTCGAACGCCCGGACGAGGTTCTCATGGTCGAGCCGGGCGAGCACGCGGGCCTCGCGGAGGAAGTTCGCAATGTCCTCCGGCGAGGACTTGCGGCGCGGGAGGATCTTGATGGCCGCCGTGCGGCCAAGCACGCCGTGTTCCGCCTTGTAGACCTCGCCCATTCCCCCGCGGCCAATGAAATCAACGATCCGATAGCCTCCCAAGTCGAAGCGGAACCGCCCCTGCAACAACTGCTCGCTCTGCCAGACATTCAGCCAGCCCAGTTCGACGAGCTTGGTGGCGAGCAACCGGTCAGACGGGAGCGACGACGCGCTGGGGGAAACCCGCTGGGAATGCTCGAGGACAGCCCAAGCCTGCTGGATCTGCTCTTCGGTGAGCAGTCCGCTCGTCAGGGCACAGCGTTCAAAGGTAGATCTTCGGGAAGTATTCACCGGTTCGACATCAGGCCCTCTTCTCGTTCCGGGAACCTGGTGTCCAGCCGTGGGGTCGCCACGCCGGCCTTCGCCGTCCGGCCACACCGGAGCAAAACCAAGGTCCGACCTGTCCCTCCAATCACGTTAATCAAGATCGGTACGATGCGCCAAGTGGGGGACCTGCCATCGTCCCCAAACCGATTGGCCGCAAGACACTTTCTGGACGCCCGCAATCCGCCGCGATCTGGGAAGACGCGCTGTCGGCAGCGGTCAAGCAGTGCCACACGGCCAACGTGGGCTCCCTGAATCGTGCAACCTCATCTAGGGGCGTTCCTCAGAGTGGACTATCAATCCCCATCCGGGCCGTCCGTTTCCGGCCTGGGCTCCCGGACTCCCAAGCGGGACCACCTCCTCGGGATCGGGGCGACAAACGTCAGGACATTCCCTTTGGTTGGGTGGGCTAATGTCAGTCTTCGGGCGTGCAGGGCGATCCCCGTGGGCAATGCGCGGTGGCTGCCGTAGCGCACGTCGCCCACGATGGGCCAACCACGATGCGCCAACTGCACCCTGATTTGATGCTTCCGGCCCGTCTGAAGTTCCACTTCAAGCAGCGATAATCCTCCGAACGTTTGGACACAACGGTAGGCCAAGCGGGCCTCCTGCGCTTCCGCAGCCCCCGGTCGAGCGATCCGCATGCGATGGTGAGGATCGTCGTGGACGATCCAGTCGATGCACTCCCCCGACGGCGGAGGGCTGCCTTCCACCACGGCCCAGTAGATCTTGCCCACAGTACGGGCGCGGAATTGCTCGCTGAGGCGGCCGGCGGCTTTGGAAGTCCGCGCGAACACCACGACGCCGCTGACAGGCGCATCCAGCCGGCTGACGACCCCAAGATAGACATTGCCCGGCTTGCCGTACTTCTCCTTGATGTGCTGCCGGGCAAGGCCCAGGAGCGACTCCCGGCCGCTTACCGCTCCCTGGGTGGGAATTCCCGCCGGTTTCGCAACCACGAGCAGGTGGTTGTCTTCAAAAACAACGTCGAGCATCGAAGGACGAGCCATGATCGGTACGGCATGGGAGGTTCGGCCCGCGATTGCGTCACTACTGAAGCACCCCGCGGACATCTTCAATGCTGCCACAGTCGGCGCGAAACCACAAGAATAGGGTTCAGTCTGACCTGGGTACCGCTACGAACCTGAAATTGTTGCCCCCGGCGGTCGGGGAGCACGCGGGACAGGCTGTTCCCACCGTCGGTACCCCTCGGCTGGCGCATCCTGGGGGAGAAGGTACGATGGACACGATCTACCACCGCGTTGCGGGCTTGGATCTTCACGAGAAGACCATTTTGGCCAACGTCCGCCACCCGGCAGCATAGACTGCCGAAACCGATCGAATCGCAGTAAGAAACTGGTACTCCCATCATCGCGGACACTATGCCTTCAGCGCTTCATATTTTCGGGATAGGGTTGAGGGATTCCGCATCGGATTCCATGGGCGCCCCGCCCACAACTGCCGTTCGCCCCCCCGAACCACGAGGCCCAAACGACGCACCCTCAACCCTGACCCCCGAACTCCCAACTCCCAACTCCCAACTCTGCTAGCACTGACTGCTGTCAGCGACGGAGATCGCAAATCGGCCTTCCCAGCGATCGGACGCTGGAGTACATTTCCGCTCCCTCACCGACACGGCAGGAAGCCGATTCTGAGCAACAGGAGGTTGCGAACATGCGTGTGGAGCCCCGTCCTTCTGAGGTCCGAAGACTGGTCATCCGGGTGTTCGCGATCCTCGGCACGGCGCCGGCCCATCTCTTCGATCTTGAAGAGGAGATCCTGATCGACGCCGGGCGCTATCTCGGACGGAGCTACCGCGCCGACGACCTCATGGCCATGTGGCTGGCCGATATCGGGCTGGTGCAGTTCTACGACGAGGAGGGCAACATGCTCCGAACGGTCAACCTGCTGGAGGAGGCCGTCGGGCAGCGGGTCGCAGCATAACTGGGATAATCGACAAATTCCCTCCAGTTTCTCAGGCTTATCTGCCGAAACCTGCTCCAAGGGCGTGAAGACCCGAAATCGGAGTGCTTGTTGGCATTCCGGTCGCCGAACGACCCTAGGCGAGAACGCTGCGTCACACCAGCCCGAAGCGCAAGCGAGGGTAACTCGTTGCCTCTCCCTCGCTTGCGCTTCGGGCTGGTGTTTGGCGATGAATCATCCGGGCGAGCAGCGTCGGGAGGACCGGCATGAAGCGCTGGTTGGCGGGTGTCGTGTTGGCCGCAGGGGCCGCCCTGGTTCCCTCGGGAGCGGTCGCGGGGAATCAAGAGACTGCCGAGCGGATTGCCGCCGCGCTCGCCCAGAGTGGGCATCTCCATAGGTACCAGATCGCGGTCTTGTGTCAGGATCGCACGGTTTGGCTGCATGGAAACGTGGCGAACCGGGAGCAGATGGACATTGCCCTGCAAGTGGCGTTCAAGTCCCCGGAAGTGCGAAGGGTCGTGAACCGACTGGACGTGGTCACGGGGGACGGTCCCCAAGTCGCCCTCCGGCCCAAAGCCGCTCCGACGCGCTGTTGCGGCTAATGGTCACAGACGTTTGCGCC
>CAYSGY010000323.1:0-6826 GCA_964430315.1 uncultured Planctomycetaceae bacterium
CGCTTCGTTCATCCGGGCAGCCGCGATCCCGATGCGATCGACTGGCTCACGTACGGTCACTGGCGTCGCGTGCCGGGCCGGCCTGACCAGGTCCAGCCGGGGCCCGTGCTCACCGAGACAAGCTACAACCAAGGCCGCCGCGATCCCGCCGGGACCGTGGTTCCCACGGCCGACCTGAGGTTGTCGTTCCGTTGTGCGCGGACGTCGGGCCGGGGGGCCCTTTGGGTCCGCGCCAACGACGGGCGCGAAGAGTTCGCGGTGCGGATCGACCCGGCCGATCGCCGAATCCAAGTCCTCCGCAACGGAGCCCCCGTGCCGGCGGCCGGTGCGACGACGATCGACGCCTGGCGTGAGCCGCTGCAGGTTGACGTGTCGCTCGTCGATCAGCAGTTCCTCGTCGGCCGCGATGGCCGCACGGTGATCGCGCTGGAGTATTGCCGGGGAACCCAGGAGCCGAGCGCTCGGCCGTTTGCGGTAGGCTGTCAAGGCTTGGAGGTGGAGTTGGAGGCGGTCTGCGTGTTCCGCGACGTCCACTATGCCATGCCTGAAGGAAAATACACCACCCGACGGCTGGGGAACCGGGATATCGAGGGCGACGATGAGTATTATGTCCTTGGCGACAACAGCCCGGTGTCGGAGGACAGCCGCAGGTGGCCGGCCGGCCGTCCTTTGACGTCGGAATCTCTTGTGGGGAAACCCTTTGCGGCATTTCCGCCCGGATGGAGAGGCCCACGTGGCCCCTGGCATTTTCGCATTCCGGACCTCACCGCGATCCGCTATATTCGCTGAGCATCAACCGTTTCCCAGATTCCGCGGTTGTACCCAGCAGGGACGGTTCGTCGTAGAATCTGGAGGACAGGCATGTCGGCGGCAGTTCATTCACGGGACCGTGCCGAGCGGGAAGGGTTGGGGACCGACTGATGAGCAAAGGGAAATCCGGTACCGTCGGGGCGAAGGCTGTTGCCAGGTCCTCGGCGGGAGGCACGGGAGAGCGCAAACCGAAGCACCGATCCGGGGAGACGACGGAAGACGGCGCGGCGCCCTCGTGGATGTCGGCGGCGGCGATCCGCGAGCTGGTCGAATCGGTGGTCGTCGCCTTCGTGCTCGCGTTCTTGTTCCGCACGTTCGAGGCGGAGGCGTTCGTCATTCCGACCGGCTCGATGGCCCCGACGCTGATGGGGCGTCACCGGGACGTGCATTGCGCCAAGTGCGGCTACCCGTACCAGATCAACGCGAGCGTCGAGATCGACGCGCGGACCAACCGCCTGACGGGCCAGGAAGTGGTGTCGGGAACCTGCCCGATGTGCCGCTTCACGATGGACGTGGCACCCCGCAATCCGCAGCGGAAGTCCTACCCTTCGTACAAGGGCGATCGGATCCTGGTGGCGAAGTTCCCGTACCAGTTCGGCGAGCCGCGCCGTTGGGACGTGGCGGTCTTCAAGTTCCCCGGCGAGGCGAAGGTCAATTACATCAAGCGAATCGTGGGCAAACCGTGCGAAACGGTGTCGATCCGGCACGGCGACTTGCTGACGAAGGCCGACGGGCAGGAGGAAGCCGTGATCGCCCAGAAGCCGCACGACAAGGTGCTCGCCATGATGCAGCCCGTGTTCGACAACGACTACGTGCTGTCGCAACTCGTCGCGCGGGGAGTGCCTGCGCGATGGGGGCCGAGGTCGTCGGGCGGGAGCGAGGCAGGCGCGTGGCAGACTTCGGACGACTTCAAGTCGTTTCGCAGCGATGGGTCCTCATCGGAGCCCCAATGGCTTTCGTACCGCCATTGCGTGCTCTCCTACGGCCAGTGGCAGACCCTGCAAAGCGGCGACGACCTCGCCCCCGGAACCGTGCGCCGGCAGTTGATCACCGACTTCACGCCATACAACACGGAGCGGAATGAGCTTCGTGGCGGGCCGGGAGGCGTCTCGGCCGACCCGTTCGACCTCGGCCAGCGCCCGGTGCTCGACAAGCTGGGACTCCATTGGGTCGGGGACCTTATTCTCGAGGCCACGGTCAACCCGGAAAAGGCGAGCGGCCGGTTCCAGATGGTGCTGGTCAAGGCCGGGCGGATGTTCCGCTGCGAGTTTGATCTGGCGACGGGCAAGGCCGTGCTCGCGGTCGACGGCCTCGAGGAGTTCCGGCCCGCGGCCTCCACCGCCTTGAAGGGACCCGGCGAGCACCGCGTGCGGTTCGCCAACGTCGATCAGCGGCTCCTGTTGTGGGTCGATGGTTCCCCCGTATCGTTCGACGGCCCGACGAGCTACTGGCCCATCGACGAGTCCCGGCCCCGCCGGGAAGACCTGGAGCCGGCCCGCCTCGGCGTCCAAGGAGCCGCGGTCCGCGTGAGCCATCTCCGGTTGTTCCGCGATATCTACTACATCGCCCAGCGCTATGATCCCCACGGCAGGTACGGCACGGCGATGTGCGACTACGACACGTCGGCCAGCGAGTTCCCGTACTTCTTCAACGCCGAGAATCCTGAGGAGAAGCTCGCCGAGTTCTATTCCAGTCCGGAGGCGTGGGACGTCTTCAAGCACCGCAGGCAGGTCGATTTCCATCTGGCTGAAAACCAGTTCCTCGTGCTCGGCGACAACAGTGCGGAGAGTATGGACAGCCGCCTTTGGGAACAGCGCGTGCCCCAGTACTACGTCGATTCCGACCTGCTGATCGGAAAGGCCCTGGTGATCTACTGGCCGCACTCGTGGGATTCCATCCCGGGCACCGAAGGACTCCCCATGCTCCCGAATGGGATATGGTTCCCCTGTTTTCCGAACTTCGCCCGCATGGGGGCCGTAAGGTAAAACGCAGTACGGTGGACGACCGCGGGAAGAGGGGGGGGACAGAGAGGCAAGTAGTATGCCTACCCGGGTATCCGCGTAGCGGGCGGGCTTACCCGCCGTTTGGCTGCGGTCGCAAACCGCGTTGAGGAACATCCCTCCCGGGGACTCCATCTGCCATCCCCGAACCCCGAACCCCTTTCGCACGGAGGTGCTCGATGCAAGAACCGCAAGCCGTGGTGAAGGCAGTCCGCGAGACGGAGACCGCGCCGGACGAGCAGGCGAAGACGCTGATGCTCCACGTGCAAGGGCTGGTGAAGACGTATGGGCGGCGGCGAGTGGTCGACGGGGTGGATTTCGAGGTCCACGCCGGCGAGATCGTGGGCCTCTTGGGCCCGAACGGGGCCGGCAAGACCACCACCTTCCGGATGACCTGCGGCATGATCGAGCCCAACGCCGGGGAGGTCGTCCTCAACGGCGTCGACGTGACCCACTGGCCCATGTATCGCCGGGCCCGGGAAGGCGGCATGGGCTACCTGGCCCAGGAGTCGAGCGTCTTCCGCAAGCTCTCGGTGCAGGACAACCTCCTGGCCGTCATGGAACTGCTGGGCATGGGCCGCCGCGCGCGCAAAGAGCGGTGCAACGAACTCCTGGAGCAG
The DNA here is from genome assembly GCA_964430315.1 of uncultured Planctomycetaceae bacterium. Classification (GTDB taxonomy): domain Bacteria; phylum Planctomycetota; class Planctomycetia; order Pirellulales; family Thermoguttaceae; genus CALFBP01. The sequence continues at coordinate 3,431 of CAYSGY010000323.1, forward strand.
TTCGATATCACCCATTTGCGCAAGTCGGTGGCCCTGTCGCTTTCCGGCGGCGAGCGGCGGCGTCTGGAGATCGCCCGCGCCCTGGTCTCCAACCCCCAGATCATCCTCCTCGACGAGCCCTTCACCGGGATCGATCCGGTCACCATCGACAGCATTCAGGCGATCATCCGACGCCTGCGCGAGGAGGGAATCGCCATCCTGGTGACCGACCACCAGGTCCGCGAGACGCTCCAAATCACCGACCGCAGCTACGTGATCCGGGCCGGGAAGGTCTTGTGCCACGGGAGCCGGGAGGAAGTGCTCGGCAACGCCGACGCCCGCCGCTACTACTTCGGCGAAGACATGGACGTAGGGGCGGCCTGAAATCCGACGAGGCAACCGTTCAGCTTCTGGGTACGAAAACCAATTTGGAGTGCGGCAACTTGTCGCCGCTTTCCTTTGGCCGATAACAAGTTGCAACGCTCGAAAGCGGCAACCAGTCGCCGCACTCCAAAGGCGCATCTGCCGCGTTTCGCACCCAAAGCCGAAACAACCGGATTTTCTAAGGCATAGGTCCGGTCGGAGCCTGGATATCCCTCGTCTCACTTGCGTCGTGAGCAGAGCCCGACTCCGTTCTCTCCGGGCAGTTCCAGGATATGGATTATTGGGAACCGCAAACAAGTACCCTTGAAGGGCCACACGAAGCCGGCTGGGCTGCAAATCGGCTTTCCGGCAGGCCCCTATTCCGGCAGCGGCTGGTCCTTCGTTTCCGGGGCGAACGGGAGGACCGCGACGCCGACGAGAAACACGGCGCACATCGTCACCCCCGCGTAACGCATCGGCTCCGCGTATCCGTGGAATACCTTGTCGCTCAAGAGGCCCAGGGCTGCCGGCCCCAAGGCCGCCGCGAACCGGGCGATGTTGTAGCAGAACGACGTCCCCGTGCTCCGCAGCCGGGTCGGGAAGAGTTCCGGGAAGTAGATCGCATAACCCCCGAACACCGAGAGCTGGAAGAAGCCCATGATGGGCACCATCACGAACAAGTGCCAGAACTCGCTCATCCAGAGAAACGCGGCGGCCGTGCTGAACATCGCCGCAAGGAAGAAGATCGCAAAACTCGGCCGGCGGCCGATCCGCTGCGTGACCACGCTGAACACGTAGATCCCGAAGAACGCCCCGATGTTGAAGAACATCAGGTTGATGCTCCGCCAGAAGCCCAATCGGCCGCCGATCTCTTTCTGCCGGGCCACGATCCGCTCGGCGTGCTGGTTCAGGAGGGCCACGGAGGCCTCCGCCGATCCAACGTCGGCGAGCAACTTGGCCCGCCGCTCGCGATCGGCCGGCGACTGGGCGGTTCGATCCGACGCGATCGCATTCAAGAGGCTGCCGCCTTCGCCCGCCGGCTTATCCAACAGCGCCAGCACGGAATCGGCCGTCACGGCTTGCCCCTGATCCTTCAGCGCGATTGCGGCGGCGTAGATCAGGCGAGCATCCCGGTCGCGAGGGTCCGTGCCGAGAATCGCCGGCGTCGGGACCTGCTTCTTGATCTCCGGAATGCGATCCGGGAACCGGAGGAGCATGGCGACGAACTCGCGGTCCTTTTCAGCCTCTCCCTGGCGCCGCGCTTCCTGTTCGAAGCGTTTGGAGAAGATGGAGTGGGTCAGGTCGTTGCTGAAAACGCCGATGCCCCACAGCCCGATCACGCCGGCGGAAGCGAGGATCATGCCCACAATCGCGTTCCTGCGCCAACGGGGATCGCCGAACAATTCGGCCACGGAACCCGCCTTGCGGGCCGGCCCCTCCTCGCCTACGGCCTTCTTCCACCGCTCGGGCTCCTTGAGCCGGGTCATCACAACCACGGCCAACAGGGCGGGGACAATGCCCACGCCGAATATCCATCGCCACGCGCTGTGGGGCAGCACGCCGGTGGCCGAGAGATGCTCGAAGAGCATCACGATCAGTGCTGCCGTGACATTGCCGACCGCTGACAAGGCCTGGAGCAGCCCGAGAGCAGGCGTCCGGGCGCGGTCCGGTAGCGCTTCGGCCACCAGGGACACGCCCACAGCGAACTGCCCTCCCACTCCTAACCCCGTCAGGAACCGGTAGAGCGTGAAGTCCCACACCGTAAACGAAAACGCCGTCAGGCCCGTGAAGACCGAGTACGAGAGGATCGTGAAGACCATGGTCCGGGCCCGGCCGATCCGGTCGCCCATGATCCCGAAGGCGATTCCCCCCGTGGCCCAGCCGATCAGGAGGATCGACGTGGAGTAGCCGGCATAGCGGTCCACCATCGGGTCGCTGGCCGGCAGGCGAAGCAACTCCGCGATCGCCGGCTTGCGCTCGGCATTGAACAACTGCTGGTCCAGGCAGTCGAACAACCAGCCCAGGGTACAAACGGTGAGCACGAACCAGTGGTAACTGTTCAACTCCCGATGCCACGGCCGCGAGGTGTCGCTCATGGGGGCTCCTTGTTGGGCTGGAGGTCCCCCATGTCTTAATCGAAACGGGAGGCGGCTGCAAGCGCAAGGGCCGAAGGAGAGCGCCGATTCCCGTCAGAACTGGTCGAACGTCCTCGACCCGTCGCTCGAAAGGCCGCGGTGGTTGGCGATGAACCTGCCGTCCCTCCGGTTGAACATCCAGCCGGTGGAGCCGTCCGGCGTCAGGACGGAATCGGGACCGACATCGGCGATCGTCACGCGCGAGTCCTTCGTGCCGACCGGGCAGGCGGGAAACTCGCCTTTCAGATAGGGCACCAGGTCGTTCTTGAAGGTGCTTTCGCTTCCGTCCGCGCCGGGAAGTCGGCCAGGATTGCAGGCGTTGTACGTCTCGATGGCGCCCCGGACCACGCGAAGCGTCCGTCCCAGGGCGCTATCGGCCGCCGCGCCCGTCGTGCCGATCAGCCTCGGCACGGCCATGGCCGCCAGGATCCCGAGGATCAAGATCGCCACGATCAATTCGACCAGCGTGAAGGCGGCCCGACGTCCCCCATTCGGTTTCCCAATAGCGTCAGGCAACCGCTTCGACCCAGTGCCCCGACCGTCGGAGTCCGCGCCCTCCGACGCGCGGAGATCTCCGAACCACGGGACGACGATCTGGTGAAGACTCCGGGCCACGATCTTGTTTCCCCGGGCCGGCCTCGCAATTCTCCCCACCGAGGGCCACTTCGCAAGTCTAGCTCACCCTGGCGGGTGGAAGACTCTTCATGGATGAGGTTGCGGAGTCTACTTCCCAGGAGGGGGTGGACATAGGGAGACCGCAATCCCCGTTTGTCTCTTGGGGGGGGCACCTAACCCGGATTATCGACGCCTCCACAACCGCGACGCACCCTGTGTCACACTGGCCCGAAGCGCAAGCGTGGGCAACTCGCTGCGTCTCCCACGCTTGCGCTGCGGGCGAGTGTTTGGCGATGGAGCAATC
>CAYSGY010000324.1:0-6808 GCA_964430315.1 uncultured Planctomycetaceae bacterium
TTGGATCGTCAGGCCCGGGCGATTGGGGCTTGGCTGGAGTCGCTCGACTTGGTGGGAGAGCGGGCGTTGCTTCTGTATCCGGCGGGGCTGGAATTCGTCGCCGCATTCTTCGGTTGCTTGTACGCGGGCGTGGTTGCCGTCCCTGTCTATCCGCCCCGGCGAAACCGCTCGCTGGCGAGGATCCAGGCCATCGCCGACGACGCCCAAGCCAAGGTCGCCCTGACCACCGACGTGGTGCTCGAGCGGGTCGAGTCGCTCATTGACGAGACGCCCCATCTGAAACAACTCACGTGGCTGGCTACGTGCCGAGTCCCGCCGGGCATGGACGAGAAGTGGGACTCGCCCGACATCCACGGCGACACGCTGGCGTTTCTCCAGTACACCTCCGGATCGACGGGGACGCCGAAAGGCGTGGTGCTCGACCACGCCAACCTCATGCACAATTCGGCTCTCATTGCCCATGCGTTCGAGCACACCCGGTCGGGCCTTGGCGTGTTCTGGCTTCCCAGTTACCACGATATGGGCCTGATCGGCGGGATCCTCCAGCCGCTGTACGTGGGCCGGCCGAACGTTCTCATGTCGCCCATGGCTTTCCTTCAAAAACCCTATCGCTGGCTTTCGGCGATTTCGCGTTTTGCCGGGACGACCAGTGGTGGGCCGAACTTCGCTTACGACCTCTGCGTGCGCAAGGTCACGCCCGAGCAGAAGGCGACCCTCGATCTGAGCAGTTGGCTTGTGGCGTTCAACGGGGCGGAACCGGTCCGCGAGGAGACGATCGAGGCATTCTGCGAGGCGTTTGCGCCGTGCGGCTTCCGCCGCGAGGCGTTCTACCCCTGCTATGGCATGGCCGAAGCGACCCTGATCGTCTCGGGGGGGTTCGCCAAGAATCCGCCGGTCATCCGTTGGTTTGAGGCGGGGGCGCTGGCCAACAATCAGGCCGTCGACGCCGGGCCGGAAGAGGAGGGAGTGCGGGCCCTGGTAGGCTGCGGCGAGACCCTCCCCGACCAGAAGATCGTCATCGCCAACCCCGACACCCTCACCCGCTGTGCCCCCGATCGGATCGGCGAGATCTGGGTCAACGGCCCCAGCGTCGCCAAGGGATATTGGCAGCAACCGGAGGCCACTCAGAAGACCTTCCGCGCCGTCCTGAAGGACACCGGGGAAGGGCCGTTCCTGCGGACCGGCGACCTGGGCTTCATGAAGGACGGAGAACTGTTCGTCACCGGCCGGATCAAGGACCTGATCATCCTTCGCGGAGCGAACGTCTATCCGCAGGACATCGAACTCTCGATGCACCAGTCCCATTCTCTCCTGCGGCCCGACTGCGGCGCCGCGTTCACCGTCGAAGCCGACGGCCAGGAGAAGCTCATCCTGGTTCAGGAGTTGCATCGCCGGCACCGCGAGAACGCCGCCGAGGTGTTTCAGGCCATCCGCAGGGCCGTTGCCGAGGACCACGACCTGCCGGCCGAGGCGATCGTGCTGGTGCAGGCCGGGTCGATCCCCAAGACCTCCAGCGGGAAGATCCAACGACACGCCTGCCGCAAGGCCTATCTCGACGGCACCCTGGACGTCGTGGCCGAGTGGCACGCCGGCCGGGAGGCTGAATTGCCCCAACCCCCGGCGGCCCTGCCCGAAACGCAACGCCCTGCCCGGCGGGAACGCCTGCCCGCCGCCACGGGCCATGGGACGACGGCCGCTCCGAGCGGCACGCAAATCGCCTTCCCCGAGAAGAAGGTCGAGAAGATCGACACGGGCCGCACCACGGAAATCGTCTTGGAGCAGGTCCGCTTGATTGCCCGCGAGCGGGCCGATGAGCTGACCCTCGACTCCCCCATCACGGAGATCGGACTCGATTCCCTAGAGCGGATGGAGATCCTGGCGGCCCTGGAGGAGCGGTTCGGGGGGCGATTCCCGGAAGAAGTCCTCACCCAGTTGGAGACCTGCCGGCAAGTGGTCGAGGCCGTGGAGAAGTATCTCGGCACAGAACCCCGCCCCGCGGCAACCCGACCCGACGACTACCGGACTCCCTCGGAGCACTACTGCATCGCCGAGTTCCCCGAGTACCGCAGACTCCGCGAGCGACTCGAGATGGCGACCGCTGCCGGGCTCGGGAATCCTTACTTCACGGTGCACCAAGGACTGACCAACGACCGGACGATCGTCGACGGCCGCGAGCTGATCAGTTTCTCCAGCTACAACTATGTGGGGATGTCGGGCGACCCGTTGGTGGTCAAGGCGGTCCAAGCCGCTGCGGCGAAGTATGGCACGAGCGTATCGGCAAGCCGCCTCGTCTCAGGGGAGAAGGACCTTCACAGGCAGTTTGAGCGGACCCTGGCCGACTTCGTCGGGGTGGAGGACATGGTGGTCTTCGTCGGCGGCCACTCGACCAACGAGACGGTCATCGGCCACCTTTTCAAGCCGGGCGACCTGGTCCTCCACGACGCCCTCTCGCACAACAGCATTCTCCAGGGGGCCATCCTCTCCGGCGCAAGACGGAGGATGTTCCCCCACAACGACTGGGAAGCCGCCGACGAGCTGCTCCGGCAGTACCGCCATGAGTATCGGCGGGTGCTGCTGGTGATCGAGGGCGTCTATAGCATGGACGGGGACATCCCCGATCTGCCCAGCTTCCTCGACGTCAAGCGGCGCCACCGGGCCCTGCTGATGATCGACGAGGCCCACTCGATGGGGACGATCGGGAAGACCGGACGCGGCATCGGCGAGTATTATGGGGTCGATCGGCGTGACGTAGACATCTGGATGGGCACGCTGAGCAAGTCGTTCGGGAGTTGCGGGGGATTCATCGGCGGCGAGAAGGCGTTGATCGAGTACCTCAAATATACCGCCCCCGGGTTCGTGTACAGTGTAGGGCTGTCACCCCCGGCCACCGCGGCCGCATTGGCCTCCTGCGAGCAGTTGAAGGCCCATCCGGAGCGCGTCCAGCGGCTTCAGGAGCGGTCCAGGCTGTTCCTGGACCTTGCCAAGGCTCGCGGCCTGGACACCGGTTTCAGCAAGGACTCGCCCGTCATTCCGATCATCATTGGCCATTCGATCCGGAGTCTGCTCCTTTCCCGGGCCTTGTTCGCCCGTGGGATCAATGTCCAGCCGATCGTGTATCCTGCCGTGGAGGAGAGTGCGGCCCGGTTGCGGTTCTTCATCACCTCGGAACACACCGAGGAGCAAATCCGCTACACTGTCGACACCGTCGTGGAAGAACTCGCCAAGATCGACGCGGAGTACCGCCAGTCGGGGGCCGATTTCCCGTCGCGGCAACGCGCGCCGGCATGATTTCCGCGCCGAAGCGGGCGTGACGTTTTTCCCCGTTGCCTTCGGCGGCTCCCGACGATACAACAGTATAAGGAGGGGGGATTCCTATCCCGAGGGGAAATTGCCCCAAGAATGGAAGGGGCGTGGGCACCATCTAGGTCTGTTGGCAAGGGGTTAAGATTGCTTACCGAACAGCAGATTGCCAAGAGTTGGAGAATCCTTTTCAAGACCAGTAGCTTCGATTCCGAGGTCGCCGCCAAGGCCGAGGCGTTGCTCGACGAGTTGCGGCCCGAGAGTCCGCTTCGGCACCGCCTCCGGGCGGAGTTGGATGAACTCCGCAAGATGAAACTCCAGAAGGTGCATTAGCCAGGACGCGACGCAGCCTGCACGGCGCATTCCTTCCTCAGGCGCCCCGGATGGGCACCGGACGACGCTGTCCGTCGGCGAGATCGACGGCCACGTAGGTCACTTCCGCCTCGGTGAGGTGGGCCGTCTCTCCGTGACGATCGGCTTCCACGTCGACGTGTATCGTGATCGACGTGCGTCCCACCTTCACCAGCCGCGTCCAGAAACTGACGACGTCGCCCACGAAGACAGGCCGGTGGAACTCGACGCTGTTCATGGCCACGGAGACGAGCGGCTGGTCGGGCCAGCCGGCGCGGCGGACTTCGTATTGGGCCCCAACGGCCCCCGCCAGGTCGATGTGGCTCAGAATCACACCACCGAAGATCGTCCCGTAGGGGTTCGTGTCCCGGGGCATCATGACGACCTTGATGGCGAGGCATCGCTCTTGGGAGTGCGGATCAGCCACGGTGTGACCTCCTTCTTTTCGCTACCGGCGACGGCACCGGGGAAGCGGGATGATTTCGTTGACCCTCAAGCGGTAGTCCCGATATGCCTGACCGAAGCGGCGTTCCAGGTACTCGTCCTCCTTCCCGATCGATCCCTTGAAGGCAAGATACGCGGCCAACGACGTGCCGAGCAGGGGCCACGACCGGCAAAGCAGCGCCAGCCCGGGGATGATGAGTACGATCCAAGAGGCGTAGATCGGATGCCTCACCAGGGCGAACACCCCGGACGTGACCAGGCGGTCCCGGCCGTAGGCGCTCATGGCGGCGCGGACTCCGAGCACCCAAAGCGGAAAGCCGACGCCCACGAGGGCGACGCCCCCCACCAAGAGCACGGCACTGGGGACTCCCGAGATCTGGAAGACCTCCGGCCATCGCCACGTGACGAAGCCCGCCACGGCGGCGAACGCGCCGCCCGCCGCCATGATCTTCGGCCCTACGCCCCAACGACTCAAACGTTCCGTCATGGTCTTGGCCTCGCCGGAAGCCGCAGGCAAAACAGAAAGGGTAGCGTATGTCGGTTTGGAGGTAAATGACCTGACGTGATCGCGGATTGCTTGACTTCGCGGAACGTGGGGACTAACCTGCCCTCGTGATGCGGGAGTGCATCGAGGATACACAACAAGAACCGGAGGCATCGATGAAGACCTTGGGGACCACGCGGCGTGGGTTTCTGAGCACGGCAGGAGCGGCCGCAGCCGCGATGATCGTGCCCCGTCATGCGGTGGCGGCCAGCGGGCAGACGCCGCCCAGCGAGAAGGTGAACCTCGCCGGCATCGGGGCGGGCGGGATGGGCGGGGCGGACCTGAACGCCCTTGCCGGGGAGAATATCGTCGCGCTGTGCGACGTCGACCTGAAACGCTGCGAGGGGTCCTTCAAGAAGTGGCCGGCAGCCAAGCACTTCCGCGATTTCCGCAAGATGCTCGACGCCGTCGAGAAGCAGATCGACGCCGTCGTCGTGGGCACGCCCGACCACACCCACGCCGTCGCGTCGATGGCGGCCATCCGGCGGGGCAAGCACGTCTACTGCGAGAAGCCGCTGGCCCACTCCGTCTACGAGGTCCGCCAGTTGATGGATGCCGCCCGGGAGCACAAGGTCGTGACGCAACTCGGCAACCAGGGCCATTCCTTCGAGTCGATCCGCACGTTCTGCGAGTGGATCTGGGACGGGGCGATCGGCAACGTCCATACGATCCACTTGGGCTGCACCGCAGTGAACTCGGCGATCGACGCCTTGCCGCAGTTGAAGGAGCATCACGACGTCCCTTCGACGCTCGAATGGGACCTCTGGCTCGGCCCCGCCCAGAAGCGGCCGTACCATCCGGCCTACCTTCCGGGCAAGTGGCGCGGCTGGACGCCGTTCGGCAACGGCACGGTGGGCGACTGGACGTGCCACGTGGTCGATCCGGTCTTCTGGGCCCTCGACCTCGGCGCGCCGGCCACGATCCAGGCCAAGGTGAAGGACTACGACCCGAAAACCCAGGGCGATGCCTTTCCCAAGGGCGAGATCATTACCTACGAGTTCCCGGCCAAGGGGAAGCGCGGGCCGATCACCATGCACTGGTACAGCGGCACCGAGAAGATCCCGCGACCCGACGATCTGGAGAAGGATCGGAAGCCCGTCGAAACCGGCGGCGTCGTCCTCGGCGACAAGGGGACGATCACCTACGGCTCGCACGGGGCGGGCGGGGTGCGGATCATTCCCGAGACCAAGATGCGGGCCTACAAGCTCCCGCCCAAGACCATCCCCAGGGCCAAGGAGCACCACCAGGACTGGCTCGAAGCGATCCGCAAAGGCACGAAGGCCGGCTCCGATTTCTCCTACGGCGGACCGCTCACCGAACTGGCCCTGCTCGGCGTCATCGCCATCAAGCTGGCGGGGACGAAGCTCCAGTGGGACGCCGCGAAGACGTGCTTCCCGAATTGCCCGGAGGCCAACCAGTTCGTCAATCCGCCATACCGTGCCGGCTGGACGCTGTAGTCCGTAGGGTGGGACAAGCGCAGCGCAGTCCCACCAGAAGCAAACACGTTCTCCGCCGGAGGGACTGCGCTGGAGCTTGTCCCACCCTACACTGTCGTCCGCGAGGAACGCGTGCCCCGCACAGATTTCCGAAGCCCTCGAGACTTCGCGAGTCTCGGTTGCGGCTCAACCTCGCTCCGGCTTCAGCAGGACCTTGAATCCCGCTTGCTCAAAATGGTGGTCGGCGGAGAAGACGTCCAGCACACCGCGGTCCTGCGCCACCAGGATGCTCGCACAGTCTGTGACTCCCCACTCCTTGCCCTCGGATCGTCGCTATTGACGACGGCGATCAACCCGGACGTGTCGAGGAAGACCGGGTTCATGCGCGGCGCCGCCCGAAGCGGTAGTCGTCAAAATGCTCTGCCAGATCGGCAATCCCCGTGGAAGCGCGGACGCCCGCCAAGGGGTCGTCTCCGTATCCGGAAGGTCCCGGTTCCGGCGGCCCCAAAGGAACGGGTTCGACGGCAACTCGAACCCTCTGGTGTTCCGGCAAGTCGAGGGGATCAAGTGGGCGGAGAACTCCTTCCTCGTAGACCGCGTGTACCACCTGCGACATGGCAAATCCCTCTGGAATGAGTTCAAGCCCGTCCCCAACTCCACGTCTCTATTCTACCCCGATGGTAACCGTTCACACGTTGGGGAGCAACGAGGGGGCTGGTTGATGGGCCAGGTG
>CAYSGY010000325.1:0-6745 GCA_964430315.1 uncultured Planctomycetaceae bacterium
GCTTGCTTTGACGAAACACGTCGTACTGGGATATCCAAGCAAACCCTCTTGTCGCCGCGCGACACCGAAAGCGGAGCTTTCGGTGCCACCCTGCGGCGACTCGTCGCCGCTTTCGACTTGGCCGCGCCAAACGGCATGTTGCTTCTTTCTTCGCCGGAAAAGGAAAGCGGCGACAGGTCGCCGCACTCCAGAGATGTGGGGTGGGATCGGGCTTCACTTGTCCTGCCCTATACTACCTATTCTACTCCGCTTATCCAGCCACTTGTCTGCCGCCGCAGGGATGCTACGATATGTCCATCCAAGGAGGATCCAACGATGCGTCAAGGCTTTGCAGGGACGTCTCTTCTACTGGCAGCGGCAGCCGTCTTCTTGAGTCTCGGGGCGGCCGAGGCGGCCCCGAGCAGGGTTCGTGTCGAGGCCTACGCCGGGGAGCCTTTTGGGGTTGGCTGTGTGGAGGTCGATCTGCCCTCCTCGCTTGCTCCGGAGCCGCTTGGGTGGAGCGGATTGGGGATTGAGGAGAAGCATCACCGGGCGCTGTACCCGGCCGTGGAGAGCCGGTCGATCGGTGGGGTGGTCCAAGAGGTCCTCGGGGAGGTCCGCTATCCGGCTGCCCGGATCCTCGGAGGGATGATCGAAAGCCACGGCAAGGCCCGGGTCTACTTCCTCTTCCAGGGCCGCGAGCCGCTGGAACTGACGGTGCAGTCGCAGACGCCCTATGCGGCCCGAGTGATGCCCACGGAGAGCCAGGCCGGGCATCGGCGTCTCTTGGCCGCGTGGTGGAAGCACTACACCTCCCGGCCTGGACCGCTTCAGGCGAAGCCCGACTACCCGCCGATCCTCGAAAACTACCTCCGGGCGATGCTCGCCCGGCGTCTCGGGCTGGAGCTTCCCGAGCGTCGCAAAGGGGGGACGTGGAAGGACGAATTGACCGGCGAGTTGAGCCTGTTGGCGGGAACGGAATCGTTGCGGCTGGGGGTGGAGCGGCAGCGGTTTCTCTCGCCGGCCGCGAGCCGGGCGACGGCGGACCAGCCGCTCCCCCAGGCGATCGAGAACCCGGAGCCGACGGAGCCTGATCCGGCGCCCGACGTGCCGGTCGAGCCCATCGCATGGCGTGTTCCGGCCGAGTGCCTCTACGTGCGGTTCGGCAGTTTTGCCAACTTCCTCTGGTTCCAGGACACCCTGGAGCGAATCGGCGGCGACTTCCAGAACCTGGTCGCGTCGCGGGGCCTGGATCGGGGAATTCGGGCGAGGTTCCAGAACCAGTTGGCCTCCGAATTGACGGCCATGGCCCGAATGCTGGGCGACAAGATCGTGGCCGACGTGGCGATCGTAGGCACCGATCTCTTCCTCCAGGAGGGCGGGGCCTACGGGCTGCTGTTCCAGGCACGCAGCAACATGCTCCTCGGCACCAGCTTCGCGCAGCAACGGCAGGAGTGGAAGCAGAGGGTCCCGGGCACGACGGAAACAAAGGTCAAGATCGGCGACCGCGAGGTGTCGTTCCTGGCGTCGCCCGACGGCCTGGTGCGGTCATACTACGTGACGGACGGCGATTACCACCTCCTCACCACGTCGAAGACGCTGGCCGGGCGGTTCCTGGAGACCCGCTCCGGGAAGGGCAGCCTGGGCGCCAGCCGCGAGTTCCGTCACGCCCGCACCGTCATGCCGCTCACGCGCAACGATACCGTGTTTGCGTACCTCTCCGGCGCGTTCTTCCAGAACCTCGTCTCTCCCGCGTACCGCGTGGAGATGATGCGACGGGTGGAGGCGACGGCCGATATCGAGCTGGCGAAGATGGCCATCCTGGCCTCGGCGACCGAGGGAAAGGCGGGCGAAACGATCGAGGACCTGGTGCGCGGGGAGTTCTTGCCGCCGGGGTTCGGCGTCCGGCCCGACGGGAGCCGCACGGTGCTCGAAAAAGGCGATGCCCACGATTCGTTGCGAGGGGACCGCGGATTCATGGTCCCCATCCCCGACATGAAAGTGACCGGCGTGACCCCGTCGGAGGCCGCTGCCTATCAGCAGCTCGCCGATCTTATCCGGACCCGCTGGGGACGGCTCGATCCCATCCTGGCCGGCATCCGGCGTCAGCCCCTTGGAGAGAATCTCGACCGGATCCTCGTCGATCTGCGCATGACGCCGCTGGCCCCGTCGCAGGCGGACCTTCTGGGCCGGTTCGTCGGGCCGGCCGATCCGCGGCAACTGGCGCCGATCGCGGAAGACTCGGTGGCCTTGGAGGTGATGCTTCCCCAACAGCGAATCTTCGGCGGTCTGCAACAGATCGGGCCCGGCACGGAAGCCCTGGGCGGACTCGACCTGCTGCTCGGCCGGCTCCGCAGCCTGGCGATGGGTTACGTGGGGAGCGACGGAGAGGCGGGACTGTTGGGCTGGATTCCCTTCCGGCCCGTCGCCCCGCCCGATGCCGGGGGTTACGTGCGAGGCGACCTGGGCCTGTGGCAGCACAAGACGGAGCAGTTCCTGTTGCTCTCGTTTCAACGCGAGGTGCTCCAGCGGGTCGCTCCGCAACTGCGGTTTGAAGCGGCGGAACGTCCGGCCCAGCTACGAGTCCGCGTGACCGACCTGTCGAAGTCGCCGCTCGCCTCGCTGGCCAATGCCTGGGGATACTCGCGGAGCCGGGAGACTTCCCTCGGGAATCTGCGGCTCATGCACCAGATCACCCAGCAACTCCACATCCCCGGCGACGCGGCCAAGTCCGCCGCCGAAGTGCTGCTCGACGCGAGACCCATTTGCCCGCTCGGCGGCCAATACGTCTACCGGCAGACGCCGGAAGGGATCGGCGTCTGGACCTCCACGGCGATCGAAGGGACGTCGCGCGGGTCCCTGCTGCGCCCCCAGGCGCCGGAAGGCTACGTGGCGCCGCCGCTGAACTGGTTCCGCGGTCTGAAACTCGACGCAACGCTTGCTGACAGCACCGTGGCGGCCCATGCAGAACTCGATATGCAGTGGCCGTCGCCGGCCAAGTAAACGTAGGGTGGCACAAGCGAAGCGCGGTCCCACCGGGATTCACTCCGCCCCCTAGACCTCTTCCACCCTCAGTTCGTGCTCCCGCATGAAGGCCTCGGCCTCGGGGCGGGTGAAGACGGCCTCCGTGGCGCCGATTGCCCGCACGCAGCTCGCCCCCAGGGCGCTGCCCCACCGCAAGCATCCGGCGGGATCCGCTCCGGCCAGGAGCCCGGCGATGTAGCCGGCGTCGAAGGCGTCGCCCGACCCGGTACCGCCCACGAATTCCACCGGGTACACCCCGCAGCGGAGCCGGAGGTTGTCGGTCACCAAGAGACTCCCGCGGCGGCCTTCGGTGATGACGACCGTCTTGGCCCCGGCCTGGCGGAACCGCTCGGCCTGCTGGAGGGAGTCGGCGACGCCCGTGATGATCGCCGCCTCGTCGTTGTTGGGGAGAAAGACGTCGGTCTCGGGCAGGATCTTCGTGAGGGTCTCCCAGTAGTGTTCGCCACCGAAGAGGACGACGTCGAGCACGGTCTTGGCACCGGCGGCCCGGGCGGTGCGGAACAACTCCACGAACTCGTCGGTCTCGATGCCGGGCATCATCAGGTAGCCGCCCACGTAGAAGACCTTGGCCTGGCGGACCCAGTCGGGCGGGATGTGCCCGACGGTGAACCTGGTGTTAGCCCCCGGCGTGCTGATGAACCGGCGGTCCTGCCCCGTGACGTTGATGACCATGGAACTCGCCGTGCCGGCCCCGGGAATGCGGTGAATCCCTGAGACGTCGACGCCCCCGGACCGCAAAGTGTCGAGGATGAACCGCCCGAACACGTCGTCGCCGACACACCCGGACACACCCACCCTCAAGCCCAGCTTGGCCAGGTCTAGCCCGGCGTTGGACGCGCAGCCACCCAAGGAGAGTTGGATTCCCTCCGTGGGCACCAGTTCTCCGGGCTCCGGCATGCGAGGGACGGGGACGCAGGCATAGTCGGCAAAGAGAATTCCGGCACAAAGACAGTCAATCGCCACGGCTAGATCCTCAAGGCAAATGCTAAAACGTGAAGGGCATGCCGCCCAACGGTCGCTCGGGCAGTCCTAAGAGCTTATCCCAAGACCAAGTTGTGGCACAGCCGCCTCGGCTGTGCTTGGCAATGTGGCACAGCCGGGGCGGCTGTGCCACATTCCAGGGTAGGCTCTAAGTCATATCAGGCCCGGCCGGCTTTTTCCAGCCCCGCGCCGTTCACCGCGACGAACCAGCGCCATCAAGATCCAATGCCTCCATTCGGCGCAGTTCGCGCTGCTCGTAACGACGTTTGAGAGTCGGGATCAGGAGCCCGACCACGAGCGAGGAAATCAGCCCGGCCAGAAGAAGGGGATAGTAGACCGCGTAGGGTTGCGCCAAACAGATCGCCACGATCCCCGCCACAAGGCTGACGATCCCTGCAATGACGACCGACCAGGCCAGCAGCATGACGAACCGGCGGGCCTTTCCAAGGCCGCCGAGCGTTCCGATCAGCCCTCCCAGGCAGCCAAGTACGCCGCCGGCGATGCCCCCGAACAAGCCGGCAGTCCGATCCGACCACCAGGCGCCGGGCACGGCCAGCGGATCCTCGTTGGCATCGTATTGAACCAGTCGCAACGGCCCCAGCCAGACCGTGCCTCCACCGGTGAATACGACGTTGAGTTCCAACCGGCTGGGCACGCCCGCCTTCTCATCGGAAAAGAAGGGCAACACGAACGGGCGCCAATCACCGGAGCCATCGAGGCGGCGCATCGGGCCGGAGTCCGCCAGCGTGCGGGTGAACATGGCCCTGTGGTCGGGAAAGTAGTTCCACATCTCCAGGTGCGTTCCCGGCGCAGCGTCCGCGTAACGGACCAAGCCGAGCACGGCGTAGCGAAGGGTCTGGATTCCGGGGCGATCGAGGGTAAGGACCTGGACCGTCTTCGGCCGCCCTCCGGGGTTTTCGATTCTCACGGACGCCGCCGGATCGGACGAGCCGGAGGGAGCCGCTACGACTTCCCCTGCCGTCACACCGCCCGATGCCTTCATCTCTTCCCAGAAGATCTCTCGAACGACGCGGTCCCCGAACGCCGGACAGCACCACGCCAGCGTCAACGCACTAATCACGGCGAAACGTCTCATGGGCTTTCTCCAATTCCTCTCGATGTGCCACCAGAAGCAGCTTGAGGGTGGAAACGTCGATCTTTCCCTCGGCGTACTGGGTCCGTGCCAGACGCTCGAACTCCGAGACGATCTGCTGGTCGTCGGCCACCTGGATCTTGGCAATCAGCCGGTCCAGACGAAGACGCACCGTCGGATAGCTGATCCCATACGCCTGGGCCAGTTCCTTCAGCGAGCCGGAGGCCAGCACGAACCGCTTCACAAACGCCAGATCCTCCTCGCCGAGGTAGTCGAGCCATTGCTTGGCCTTGGTGGGCTTCGGTTCCGGGCTCATCTCGACGCATTCCTTCCAGATAGGGGGATCAACTTCGACGAGAGATTACTATTTCATATATCTATCTTAATTTTATTGATGTTAATGTGAAATGTCAAATGCTATTTATATAGACATGGGCGGTTGTTCGAGAAATCTCCCCTCTCCCTTCGGGGGACGGGCCTTGGAGGGGCGTACAGAAGCCGCGAGGGAAAGACCAGGACCTCGCCGCCGAAGAGCGATCACAGCACCACCCTCCGGTGGGGTGCTGGAATCGGGAATGACGCGGCGCACCTCCCGGACAGCCTCTTGGAGTGGGCCGGGTGTTACGGCGTGGCGCGAGCCCGTGGGATCAAGATCCGCTCGATCACGGCGACAATCTGCTCGGCGACCTCGGGCTTGGGGCCCGAAAACGCGCCAACCACATCGCCGGAAGGGGCGAGGATTTCGACTTCCGTGCCCGGGCCGTGGATGGAACCGGGGCCGTTGAGCACGATGAGATCGCACTTCTTGCGTTCGAGTTTCTGGAGGGCCCGCATCCGCTTGTCTTCGGTCTCCAGCGCGAAGGCGACCATCCAGCGAGCGCCCTTCGATTTGGCGAGCGTGGCGACGATGTCGGGCGTCTCCGCCAGTTCCAGGCGGAGCGATCCCCCGGTCTTGCGGAGCTTATGGGGGGCGACCTGGATGGGCCGGTAGTCGCAGGGGGCGGCCGCCGCGATCAGCCCGTCGCAGGAAGGGAACACCCGGCGGCAGGCTTCGAGCATCTCCTCGGTCGAGACGACGGAGAGGACTTCGGCCCGGGCGGGGTACTTCACGTCGACAGGTCCGGAGACGATCACGACCTCGTGCCCGGACGCGAGGGCCGCACCGGCAAGGGCCCTGCCCATGCGTCCGCTCGAAGCGTTGGTCAGGTAACGGACCGGGTCCAGGTACTGGCGGGTCGGGCCGGAGGTGATGAGGACTCTCGCCATGCTCACTGCGCGGGACACGTCCCGCGGCTAAACGTTCTCCAGCGCCGTGGCAATCGCCCGGAGGATCTTCTCCTCCGAGGCCATGCGTCCCGGCCCGACCATTCCACAACTCAAGTAGCCCTCTTCCGGATCGACGATCGTGACCCCGTCGGCCCGGAGTTGCGCCACGTTGCGTTGGACCGCCGGCTTGCCCCACATGAGGGCGTTCATGGCGGGCGCCAGGAGGATCGGGCCGGCGAACGCCAGGAGCACCGTGCTCAGCAGGTCATCGGCCAACCCCAAGGCGGCCTTGGCCAACAAATTGGCCGTGGCCGGGGCAATGCACAGGACCTCGGCCTTGGCGGCCAGGTCGATGTGCGGATGGGCCCCCGGGCCGAAGGT
>CAYSGY010000326.1:0-6740 GCA_964430315.1 uncultured Planctomycetaceae bacterium
GGCGGCCCGGGACCGCTTGGCGGCCTGCCGGCCCGAGGTGGTCTTCAACCTGGTCGAGTCGCTGGGCGGTTCCGACTGGCTGGCAAGCACCGCGGCCGGTCTGCTCGACACGATGGGAGTGCCTTACACCGGTTCCGCGACCGAGGCCCTGCTGCTCACCAACCACAAGCTCCTGGCCAAGCAGTGGTTTGGCCAGGCCGGGCTTCCGACCCCGCCGTGGGTGGTTCTCGATCCGCGTCGGGCCGGCGGATCGACCCTCGGCTTTCCCGGCCGCGGCCTGGTGCCCGGGGCGGCTTACGTCGTCAAAACCCTTTGGGAACACGCCTCGTTCGATCTCGACGAGCATTCGATCGTCCATCCGGCCGATGAGGCGGGGCTTCGGACCGTCCTGCGCGACGCGGCCCAGCGCCTGCGCCGTCCCTGCTTTGCCGAGCGGTACATCGAGGGGCGCGAGTTCAACCTGTCGGTGCTTGCGGGGCCCGACGGGCCGGAAGTCCTGCCCCCGGCGGAGATCGACTTTTCCGCCTTTCCGCCGGGCAAGCCGCGGATCGTCGGCCAGCGGGCCAAGTGGGAAGAGGCGTCGTTCGAGTTCCAGCAGACCCCGCGACGTTTCGACTTCGCCCCCGCCGACCGCCCCCTGCTCGATCGGCTCCGCGGGCTGGCACGCGAGGCGTGGCTATTGTTCGGCTTGGGCGGCTATGCCCGGGTCGATTTCCGGGTAGACGAGGCCGGCGAGCCGTGGATCCTGGAGATCAACGCCAACCCGTGCCTCTCGCCCGACGCAGGATTCGCCGCCGCCCTCACCCAGGCCTCGATCCCCTTCTCCCGGGCCGTGGCCCGGATTCTCGAAGATGCGATTCGCTGAATCGCTCTGCCGGACGACCGTTACACTAGCCCGAAGCGCAAGCGAGGGTAACACGCGCTGTGCCCGGGTCCGCGCTGTGCGCGGGTCTCCCGACCCCGCACCGCCTGCGACCGAAGGTCTCCGAAAACGGCGGGAGACCCGCGCGGAGCGCGGCGTTCTTCTCCTATCGCGATAGCGCCAGTGGATGCAGGAGAGCACTCAATACGCGTTTCGCTGCGGCCGCCCGCGGATCCTGTTGGCTGCGAAGCTTCACCAGGTCGATGCCCAGGGATTCCGCGAAGAGAATCCCGAGGGGGTTATCGACTCGCCGCAGACGCTTCTTTGCACGGAGCATGGCTTGGTGTGTCGGCAGCTTCACCGGCCCCACGAGGTCGAGGAACGTCGCCGCTCCGCAGATCAAGTCTTGTTTGAGCGTCATTGGGGCGGCGGCAATCATGTCCCAGGCGGTGCGGCCGGAGTAGTATCCGGGCCATTTCGCCAGTTGACGGCGAAACCATCGCAGGCGTCGGTGTCGCCGCCAGCCAAACCAGAGGCGAGGCAGATGCCACCAAGGCCGCCGCAGCCGGCTGAGCAGGCGTGCCGTTTCGGCGACCTTAAGGCCGGCGAGTCTCACCGTGGCGGCCTTGTCGAACGGCTGCGGATGGCCCTCCAGCAGGAACAAGAAATAGCGGCGCAATCTGGCGCCGTCGCCCTCTTCATTGCCCTGCTCTTGGGCCTTATCCCGGTCCGCCTCCCACAGGACCTCGCAAGAGATGTTCCGGACACAGAAGTCGACCAGCGTTTCCAGCGTGCCGCCATCGGGGAAACGATCGACCCAGAACAAGTCCGAATTCCGGAATTCAAAGCATGCGCACCCGGCGAGTTCGTCGCGTCGAGCAAGACTCCGGCGAACGGCCGACGTCAACTCGGCACGGACCCGTTCCGAAACCCCGGGCAGACGTGCCAGCCTGCCTATCTGTTCCAACGCGAAGGTCTCGATCGCCATGCCGGAGAGATAGCAGTTCAGCGAGACGTCGCCGCCGCAGAGCATTTCCCCAACGCGCAGGATGCGAATCAGATCCCGGCCGGCGGCGTCGAACTCGCCGTCGGTGGCGCCGGCCATGGCCCTGGCCCGAAGAAGCTGCGCAACGCAACGTAAGGGAGCCATCCACTCGGTGAACTTGGAAAAATCCTCGATGGTCTGGGACTCGGGAAGTTGCAGCCGCCCTCGCTCGATCCCTTGGTCGATCCACTCAAGGGCGGGCCGATTCGTTTCCAGGATCTCCCGGAGGTGCCGGCCGTCTTCACCCTCGGGAAAGACGAACGGCGATTCACAAGCGGCCGGGCACGCGTCGGCCGTGGGAGGTTCTTTGGGTGCGGCGTGCGGGTCGTCCGACTCGCCGTGGCACGCACAATCGTGGAGCCGGTTCCAGGCCGCGTCATCCTCCGCCGGTTCCACCAGCCGCTGGATGGCTTCTCGCCACGGCCCCAGGGCGTTCTCACCGTCCGGCAACGGTACACGATGATACACGGCCGCCGCAGGAACGTACTTCAGGAGTTCTTCAACCGACATGACTCCTTCTCCTATCACGATAGCGCCAGTGGACGCAGCGCTGTGCGCGGGGGCAGCCGTACCGTTTCGCGGGTGCACGACGGCTCGGCAGGAGCCTCGCCCTCCCAAGTTCACGCAAGGTCCTTGGGTTCAGGTATCGCCACCATAGCCGGCGCCGCAGCCCGACTCAAGGACCCGGGGCCGGCGAGAACGGCGTTTCCGTCGCACCATTCGCCGATTGGGAACGGAACCATGTGAACCCTGGGCAACGGGAAGACCACGGGAATCCAACTCGGCTGCCTGTTAAATCTGGAAAAATGGATAATATCGGAGGCGTCGTCCCAAGAACGAGCCGGCGTCGGCGAATACGGAATCAAAGGGGGATGCGGCCGTGTCCGATCTTCAGGTCGCGTAGGTTATGCTTTAGCATATCCCTAGGGATCGCCTACGCTATGCTTTGGCCCCCGGAGCGGTTGTTGTGCTGAAGCATCACCTGCGTGTTATGCTGAAGCATCACCTACGTGTTATGCTGAAGCATCACCTACGTGTTATGCTGAAGCATAACCTACGCGGCTACGGGGTTGCCTGGGCTGCGGCGATGCAGGAAAGGACCAGACCATGGGATTGCGGTTGGAAGTCATTGAGTTCTTCGATCAGGCGGGCAACACCCTCGTTCACCGCGTCCCGGAGGAGGGCTCGGCCGACATCAAGCTTGGGGCCCAACTCATCGTCCAGGAGACCCAGGAAGCGGTCTTCTTCCGCAGCGGCAAGGCGTTGGACTGCTTCGGCCCGGGCCGGCACACCCTGACCAGCATGAACGTCCCGCTGCTGACGCGGCTGCTGACGATTCCCTGGGAGAAGTCGCCGTTTCAGTGTTCCGTCTACTTCGTCGGGAAGCATACGTTCACGGACCAGAAGTGGGGCACTCGCCAGCCCGTCGCCTTTCGCGACGCCGATTTCGGAGTGGTCCGCCTGCGGAGTTTCGGCAAGTATGCGTTCCGGGCGGTCGACACGGGGCTGTTGGTCAACACGTTGGTGGGCACCCAGGGGAAGTACACGACCGAGGAGATCAGCGGCTACCTCCGCGATCTGATCGTCTCCCGGCTGACCGAGCAGATGGGCAAGCTCAAGTTCAGCGTCCTCGAAATGCCGGCCCATTATGACGACATCGCCTCGGCCACGCGATCGGCCGTGACGAAGGACTTCGCCCAGTACGGGCTGGAGCTTCGCGACTTCTTCATCAGCGCGATCACGCCGCCGGAGGAGGTCCAGAAGGCTATCGACGCTCGAAGTGCCATGGGAGCGGTAGGGGATCTGAACGCGTACATGAAGTTCCAGGCCGCCAACAGCATGGCGCGACTGGCCGAGCGCGGCGGGGGCGCCGACGGCGCCATGGGCATGGGCCTGGGGGCGGGCTTCGGCATGATGATGCCCGGAATGATCCGCGACGCGATGGCGACCGGTGCGGGCGGGCCTGCGCCGGGCGTGGCGCCGCAGCCGCAACAGGCGCCCCAAGCCCCGGCGTCCGTGCCGCTGCCTTCCGCCAGCGGGCTCGATTTTAAGGATCTTGCCCGGGTGGCGGTCGACCCGAAGGCGGTCGTCCGGGGAATCGCCACGGCCGCCGGCTATCCGGTCGTGGAATCGGGCGACACGTGGGACATCACCGTCCCGATCGGATCCTTGCGCAAGCAGGTCGTTCACGTCGAGTTCACCCGGGCCGGGAATTCCGGTCCGGCCATGGTCACGTACTGGTCGGTCTGCGGCCCGGCCTCGGAGCAGAACGCCTCGGCCCTCCTGCGCTACAACACGGAAACCGTCTACGGGGCGTTCGCGATCAAGAAGGTCGAGGGCCAGGACAAGGTGGTCCTTCAGGCCAACCAGATCGCCGACACCATCAGCCCGATCGAAGTCAGCAAAGTCCTCTCGGCCATCGCCTGGCAGGCGGACCAGGTCGAGCAGAAACTGGTCGGGAGCGACGAGAATTAACACGCATATCGCCGGCGTAGCGGGCGGGCTCGCCCGCCGTTGGTTGCGCCCACCGACACCGTTGGGAGTCCTTCCGTGCGTTGTTCCTGGTTGACGGTTTGCTTGTTCGCGATCGGGTCAGCACTGACGGTTTCGGCGTGGTCGACGGACCACGTCACCCTGCGACAAGACGACAAGCGCGTCACCGTCACCGGGCGCATCCTGACGACGGCCCAGGACGGCGGGCTGCTCCTCCTGGCCCGCGACGGCGTCCTCTGGCCGGTCCAGCCCGACGAGTTGATCGGGCGGACCTCCGACGATCTCCCGTTCAAGCCGTTCTCGGCCGAGGAGATGTCGCAGCGCGTGTTGGCCGAGTTGCCTGCCGGTTTCGAGGTCCACCGCACGGCCCATTACCTGGTCCTTCACAACGCGTCGCGGGAGTATGCCGTCTGGTGCGGATCGCTCTTCGAGCGGCTTTATATGGCGTTCACGAACTTCTGGAGCCGCAGAGGATTTGCCCTTCAGACGCCCGAGTTCCCCTTGGTGGCCGTCGTGTTTGCCGACCGGCAGTCTTACGAGCAATTCGCCCGCAAGGAACTGGGCGATGCGGTCGCGGCCATCATCGGCTACTACAGCCTGCGGACGAATCGGATGACGATGTTCGATCTCACGGGCGTGGCGGGCCTGGAGCGGGCGCCGCGGGGAAGCACCGCGGCCCAGATCAGCCGGATCCTCGCCCAACCGGATGCCGAACGCATGGTGGCCACGATCGTCCACGAGGCGACCCACCAGATCGCCTACAACTGCGGCCTCCACGCCCGCTTCAGCGATTGCCCACTCTGGTTCAGCGAGGGGATCGCCGTCTACTTCGAGACGCCCGATGTCTCCAGCGCCAAGGGATGGAGCACGATCGGGGCGGTGAACCGTCCCAGGCTCGCGCAGTTCCGCGACTATGCCAGCCGGCGTCCCTCCGATTCGCTCCTCTCCCTCCTCCGCGACGGCGCCCGTTTTCGCGACACCAGCAAGGGGCTCGACGCCTACGCCGAGGCCTGGGCCCTGACCTACTTCCTTCTCAAGCAACGCCCGAAGCAGTACATCGACTACCTGCGGACCCTCTCCACGAAGGAGCCGGCCAAGAGCGACGATCCCGAAACCCGAGTCCGCGAGTTCCAACAGGCCTTCGGCCCCGACCTCAAACGGCTGGACTCCGACTTCCTTCGCTACATCCTGCGCCTGCGATAGGGGGCTAAGAGAGGTTCTTCCGAGAATTCCGGGAAACGGCGGCGAGTCCAGCCCTTCCTGCGAGGCCCGGCTTCGCCGAGGCGCCTGGACTCGTCACCAACCGTCAGCCACTTCCTCCCCGTCGCCAACTTGGGGTAATTCTGCTATCTTGGGGGACATGGAGAATACCCCAGCCAGCGTCGGTGAAACGGTCGCCGGGCCTGCCCCCGGAGGGTTTCGGGGACGGAAGCTGATCGTCTGGCTGCCCGTGTGCGCCGCCATCGGGCTTCTGGCGGCTTGGGCCGTGGTCGTGGCCCGGGCCTACGCGGCGCCGCTGGCGATCTTCCCCCTGATGGCCGGGATCCTCTTGGGCGGCGTGATCGTCTTGCTCATGCGGGTGCTCGACGTGGGACACCGGCCCACGATCTGGCTCGGGACCCTGCTGGCTGGCCTCTTGACCGTGGCGGGACAGCATTGCCTCACCTTCTGGGAAGTCCGGCAGGACTTCGCTCGCGACCCGGAGAGGCTCGTCCGCCTGCGAATGGTGGCCCCCGAGAAGGTCCCCCCGGACCGGTTCTGGGATTTCATGACCTGGAGCGCCTCGCGCGGGCTTCCGATCGGCGGCTATGCGGCCCGGGACGGCTTCGCGTGGCTCGTATGGTCGATCGACGCCCTGTTGTTGCTCGTGCCGGCGGTGGTTCTCGTCGGCGCCACGGCGAGGCTGCCGTACTGTGACCGCTGCGGCCGGTGGTATCATCCGGTGCGGAGCGGCAGAATCGACTCCGCCACAGCGATTCGGCTCTCGGACGTGGCCGATCTCGGCTTGGGGTCGGGCGTCGGGCGCGTGCGATATCGCCTGCTCCAGTGCCTTGGGGACTGCGGGCCCGCCGGACTGGCGCTTTCGGGCGACGACGACCTGGGACACTTCTCCACCGGCGTCGTATGGGTCAGCGCTGCCGTGCGCCGGCAGGCCTTGGAGATCCTCGACCAATACGCCGCCTCGCAGGCAGAGGCCGACGCAACGGCCAATCGCGAGGAAGCCTCGCCGTGACCGATGCCGTCGCATCGTGGTCGCCCCGGTGGCCTCGCACGCTAGTGCTCCGCCAGTCGTGCTTGGATGTGTGGCACAGCCGCCCTCGGCTGTGCGAAATGCCCTGC
>CAYSGY010000327.1:0-6735 GCA_964430315.1 uncultured Planctomycetaceae bacterium
CTTCTTCTGCTCTCTCATCTCTCATCCCTGCTTTCGAGCATTTGCTTCCATCGTTCGATTTGTGTCCGGACCTGCTCGGGCCCGGTGGAGCCGTAGCTCCGCATGGCTTCGACGGCACGGATCGGCCCCAAGACCTCGAAGACGTGCTCATCGAGGTCCGGGTGGGCCTCGCGGAAATCGCGAAGCGTGAGGTCCGCCAGGCGGCAGCCGCGATCCATGGCCTTGCGCACGAGGCCGCCGACCAGGCCGTGGGCCGTGCGCTGGGGGATGCCGCGACGGATCAAGGACTCCATCAGGGCCGTCGCATCGAGATGGCCCCGGTCGAGCCGCTCGGCGATGGCTTCGCGGTTGAGCGTGGCCCCGGCCACGAGAGGAGCGGCCAGGTCCAGCGAGGCCTTGACCGTGTCCAGGGCGTCGAACAGCGGCGGCTTGTCTTCCTGGAGGTCGCGGTTGTAAGCCAAGGGCAATCCCTTGACCAGGACCAGCAGCGTCTGCAAGCTGCCCACGACCCGGGCCGTCTTGCCGCGGATCAATTCCAATACGTCCGGGTTGACCTTCTGCGGCATGATCGACGACCCGGTACAGAAGGCCTGCGGCAGCCGGAGGAACCCAAACTCGGCGGTGGACCAGAGAATCCACTCCTCCGCCCAAGTGCTCAGATGCTCGGCGATCAGGACCAGGTCGAAGGCGAACTCCAGCACGAAATCGCGGTCGCTGCTGGCATCGAGGCTGTTGGCCGCGACGCCCTCGAACCCGAGCAGGCGGGCGACTTCCTCGCGGTCGATCGGCAGGCTCGTTCCCGCCAAGGCCGCCGCTCCCAACGGCAACACGTTGGCACGACGGCGGCAATCGGCCAACCGCTGGCGATCCCGCTGGAGCTTTTCGCAGTAGGCCAGCCAGTAGTGCGGGGCCAGCACGGGCTGCGCCCGCTGGAGGTGCGTGTAGCCGGGCAGGATGACCTCGAAGTCGGCGTCGCAACGGCCCACAAACGCCCGCTGCAAGGCCACCAGGCGGCCATCGATCTGCTGGATCGCCTCTCGGACCCAGAGCCGCAGGTCGGTCGATACCTGGTCGTTGCGGCTGCGGGCCGTATGGAGTTTGCGGCCCACGTCGCCGATCCGCTCGATCAGCGCCCGCTCGATGTGCATGTGGATGTCTTCCAGATCGATCGAGAAACGGAAGACGCCCTGCTCAATATCGTGGCCGATCTCGCTCAAGCCCTGCACAATTTGGCGGCACTGCTCGTCGCTCAGCAATCCGACCTTGGCGAGCATCCGGGCGTGGGCGATCGAGCCGGCGATGTCGTGCGCGTACAATCGGCGGTCGAAGCTCACGCTCTCGGTGAACTCCTCCACGCGGCGATCGGTCGCCTCAGAGAACACGCCACCCCAGGCCTTTTCGGTCACACCGCCTCCTGCACGGTCCAAAGGATTTTCGGAATCGCAAACCCATGTACTCTAAACAGGTTACGACGACATGTCAACTCGAGAAAGGCCTGGGGGGTGGCAAGATTTCCAGGCCCCAGGTCCCGCCTGCCGGGAGGGACCTGGGGCCTGGGAAACGTCTGCCGTCGCTCAAGGTTCCGCCCGGCAGGCGGGACCTGCCGTGAGCCCTTCGTACGCGGATTGCCAGAAAAGCTCGCCACACCCAACGCCCGGACTGATGTGACCGAGGAGGACAGCGTGCCCCAGTCCGGAATCCAGGCCACCGAAGTGGTTGACGTACAACCAGATAGGCTACAACGCGGGCACTGACCAAGAGGAGGCCAGGGCCTGGAGCTTGCGTCGCACGCCCTCCGGGTGGAGCCAGCCGAACCCCACGCCGCGCAATGCGGCGCAAAGCCCCTGGAAATCCTCCTCACTCCAGGAAGGGGTTCCGCTGCGAGTCAGGGCCCGGGCGATGGTCTCGTCGCTGGCTTCGTCGGCGGCAGGCGGGGCGGCCTGATAGGGCGTGTGGAGGATCAGGAAGTTCTCCAGGTGGGGCAGCGCTGCGTCGTCCCAGTCGGCGTGGGCCGGGAAATCGTAGTCCCATTCGATCTCCCAGACCCGGAGCGTCCGGTCGTGGCTCCCGGAGACGGCCCAACGGCCGTCGGCACTGATGGCCAGGGACGTCACCACGCCGGTATGCCCGGAAAGGACCTGGGCACATTGCCCGGTCGTCAGATGCCACAGGCGGAGCATCTTGTCGCCGCTTGCGGAGAGGGCCCAGCCGCCATCGCCGGTCACCGCCACCGACAGGACTCGCTCGAAATGGTCCTGAAACGCTCGTACGCACCGGCCGCTGGCCACGTCCCACACCCGGAAGGTCTTGTCATTCGAGGCGGAAAGGGCCCAGCGTCGGTCCCAACTCAAGCAAACGGAATGGATGATGTCGGCATGGCCCTCGAACACGCGAAGGCATTGGCCCGTCGCCACGTCCCACAGGCGCAGCGTCTTGTCGAAGCTCCCGGAGAGGACGAAGCGGCCGCACGCGCTGAAGCCGACGGCGCGGACCAGGTTGGTGTGCTCGGCGAACGTGCGGAGGCAGGCCCCGGTGCCGATGTCCCAGAGGCGGAGGGTCTTATCACGGCTTCCGGAGACGGCCCAGCGGCCGTCGGGCGAGGCCGCCACGCCGCTCACCCAACTGGCATGCCCCTCGAAAGTCCGGAGGCACGTCGCCGAAGCGAGGTCCCAGAGGCGAAGTGTGCCGTCTTCGCCGGCCGACAAGGCGCGGCGGCCGTCCGGGAGATAACAGACGTCGTTGACCGGCGCCGTATGGCCTGCCAAGACACCTCCCGACTCTCCCTTGGCCAGATTCCACAATCGCACCATCTTGTCCGGGCCGACGGAGAGCGCATGCGAGGCATCGGGGCTCAGGGCAACCGCTCCGACGCCCGAACCCGGGCAGCGAATCATCTGCGTGCAGCGCCCGTCGCGGAACCGATCCCGGCTGCCGTGTTGCCCCACACGGCTTCGCAGGTCGATGGCCTGGGCGCTCAGTCCGAAGCTTGGAATCTTTCGGGCCTGCTCGATCAGGTAGAGCGATTCCTCGAAACGCTCGGCATCGGCGAGGCTCTGGGCCTGGGCCAGCATGCCCTGGAACCGCGCCTGCCCGGGTTTCGCCTCTTCCTTTCCCGCGATGACGCAACGTGCGGGAGGCGCCTTGAATCGCCCCTCGGGACGATGGAAGATCGCCAGGTTCCACAGTCGCAGCGTGCTGGGGCTGGAATCCGACCCGCCGTCGGCGGAGACCGCGCGGGCCCCGTCGGCGCTCATCCCGACGGAGACCACGCCCGTCCGGTGCCCCTCCAGGGTGCGAACACAGCATCCGGTCGTGACATCCCAGACGCGGAGCGTGCCGTCCAGGCTGGACGACAGGGCCCACTGGCCGTTGGCGCTGAGGCCGGCCGAGGTCACTTTCCGCGTGTGGCCTCGCAACGTGCGCACGCGCATGCCGTTCTTGGTGCTCCACAGGTGGAGTTTCGCATCGGCGTCGCCGGAGAGGACCCAGCGGGCATCGCGGCTCACGCTGACGCACTCCGGGCCGAACTCCTGGATCTCGAAGGCGCGAATGCGGTTGCCCGACGCCGTGTCCCACGTCCACAACTCCTGGGCCGCCGACCCGGAAATCGCAAAACGTCCGTCGAGGCTCAGGCACACGCACGTGATCGCAGCCGTGTGTCCCTCAAACACGCGAAGACACTCGCCGGTTTCGATGTCCCAGAGACGCACGGTGCGATCCTCGCTTCCCGTCAGCGCTTGCGCTGCGTCGCTGCGGAGCGACAACGACGTGACGCGCCCGGTGTGCCCGGCGAATGAGCGCAGGCAACGTCCGTCGGCCAGGTCCCACAGCGCGACGGACTGGCCGGCGGAAATCGCCCAACGGCCGTCGGGTGCGAGCGCCACGCCGGCGATCGGCTCGCTGCCGGTGGGGATGGCTTGGAGACACGTCCGGTCGGCCAGGTCCCACAACCGCAGAGTGCCGTCAACACTCCCGGAAACGGCTCGGGAGCCATCGTCGCTCACACAAACCGCGCGGACCGCTCCGACGTGCCCTTCGAGAACTCCCGTACACCGTGCGCCCCGATCTGCCAGAGGCGTCACCCGCTGCATGAGGATCTCTGCATCCTTGCCTCCGCCTCGTTTCGATGCCTCGGTCAACTGCTCCACCGCGGCCGGGATGTCGCCCCGCTCGACATGCACCAGGCCGAGACAGTAGGCCGCGTGCCAGTTGTCGGGAATCGCCCCACGAAGTTCCTCCAACTGGCGTACCAGTCCGAGGTCGGTGAGCCGACCGGTGCGCCAGTGGAGCAGGCCGCGGTTGTACGTCGCCTGCGGATGGTTGGGGGCGATCCGAAGCACCTTCTCAAAGAGCTGCTCGGCCCCGGGCGGTTTCCCCAGGTTGAGCAGGACCACCGCCTGGTTGTTCAGATTGTCGGCCCGGGTCTTGGCGACTTCCTGGGGAGTGCGGACGTCGGCCGGGTGCGGGGCCGAATAGGCAGACCGGGGAGCGGCTGGAGGATTCGATCCGGCCGTGTTGATCAACGAGCCAGCATCCGACTGCCCGGGAAATCGCAGGGCCGCTTGGCAATGCGGACAGCGAATCCGTTCTCCTTCTGCCTGCTCGGAGATCAGCAGAATCGCGCTGCACTCCGGGCATTTCACCGTGATCGACATCCGGGTCCTCCTGGCGCCCGTGTGCCAGTGGCCGAGCAGGCAGTCTCAGGAAATACCAATGTGGCTTTCAGGAGGGCCCATCGCGTCGCCAAGAAGCCTTCCTCGACGCTCCAACGTGATCCCCCCCACAAGGATGGTCCCTTCCCTGCTCGGCAGGGTGTCCACCTCGAAGCCTCCCGACTTCACACCCCCGAGATTCCAGATCGCCCTTCGTGAGGAGTCTCTGTTCCCTCGGACAAGTAGGCGGTACTGAAGTATAGAGGTTCGCCCCCGAACATGTAAATACCCATGCCATCTGGGGGATATTGGGAGCATCTGTGGGCGGGAATCCGCCGCGAGCCCAAGAGCGCTGTGCAGACCCGGTTAACGCAGCCCGGCCGATCCGATCCTGTGGCAGAAGTCGCCAAGGGTCTCTCCCGCGTTCCGCTCGGCCTTGAATCGGGTGAGCACCGGGACCAGGGTCGGGACGATCTCCTCCAACCGGATCAGGTCCTTGTAGAGAAAGGCGAGCCGGTCTCCCAGCAGCCGGCCGCCAAGATAGAGGGTGTACTTCCCGACGGTCTTGCCGACCAGCCCGATGTCGGCGTTGTAGGGACGCGCGCAGCCGTTTGGGCAGCCGATCATCCGGACGGTGAATCGCTCGTCGCCGCGGCCGCGGCGATCCAACTCCCTCTCCAACTGGTTGATGACGCCCGGCGCGACCCGTTCGCTTTCCGTAATGGCCAGAGGGCAGGTCGGCAAGGCCACGCACGCCATGGACCAGCGCCGGACACTCGAGGTCTCTTCCGAAAGCCTCACGCCGTGACGCCGGAGAATCGCCTCAAGGCCTCCCCGATCCTCCGGTCGCAGGTCGGCAAAGAGGATGCTCTGGTGCGCCGTAAGCCCGATCCCGGGCCGATAGGTTCGGCACACCTCGCGCAACGCCGATTTGAGCTGCCATCCGTCGCGATCGGCGATCCGGCCGTTCTCCACGTTCAGGCCGTAGAACCACCGCCCGTCGCCCTGCTCGTGCCAGCCGAGGTGGTCCTCCACGCCGGAAACGTCCTGCGGGTGAGGGGGCGGCAGCGGCCGGCCGAAATACTCCTCCACCTTGGCCTTGAAACGTTCCAGTCCCCAGTCGGCCACCAAATACTTGATCCGCGCCCGCTTGCGGTCCGAACGGTTGCCGAAATCGCGATGTACCTTGATCACGGCGGTGGCCACCTCCAACACGTCGTCCGGGCTCACCAGGGCCATTCGCTTGGCAACCGCCGGAAAGGTCCGAGCATTGCTCGGGGTGACGCCGAAACCGCCGCCCACCAGCACGTTGAAGCCCGCCAGTTTCCCGTTCTCACTGACCGCCAGGAATCCCAGATCGTTCGCGTAGACATCGACGCAGTTGTCCTCCGCCAGGGCAAAGGCCGTCTTGAACTTCCTTGGCAGATACGTGGGACCGTAGAACGGCTCGACTTCCTGCCCCTCAGCCCCGCCCGCAATTCGCTCCTTCTCGCCGGAATCGGGATCGGTGAGCCATATCTCGTGATACGCGGTGGTTCTCGGCAGGAGATGGTCCGACACCCGGCAGGCCAATTCCTGCATCAGCGCGCGGATCGGGTCCCGCCGGAACGGGGCCGGGCAGCAGAGGACGTTCCGCTCCACGTCGCCGCATGCGCCCAGCGTGGTCAACTCCACCTCGTGAATGCGGCGGATCGTCTCGCGGACGTTCCGCTTCAGGACCCCGTGCAACTGGATATCCTGACGATCGGTGATCCTCGCCGTGCCGCTGCCCAGTTCGTCGCACAGATCGAGTTGCGCGAGGAGTTGTTCCGCCGTGAGCTTTCCGCCGGGGAGCTTGACGCGAACCATCAAGGAATAGGCCTTGCCCAGCTTATTACCCTGGGCGTCCTTGGCACCCCGCAGGTCCCGATTGTCCTGCTGATACATCCCATGATGCTTCAGAATCTGAACCGTCTCCTCCCGGAAGGTGTCGCCCGGGTCGGCCAACTCGGCGGCAACGCTCCCCCGCAGGTAGTTGCTGGAAGCCTTCAGCTTTTCCAGGGCACTGACTTCGGCAGGCTCGGTCATACGGCACCTTTCGAAG
>CAYSGY010000328.1:0-6726 GCA_964430315.1 uncultured Planctomycetaceae bacterium
GGGACTGGTCGGCCGCGAGTTTCGGCACGGTGGCGATCTCCGGCGGTGATTAAGAGCTCTCGCTGATTGCCAAGGCGAGCCCGGCCAGCCTGGGCAAGAAGGCCGCGGTCTCCAAGTTCTCCGTCACCGGCGGTTTTCAGGGCACGCTCCAGGCCCAGGGGGCCATCGCCTCGCTCTCGACGAAAGGCGGCGGGGCCAGCGGGGAATGGTCCGCGGCGAGTTTCGGCACGGTGGCGATCTCCGGCGGCGATTTCGAGGGCTCGCTGATCGCCACGGCAACCGCAGCCATCCTGGGGAAGAAGCCTGCGGTCTCCAAGTTCTCCGTCACTGGCGACTTCCAGGGCACGCTCCACGCCTTGGGGGCCCTGACGAACGTCACGATCGGCGGCTCGATGCTCCAGAGCACGGTGGCGGGGGCTTCGATCGGGACCTTCCGGATCGGCGGCGACCTGATCGACTCCTTGGTCTTGGCCGGGGCGAATCTCGGGGCCGACTACGCGCTCGGGGGCGTCGCGACGGAAGCCGACACCTTCGGGTCCGGCTCGATCAAGACGTTCTCCGTGGGCGGGGACGTCGAGAATACGACGGTGGGGGCCGGGCTCGACCCCGTGGGCCTCGTCTTCCGCAACGGCAACGACGAAATCGTCGACGGCGCCAAGAGCAAGATCAGCTCGTTTACGATCCAGGGCGTCGCGGGCGAGGAGAACTACTTCCGCGCCGGCGCGTGGCCCAAGTCGGTGAAGATCGGCGGCGCGGCGGTCAACCCGCTGGTCGATCCCCGTTTCCTGGACCTCCGGGGATTCAGCGACGTTGGCACCACCGACGGCGAGGGAAGCGTCACGCTCCGCGTGGCGGGCGAGGAGGTTGCGTTCCAGTTCTTGGACGACAGTTCGGGACATCCCATTCCTGGCCTCGTGGTCGGGGTTTCCACGGGGACCGGCACGGAGGGAATTGCGGTCCTGGAGGCCTTCGATCCCACGAGCCAGTACCCGCCGCGATTCCTGGTGCTCCATGGGCCGGAGGAGCCGGCGGCGGCCGCGCAGACCGCAAGGCTGGCGGCCTCGGCCTTCGCCGAAGCCGCCGAGCCGTCGGTTGCCGTCAAGATGGCCGAGTCCGCCTCGGATACGCTCGGCAAGATGGGCGCGGTGGCGACCGTCCTCGACTCCCAACAGTTGGAGTCGCTTCCGGTCATGGACAAGTCGGTGAAGGGGCTGGCAACGGCCTCCGGCCTGCTGGAAGCGATCGGATATCTCGCCAAGGCCGCCGATACGCTCACTCTCGGGTCGGTCAGCAAGGCGGTAGGCGCCTTGGCTCCCTCCCGCGTTCAGCCGGTGACGGACCGGGCTGCCGAGTTGAAGCTCATCGAGAAGAAGGCGGCGGACGCGACGATGCAGAACCTCGTGCTGATCGGTCTCTGCGCTGCGACAGCCAACGCGCCCGGCGTGGCCGGCGCCGAGTTGAGTGTCGCCGGCACGCAACTGTACAAGCTGGTCGACGAACAGACGGTGCTGAATGCTCCCGAGGGGCATCTCGCCAAGGTCAGCCTGGGATTCACCGACATCTACGTCTCGAGCGAAACGCCGGTCGTCGATCCCACCATCCCGTTCGCCACCATGTCGATCACCGTGACGCCCGACCAGGTGTCGCCGGGCGGGCTGGGCCATCTCACGGTGGTCAGCAAGGATCGGCTCGGCGATGGGCAAGTCGTGCCGCTGGACTCCAACGGCCGGGCCGACGTCGCGGTGCCGGTGGGCGACTACGCGCTGGTGTACCAGCAGGAGAACGCCGAGCCGGTGAACCGGGACGTCCACGTTCCGGTCGGCGGAGTCGAGGCGGCGATCGCCGCTCCGGCCGCGCCGCAAGTCGCCAACTTGACGCTGACCGCGACGCCCGGCATCACGGGCCTGCTCGATCCCGGCACCCAGATCCAGTTCTCCGTCGTGGCCCGGGATGCGGACGGGAATCTCGTCGAGATCGACCCGAACCAGTTGCGTTTCCTCGCGTTCAACCCGCAGGGCTCGGACGTCGCGGCAATCGACCCGGCGACCGGGCTCTTGGTCATCGGGCCGGACCAAGGGGCGGTTCGTGTGGTCGCGGAATACGGCACCACGAAGAGCAATCTCATTCTGGCCTCCGGTCTCGGGCCGGCCTTCAATCTGCCGGTTGTCCTCATCAGCGATGCCTCGATCGAGGAAGGCAACGACGGGGTGAAGAACCTCACGTTCGACGTCCACCTGAGCAAAGCGAGCACGCAGACCGTGACCGTGGATTTCAACACGGCCTATCTGGGCAGCGCCACGCCGGGGAGCGACTACACCGACGTGACGGGCACGTTGACGTTCAAGGCAGGGAGCCTCACGCCCACCAAGAACCTCGTCGTGCCCGTGCGCGGGGATCTTGCCTACGAAGGGAACGAGACGTTCGCCGTGGGACTCTCCAACCCGGTGAACGCCCGCCTGAACCTCAAGAACATGGCCATCGCCACGATCCTCGACGACGATGCGCCCGGGATCACCTTGAGTCGCACCTCCGGCCTGGTGACGACGGAGTCGGGCGGCCAGGCCACCTTCACCGTCAAGCTGAACTCGAAGCCCGCGGCCGACGTGACGATCACGCTGGCCAGCAGCGATCTTGGCGAAGGCACGGTGTCGCCCGCGTCGCTCACGTTCACCCCCTCGAACTGGAGCACCGCGAGGACCGTCACCGTCAAGGGCGTCGACGATTCCCAGATCGACGGCGATATCGCCTATTCGGTCTACGTCGACGCGATCACCACGACCGACCCGAACTACGCGGCTCTCGATCGGACCGGCCTCTCGGTCGCTTGCACCAACCGCGACAACGACACCCTCGGCCCCTGGACGATCTCGGTGACGGTCGTCGGCGACGGCTACGTGATCGACAACAAGAATCCCCACAAGATCGACACGCGGATCGGCAACACCTTGGGAGTCTATCCCGAGGACACCTTCCCGATCCTGACCGCCTACACCTCCTCCGATAGTCTCGCGTGGCTGGCCGATTGGGTCCCGGAAGGGACCTCGGGCTCAAGCTGCGTTCTGATCAATAGCGACTACGCCGGCGGCCTTGCCCTGACCGTGTATATCGACGGCCAGCCGCTGACGGCCGATCCCGCCGCGGTCCGTGTAGCGGGCCCGCAACCCCGGGGCCTCGACGATCGCCAGATCGCCGGGCTCGTGGGCCAGGCGATCGACACCTGGGCGGCGAGCGGCCTCACCGCCGCGCAGTGGGCCCGGCTGCAAACCGTCCAGTGGCAAATCACGGACCTGCCGGCAGGCAGGCTCGGCACCGCGAGCGGCTCCACCGTGTTCCTCGATCGCGATGCCGACGGTCTCGGCTGGTTCGTCGATCCGACGCCGAGCACCGCTGAGGAATTCTCGCCGTTCTCCCCCACCTCGCTCCGCGCACTCGATTCGGGCCCGGCCGCCGGACGCGTGGATCTCCTGACCGTCCTGAGCCATGAACTCGGTCACATCCTCGGCCTTGGCGACCTCGAGGCGAGCAACTCGCCGGCGACCCTCATGACCGCGACGCTCGGTCCGGGCGAACGCCGCATCCTCGGCCCCGCCGCCGTGGACGCCGTCTTCGCGATCGAATCGCGTTGACGGGGCGGCGATCATCTCCGGTGACTGGAAGCTCATGGAGTACATGGAGGACAAGCACCTCGAACTCTACAACCTGCGCGACGACATCGGCGAGAAGAAGAACCTCGCCACCGTTCGCGCGGACAAGGCGCAAGACCTGCAAGCCAGGCTGCACGCCTGGCAGACCAGCATTCACGCGCCCATGCCCACAGCAAACACGGACGTCAAGCCGGCAGTTCCCGCCGGTGGGAAAGGCAAGGGGAGAAGATGAGAGAAGGCGGAGTGACTGGACGGGACGCCTCCGCTGCCGGAACGCCACAGAGGGCGTTCCCTACCGTCCGTGCCATGGTCTCCCAGAATCCCGCACGGTCATTTAACCTCACCGTGCCTGATGGGAAAGGGCGACGGTCGCGCCCGCGGCGTCGGGCGACAGCTTGATCGGGACGAGCCAGGCGGCGCTGCCGGCCTTGCAGATCGCGTCGGCGCCTTCGCGGCAGTAGTAGTAGTCCACCGTGACGCGGAGGGTGTCGCTGCCGGACGCGGGGTCGACGGGCAGCGGGATCTCAAACGATGCGGCCGGGGTTTTCACGCGAGTCGTCTTGCCCAGGACGTCGCTGCGGACCACGCCGGCGGGCGACTTCGCTTCGGCCGCCTCGCCGCTCGGCGCGACCCGATCGACCCGGTAGAAGAGCGGGGCCGAGATGTTGAGCTTGTGGTCCGGGGGGAATTCGAGCGCGACGGCCAGCCGGATCGCTCCGCCCTCGGGCTTCACGGAGGCCGGCGCGAGCTTCTGCTCTGTGACGCCGGGCGACGTGCGGGCCGATTCCCGAGCGGCCGCCGCCTTGGGCGCCTGGAGGCCGGCGATCGTGAGCGTCGTCACCTTCTTGTCGGCCAGGTCGAGGACGCGAATGAGGTGGTTGTTCGTGTCGGCCACGAACAGCTTGCCCGCCGAGGCGCTGATCCCTGCCGGCTCGTTGAACCGCGGGGGGCTGTCGCTGAGCCCCGGCGTTCCGTCGCCGGCGAGCGTGCGAGTCTCTCCGGAGGCCGGGTCGACGACCTTGATCTTGCTGTTGTACGTGTCGGCCACGTAGAGCCGGCCCTCCCAGAACGTGACCCCCAAGGCATGCTGGAGCCTGGCCTGCTGCGCGGCTCCGTCGACGTCGCCGAACGTGAAGAGCCTCGCCGACGGCAACTTCGACGTGCCCACCACGGTCTTCACTTCCTTGCGAGGATCGAAGGGCACGGCCCGGATCGAACTGCCTTCGCTGTCGGCCACGAAGAGCCAGGTGCCGTCGGACGTCAGGCCGCTCGGCTGCGCGAAGGAGGAGTAGCCGGGCTGGTACGGACGCTTGGACAGCAGCGGACCATCGACGATGTCCTCCCGTCCGTTGCCGGCGTAGGGACCGAGAATCGCCCGCTCCAGGCGCATCTTCCAGATCTGGTGGGCGCCCGCCATGGCCACGAACAAGTCGCCCTTGTGGAACCACAGGTCCCACGGACTGGAAAGCGCGATCGCCCGGGCCGCCGGCATCTTGCCGACCGGCGGCCGGTCGCGGTTCTGGCGGCCGGTGCCGGCGATCGTCGTTACGGTCTTGGCCTCCAGATCGACCTTGCGGATCAGGTGGTTTTCCGTGTCGGCCACGTAGAGCGTCTCGCCGTCGAGGGCCATCCCCTGCGGCTGGTTGAACTGGGCTGAGGCGAAATCGCCGTCCTTCGCGCCCGTCGCCCCGGACCCGATCACCGCCAGGAGCTTTCCGTCGAGCCCGGCGATCACGATCCGGTTGTGGTTGCTGTCGGCGATGAAGAGCCGGCCGCCGGCCCCGTCGGCCAGGACCTTGCCCGGGAAGCTCAACGGCGTGGCCCGGGCCTTGTAGGCTTCGAGGTCGAAACGCAGGGGCGTCTCGTCCAGCAGCTTGCGCTTGCGGTAGTAAGCGACCGCCGGCTTGAGCACGGCGTCGACCTGCTCGAAGGTGATCTCGCCGCTGGTGCCCCACACCGCGTAGCCTTCGGGGTCGATCAGCATGACGGTCGGCCAGGCGTTCACCCCAAAGCGATCCCAGAGGACGCGGTTCGAGTCGTTGACCACCGGGTGCTCGATCCGGTAACGGAGCACGGCTTCGGCGATGTTCTTGGAGTCCTGCTCCGCGGCAAACTTGGCCGAGTGGACCCCTATTACGACCAGGTTGTTGGGGTAGGCCGTTTCGAGCTTCTTAAGCTCCGGCAGGATGTGTATGCAGTTGATGCAGCAGTACGTCCAGAAGTCCACGAGGACGAACTTGCCCCGCAGGTCGCTCAGTTGGATCGGACCGGCGGTGTTGATCCAGGAAAGCCCCTCCGGAAACGGCGGCACCTTCACCCGCTCGCGAAACGGAGACTCCGACATGGCCCTCCCCTCCGCGGAAAACCAGTACCAGGTGAGGACTGCCGAGAAGATCGCCCCGAGGACGAGGCCGTTCCGAAAGGATCGCATCGTCTGGCCCTACACGTGATAGACGCTCTTGGTCGAGCCGATTCCGGCGACGGGTCCGAGGTGGGGGCCCCAGTCGGCGGCGAGCTTCTTGCCCAGTTCGGCCGCTTTCGCCGTCTCATCGGCGGAGAGGGGTCGGTAGCGCTTCACCATCTCGACGTTCTTGCGGACCTGCTCCACGTTGTGGGCCCCGAGGTTCAGCGTGGCCACCCCTTCCACCCCCAGCGAATGACGCACGGCCAGCTCGAGATGCTCGACGTCGAGCTGCGGCGGGCACTTCGGATCGGCGTATTTGCCCTTCCTCGCCCCGCCGAAGACCTTCATGGCCACGATGCCGGTGTTGTGCTTGCGGGCGATCGGAAGGACCTTTTCTTCGAAGTTGTAGGTATAGCGGTCGACGAAGCTGACCGTGACCAGGAGCACATCGACCTCGCCCGACTCCAGCAGCCCGACGAATTTGGCCGGCCGGTTGTGGCCCGAGATGCCGACGAACCGGGTCTTGCCCGCCTTCTTCTGCTTCAGAAGCCACGTGAGGACCCCGTCAGGCTCCAAGGCGATCTCCACCTTCCGGTCGCCAACCTGGTGGAAGTAGAGCAGGTCCACGCAGTCGGTCTTGAGGAGCCGGAGCGAGTTGGCCAGGATTTTTTCGGCCTT
>CAYSGY010000329.1:0-6708 GCA_964430315.1 uncultured Planctomycetaceae bacterium
CCCGTTCGCCCCAACGAGCAACACCCAAAACACCCTTTTCGCAACAGAAACTATTTAGCTGCGAAGTCCCCAACCAGGGCAAGACCCTTTCTTTCCGCACGAAGAAACGAAGGGCGGATCTCGTTGGCCTAACGCAAGACGGGTCACTAATTGTGTTTGAGTGTAAGGGTCCACAGAACAGCCAAGATAGTCCACTCTATGCGATTCTGGAAGGATTGGACTACCTCGGCTGCCTGCTTACACAACCGAATCTAGCGAGCCTGAGCGAGGGCTTGGCAGAGTGGCTGGACGATTACTCACCCCAGGCCGGCAGATTCTCGTCCGCTTATCCAAATGAGTGGCCGCTCGAAATCGAGCCCGAGGCATGTCACGGCGTGGTGGTTCTTGCTCCGAAGTCATACTATGACCTCCACATGCGTGACGGCAGTGGTCGGCCGGAGGATTGATCGTCCGGTTCGCTCGCTCCATCAACCCATTCTCTTCCGGGCAGTGCGGCTTGATCCGCTTGTGGCTCAACTCGTGCTCGTCCAGCACCGCGCCGAACTCCCGCGAGATGTAACAGATCCCGTTGTCCGAACGGATCAGCGGCGTTTCCAAGAGCTTCCCGGCGGCATCCCGTGGCAGCGTCTCCAAGGCCGCCTGGGCCGCCACGCTCACGGCCGGCCCGTCCATCGTCCACAACAACTCGTGATGCACGATGTACCGGCTGTATTTGTCCAGGAAGCACACCAGGAAGTAATCCCGGCCGCCTACCCAGGTGTACTTGATGTCCGTCGCCCAGATCTGGTCCGGACGGGTCGCCTTCTCGTCCTCCTCCCGGCGACGCTTGCTCCTCCTTCTCCAAGGACAAACCAGCTTCGCCTCCTTGAGAATCCGATACACGGTCGAGGCCCCCAAGTACGCCACGTCTTCGTCCACCATCCTCCAGGTCAATTCCCGGTGCCGCAGCTCCGGATGCTTCAACGCATATTCCTTCACCACCGCCTTCTCCTCCGGCAATGCCTCGTAAGGCTGTACCGGCGGCACCGGCGCCGCCGGCCGGGCCTTCGCCCATGCCTCCTCACGCAGCCAGCGATAGTACGTCGTCCGCGTCACTCCCAAGGCCGCCAACGTCTTCCCTGCCGGCCAACCGCTCCGCTCCTTGGTTCGCTGCACCTCCTCGTGGACCCGCTGCTGCAACTCCGGCGGCGTCTTCCCGTGATCCTCTAGCCCGAAAGCGTTTTTTCTAGCTCCAGGTTCTCCGCCGTGATCTCCGCGATCACGTCCTTCAGCCGGGACGTCTCCCGCTCGATCCGCTCCCGCTCCACGTCCCGCTTCTTGGGCTTCTCCTCGAAGACCTGGACCGCCGATGCCATCAGCCGCTTCTTCCAGTTGTAGAACATCGTCGGGTTGATCCCCTCCCGACGACAGACCTCCGATACCTCCACTCCCGGTTGAAGGCACGTCAGCACGATCCGCAGTTTCTCGTTGGCCGTCCACTTCCGCCGCTTCCGCTCGCCCTTCTCGCTCATCGGTCATCCTCCCTTCCCTCTCAGAGTAATGGGTCTGGAGGAGGCCGTCACCTGCCTTGGCCCCTGTGCCACTTGGCCTGAAACACTACACTTTTCGGTGAGAATCACCTTCGTCCTGGCCGCCACCACATTGCCGCCATCGACGACGAGGTCGGAGCGATTGATCTGCCCCAACTCTTGTAGCTGCCCGAAGATTCCATCCCCGGTGATCTGGGCTTCACAACCCCGGAGGTAGTCCGGATCGTATCGGAACTTGATGAAACGGTTCTTGGTAACTTGGACGGGCGCGTAATCCTTGATCCAGATATCCGCCGTTCCTTCCAGGAACCGCACGGGAACCCGATGCTCTTTCAGCACGCGGGTGACCCGGCAGCACAAAGCAGGGTGCCGCTGCGCCAGGAGCCGGGAGAAGTACACCAGATTCGATTCCCAGTCGGGTACCGCAACAGTTGTATCGGGAACAACAACAACCGGGGATTAGAAAGCCAGTTCAGCCGCGACACCTACGTTGAGACTAAGCTTGATGCCGATTTGCTTCCCCAAATGCTGGAGGGCCGTTACCGCTTGGTGATCCTTTCGGGAAACCCTGGCGATGGTAAGACCGCCTTCCTACAGCAGCTTCGAAGTCGTCTTCACCGCAAACCGTGCCCCCTCACGGGGATTTGGGTTCAAATCCCATGCCTTCCGCTTGGTGTGCCAGACGGCGTGCCCCAATGGTGAAATGGACATCATCTCTCGCTTCTAACGAGAGGTTCCGGGTTCAAGTCCTGGTCGGGGTGCTGCGCGAGACAATTATATATGGTGTCTGTGGTGTAGCGGTTCCTGCACGCCTGGCTGTGAACCAGAGGGTGCCGGTTCGACTCCGGCCAGACACCCCTTGACGGAAAGGATGCGACCATGACTCCGAGAATCCTGAAGCGCCCGACGCTGGTTCTGAACCGCAACTGGCAGCCGGTCAACGTGGCGACGGTGGCCCGCGCGCTGGTGCTGCTGTGGAACGAGTCCGCCCGCGTCGTGGACCCGGAGGATTTCCAGCTCTACACCTGGGCTGACTGGTCGAAGCTGAAGCCGCGCACGGACGAGCCGTTCATCCGGGCGGTTCGGTTCCGGCTGCGGGTGCCGGAGGTGGTTGCCCTGAGCGGCTATGACCGGCTTCCCGTGGCCCACGTGACCTTCAGCCGGCGGAACATCTTCAAGCGTGACCACTACACCTGCCAGTACTGCGGTGCCCAGCCGGGCAGCGAAGAGCTGACGCTGGATCACGTGCTGCCGCGTGCGCAGGGTGGTGTGTCGAGCTGGGAAAACTGCGTGCTGTCGTGCGTCGCCTGCAACAAGCGGAAGGCCGACCGGACACCCGGCACCACTACCATCACTACCGGGGCTTCTATGCTACGCAGCGGAAATTGATCGCCAAGGAGGATCCAAAGCGGGCCAAGCCGGTGTTGTATGCCTACCGAGTGCTGATGACTGGCATCTATCTGCTTCGGACGGGTGAGATCGAAGCGAATCTGCTGCGGCTCAACCAGCACTTTGGCCTCGAATTCCTGGATGAACTGATCGCAAGGAAAGTCGGCGGCGAAAACACCTCCGTGGGCAATCTGGACTGGTCGTTGCACGAAGCCCGGCTATCGGAGTTGGAGGCCCAACTCGATCAGGCGTTTGCGGATTCACCGCTGCCGGAGGATCGGGGTCGGAAAGCCATCAGCGAGTTCCTGGTCCGGCTGCGGTTGGGGACGTGAAGCAAGGGTGCGATCCGCTCGGACCGCGTTCGGCAGGAAATCTCGATTCGACGTGGCGGCCGCCGTAAACCGGTTGACGCGCCATTGGCGCCGGCCGCACAATGGCAGGCGGCGACAAATTGCCGGGTTGGAGGAGGACGATTCCATGCGGTGTTTCCAAACATGCCTCGGTGTGCTTGCTCTCCTCTTGAGCGTTTCACAAGCTTCGGGGGGCGAGTATCCATGCCGATGGGTCTACGTGTCCCGGGGACTGCACAAGGACCAGGATGTCGAGGACGTCCGGGGGATTGTCAAGACCGCGGCCGAACACCGGCTCAACGGGATGGTGCTGGCCGCCGGGCTCGACCTCTTGGACCGACAGCCGGCTGAATACCTTCGGCGCCTGGAAGCAGTCAAACAGGCATGCGCCGAACGCCGCGTAGAGATTATCCCGATTATCTTCTCCGCGGGCTACGGCGGGAGCGTCCTGGCCTACGACCGAAACCTGGCCGAGGGGCTCTTGGTCAAGGATGCCCGATTCGTGGTCCGGGGAAGGGAGGCGCGGCTCGAAACCGACTTGCCTGTTGAGATTTCCAACGGCGGGTTCGAGGATCATGCGGGCGACCGCGTCCGAGGCTGCCGCTTCCATGACCTGCCGGGCAAGGTGAGCTTCGTTGACACCCAGGTGGCCAAGGAGGGCCAGGCCTCGCTGCGGTTTGAGAACTTCGGCCAATTCCCACATGGACACGCCCGGGTGTTGTTCGAGGTTCCGGTGCGGCCCCACCGCTGCTATCGACTTGCCGGTTGGCTGAAAACGGACAATCTCCAGCCGGCTGGCTGCTTCCATATCCAGGTGCTCACCGAAAATCGCTCCCTTGCACCGATCACTATTCATGTCGCTTCGACCAGCGATTGGCGGCCCGTGATTATCGGCTTCAACAGCATGGGATACGACAAGGTACGGATCTATGCGGGCGTCTGGGGCGGCAAGCAAGGCCGGTTCTGGCTCGATGATCTGCGCATCGAGGAGGTGGGATTGGTGAACGTGCTCCGCCGGCCAGGCACGCCGCTTTCGGTCCGGGAGGAGAGTTCGGGGACGGTGTACGAGGAAGGCCGGGACTTCGCACCCATCGCTGATGCCAAGCTCACCTTCCGCTTCGATCACCCCGGCCCGGCGATCCGGCTGCTGCCGGGAAGCCGCATCCGCGATGGCCAGGCGCTGCGGGTGAGCTATTACCACGGCATGGCCATCCACGATGGCCAGGTGACTGCCTGCATGTCCGAGCCGAAAGTCTACGACATCTGGCGAAAGCAGGCCGAACTGATCCAGAAGCATCTGGCGCCCAAGCGGTGGCTTTTGAGCATGGACGAGATTCGGGCCGGCGGGTCATGCGAGGCATGCAAGGCCCGAAAGATGAGCATGGCCCAGATCCTGGGCGACTGCTTCACCCGGCAGTTCGAGATCATTCGCGCCGTCAACCCGCAGGCCGAGGTCTTTGTCTGGTCCGACATGCTCGACCCGAATCACAATGCCCACGGCAACTACTACTTGGTGGAGGGCGACTACACGGGGTCGTGGAAGTATGTGCCCAAGGACCTGCGGATCGTGTGCTGGTACTACGAGAAGCGGAAAGAGAGCCTGGCACACTTCTCCGGCCTCGGCTTCAAGACTTTGGCCGGCGCCTACTACGATGGCGACACGCTAGAGAATCCCAAGGGGTGGCTGGAAGCCCTGGCCCAGACCCCTGGGGCTGTAGGGATCATGTACACGACGTGGCAGAACAAGTACCAGTTGCTCGGCCCATTTGGCGATCTCCTTGCGGAGAAGAAATCGAAAGGGAGAAGATCGGCGGAGGCTTTGGAACACGCCAAGTCGATCGGCTACTCGGAGCAGGAACTGGCGGGCATCCCGGAAGG
The DNA here is from genome assembly GCA_964430315.1 of uncultured Planctomycetaceae bacterium. Taxonomy (GTDB): domain Bacteria; phylum Planctomycetota; class Planctomycetia; order Pirellulales; family Thermoguttaceae; genus CALFBP01. The sequence goes on from CAYSGY010000329.1 coordinate 5,147, forward strand.
CGTGGTCTGCCGTGGCTGTGGCAACCCTACTGCGCTGGCCGAGTTGAAGGAGGGCGATACGGTTCTGGACGTCGGTTCGGGAGGCGGGCTCGACGCCTTCCTGGCCGTGCGGCGGGTCGGGCCGACGGGAAGGGTGATCGGCATCGACATCTCTGCCGAGGCAATCGCCAAGGCAACCGCGAGCGCTGCCAAAGGCAACTACACGAATCTCGTTTTCAAGCAGGCGGACATGGCAAAGCTGCCGCTGGCTGATCAGTCCATTGACGTGGTGATCAGCAATTGCGTGCTGAACTATCCCGGCGACAAGCTGGCAGCATTCAAAGAGGTGTTCCGCTGCCTGAAGCCAAACAGCAGGATGCTCATCACCGATCTGGTGGTCGAGGGCGGGTTCCCCGACGAGGTTCTTCGAGACCAGATGTGGGGTGCATGGCTCCGCGGGGCCGCCGGCAAGCAGGATTACCTGAAGACTATCCGACAGGCCGGCTTCACGGAGGTCGCAGTCGTCCGCCAGACAATCTTCCCGATGGCGGAGAGCGACGAGCGGCTCCGAGGGAAGATCGTGAGCATTGCGGTCAAAGCCCGCAAGTAGCAGGCCTTTGGTTGGCAATTCCATGGCCCCGCCTGCCTCAGTTGTCCGACGGGTTTCCTCGTCGGACTTGCCGGGCCTGCTTGGTAGCCGTCCCCTGGTTGCGGAGGTAGATCCCGGCGGCATCAGCGATCCCCTCAAGCACGAGCGAGACTTGCTGGAGCACGGACCGGTTGACGAACAGCTTGTCCTTCTCGTAATACAGCTTCGCGATCCATGCCTCCACCTGCCGCGACCGGATTGGCCACGGTAAGAACTCGGCCTTGTCCGTTTTCCTGCGCAACCGGGGAATTCCCGCTAGGTCGCAGTAAGGCTCGGCGCCACTGTCGAGCACTGCTTGTAGGACCACGATAGCAGCCGGCCCATTGGGGGATGAGCCAGCGGCTGTGGGCGTCGCGTTCGACGGCGGGCTGGCCAACTTGTCGGGTGGATCCGCCGACTGCTGTCCTTCTCGCTCATGGAGTGCAGCGGGCGGCGTCTCGTTTTCAAGGTTGTCCGGCATTGGGAAAATCTACACCTTTATTGGGATTGTCTACACTTGGAGAAACGAGCCTTGGCGGAGTTGGGGGCGTAGGCCGCAGCTGGTGTACCTCGGTGCCGGAGCCGAACTGTTTCACCAGTTCGGTATGTTGAGGCAGAAAGGCCTTCCGGCGAGAATCGAAGCCATGCTCCGCCCCGACTTTCCGGACGGCTACGCCCTTTTGAAAGAGGTCGGGTTGCTTGGAGGCGAAGAATCAAGTCTCACGATCGGGATAGACATTGGGGTATCACCGGTGTAGAGCAGGTTGAAGCCGCCGGTATGGCCTCGCTTGCGGACCATCCAAATGAGATCTTCCACGTACTCCTTGAAATCGTAGTTTCCACAGATGTCCCCCAGCCTTCGGGGACGCCAGTGCTCGATATCTAATACATGCGGCGGCATGGCGGTGAGCAGCAGAAAGGGAGCCAGGGCGAGCAAGTGGTGCGCATGAAAAAG
>CAYSGY010000330.1:0-6675 GCA_964430315.1 uncultured Planctomycetaceae bacterium
GACGCTTCCGTCGGCCGGGTTGAGCACCTGCCAGGCGGTCGCCGGGCCCACCCGGATCTTCCCCTCGTAAGGCTGCTTGCCCACGTTGACCAGAAGCAGGATTCTCCGTCCGTCGCGGACGAAAGCGCCCAGCGTGATCGTGTCGCTTGCAGGTGCGATGCGCAAGGCCGATTGGACGGCGGCGAGAAGTGCGGGCCGCGAGAGCGTACCGCCCGGGCCGCCGTCGACCGCTACCCGGCCGCCTTGCTTGCGGAACTGCTCGACGACCGCGGCGGCCGGTGGCGGCAGTTCGACGTCGGCCGGCACGACCAGCGACTGGAAGCGGTGCTCGCCATGGCACAGCGATCCGCCGGCTTCCACCTTGGCCGCGGCGAGAAACTCGTGGTCGATGATGGCAAAGGGCACCTGGCTCCGCTGGAGGGCCTGCCCGAGGCGGCTGAACGAGCCCACGATCCGCTGGGCCCTGGGCGACTGCGAGCCAAGCGAGAGCGGCTCCGCGACCGGGAGATATTCGGCCCAGAGGTCGCGCACCGGGTAGTAGAGAAGAACCTCCGGCGCGATCCTCGCCGGCTTGAGCAGGGCATTGAGCCGGCCGACATAGGACCCATAGGCCCGGTACTGGTCCGCGGAGCGGTCGTGGGGACTGTAGTAGAGCGTGAATTCGGTGACTCCCCACGCCGCCTGCCAGGCGGCGGTGGCCTGCATTTCGGGCAGTCCGGCCGGGCCCTGGTGGCCCATCCTCTGGGCGAAGTCGCTCACCTCGGTCATCACGCGGCGGCCGCCGTTGAGGATCGCCGCCGAGTTGGGAAGGCCCGCCGTCAGCCAGCCGCTGTGGATCACCGCCTCCGGGTCGGAGGTGAGCAGGTCGAGGCCTGGGATGTCCATTCGGGCCAGGCATTTCAGCTTGTTGCCGTCCAGGGCCGGGTGGTGCATGAGGGCCTCTTCCCAGAGCGTGTGGCCCGACGACGCGATCCCGCGCTCCGCACACCATTTCTGAAGCGTTCCGAAATACCGCTCGGCCATCAGGTCGGCGATCAATTCCCAGAACTGCGACCGCACGCGGCGATCCTCCGGCGAGTCTCCGCCGAAGAGGCTCTTCCGCTGGGGCGCCAGGTCCGTGCCGTAGCGCTGCCGGTACCGCTCGGCCAGGTCGTAGGCCCAAGGCACGGTGGGCAACGGGCGCACGGCCGGATCGATCGGGTCGATCACGCGGACCTTCTTGCGGACCTCTTCCGGGATCTGCCCGAGATTGATTGCGATCAGCGACGGCTCGTCGGTGAACATCGCCTGGATCGTCTTGCCGAAATGCCGCTTGAGATGCTCGTAGTAGGCTGCATGCGTGTGGGCGACGAACGAGCGGACCGCGCGATCGTCGATCAGGTTGGCGTACCGTCGGGCCGCGTGGTAGTTGTTGCTGGCGTGGGTGAATTCGTAGGCGGGCCGGAGGAAGAACGGCTCGGGTCGCGACTTGTCGTAGGCGAGGGCCAGGGCCTCGAAGGCCGGGTTGTCCTTGAGGACCAGGCGGCCGGCCGCCCCGCTCGGATACCCTTCTTCATCGTAGATCCAGACCACCATGCCCAGTTCCGCGCAGGCGTCGATCCCGGCCACCAGCTTGCGCCAGTTCTCCTCCGAGCAGAGATAGTCCTGGAACGCCACGTTGCACACGATGCCTCCCAGGCCGAGGTCCTTGTAGGAACTCATCTTCCGCAAGGCGATCTTCCGGGTGCCGCTGCCGGGGACCATCTGGTCGAGGGCCTCGGGCGTGGGCTGCCCGAGGTCGATTCCGTGGACGATTTGCAGCGGCCGGTCGGCCAGCGGCGGCTCCTGGAACGCCCGGAGCCAGGCGGCCGGCAGCGCCGGGCCCGGGGCGTCCGCAACGCCTTCCGCCGCGAGTGTCCCACCGACATGCGCCATTGCCGCCGACAGAAGCAGAATCGGAACGAATTTTCGCATGGCAGACGCTTTCCTGATGGTCCTCGAGGATCCCCTGTGGTACGGCCGTTCCTCCAAGACAAGTAGTATTGCCGCTTGCGGCGGGCCCCACAAGTCGATGCCCCGGCTCACGTGTGCGGGGAATTGACCGGCGGAGCCGGCCGCGATAGGCTTAGAGGCTAAATGAGGTTACACGATTCTGGGAGCCCGCGTTGGCCGTGTGGCACTGCTTGACCGCTGCCGTCGGCACGTTTTCCCCGATCGGATAGCGTTTTTCCGGCAGCGGTCAAGCAGTGGCACGCTTCCAGGATCGTGCAAGTTCCTTCAGTCCATAACGTGCCACCGCGGCGTGCGCCGAGGAGAGAAGATGAGTCGCATTTTGGGAATTCTGCTGATGGTCTTGGCTGCTCCTTCGGTGGCCGCGGTGGGCGGCGTCTTTCCGTATCCGTGCCAGAAGGAAACCCTGCCGAACGGCCTGACCGTGCTCATGGTCCGCGTGCCGAGTCCCGGGCTGATCGCCTACTACACGATCGTGCGCACGGGCAGCCGGGACGAGGTGGAGCACGGCAAGTCGGGCTTCGCCCACTTCTTCGAGCACATGATGTTCCGCGGGACCAAGCGGCACCCCGGGCCCGTGTATGACCGCATCGTGACCGGGATGGGGGCCGACGCCAACGCCTTCACGACCGACGATTTCACCGCCTATCATCTCCAGTTCGCCAAGGAAGACCTGGAGAAGGTGATCGACATCGAGAGCGACCGTTTTCAGAACCTCGACTACGGCGAGGCGGCGTTCCAGACCGAGGCGGGGGCGGTCTACGGCGAGTACCGCAAGGGCGTCACCGATCCGTTCTTCCTGCTCGAAGAGCGGCTCCGCGGCCTCGCCTACGACGCCCACACCTACAAGCACACCACGATGGGTTTCGAGGCCGACATCAAGGCCATGCCCCATGCCTACGAGTACAGCCGCGCCTTCTTCCACCGCTTCTACCGGCCGGAGAACGTGGTGCTCTTGATCGTCGGCGACGTCGACCCCAAGGCCACCATGGACCTGGTGACGAAATACTACGGTCCCTGGAAGCCGGGCTACCAGGCGCCGGCGATCCCTCGTGAGCCGGAGCAGACCAAGGAACGGTCGGGACAGGTCAAGTATCCCGGCCAGACGCTGCCGGTCCTGACGATCGCCTACAAGGGGGAGGCGTTCGATCCGTCGAACCGCGACTACGTGGCCGCGCTGCTTCTGGGCGACCTGGCGTTCGGCCGCAACAGCGACATCTACAAGAAGCTCGTGGTCCAGGAGCAGAAGGTCGAGTTCATCGCGGCCGACATCCCGCTGAACCGCGACCTGCCGTTGTTCCAAATCGTGGCGATGGTCAAGAAGGCCGGAGACCTGGACTCGGTGCGCGACGAGGTCTACCGCACGCTCGAGGAGTTCAAGGCCAAGCCGGTCGCGGCCGAGAGGCTCAAGCAGGTCAAGCAGCGGAATAAGTACGCGTTCCTGATGGAACTGGACTCGGCCGGCGGAGTGGCCGCCGCCCTGGCCCGGCTCGTTGCCATCACGGGAGGCATCGAGGCCGTGGACGAACTCTACGCAGCCTTCGACCGCCTCACGCCCTCCGACGTCCAGGAGGCCACCAAGAAGTACTTCGACGCCCGGCGCCGGACCGTGATGGTGCTCCGCGGCAGTGAATGAATGCAGAATGCAGAATGATGAATGATGAATGATGAATGATGAATCGTCGGGTGGCATGCCGTCACTCGGCGCAGCCGAGGGTCGGCATGGAGCGCCTCGTGGCGATTTCCAAGCCACGCGATCGATGAAGAGGAGCTGACTTGTGAGATTTGCCATGATTCTGGCCCTTGGGGTTCTCGGTTCGGGTTCGTGGGGCGACGAGGCCACCGCCGCGGAGATGATCCCCGAATCGCAGGTGGTGCGTCTGCCGGTGCCGCAGGACCCCACGATTTCCTTCCGCTTGTGGTTCGCCGTAGGATCGCAGAACGATCCGCCCGGCAAGGAGGGGCTGGCCGAGCTTACCGCCGCCATGCTTGCCGATGCGGCCACCCAGCGCAACCGCTACGAGCAGATCCTCGACAAGCTCTTCCCCCTGGCCGCCACGTACTACACTTCCGTGTCGGAGGAGATGACGATCGTCGGCGGGCGTATCCATAAGGACAATCTGGAGGCGTACTATCCCCTCTTGATCGACGCCGTGCTCCGGCCGGCCTTCCGGCAGGACGACCTGGAGCGGCTGCGGAGCCAGGCCCTCAACGTCCTGGAAAACGTCCTCCGCTACGCGGGCGACGAGGACCTGGGCAAGGCGGTTCTTCAGAGCCGTGTGTTCGCCGGCACACGATACGCCCACATTCCCACGGGCCTCATCGAGAGTGTGCGGGGCATTACGTTGGACGACGTGCGCAAGTTTTACCAAGAGCACTTCCGGCGGGGCAACCTGGTGATCGGGATCGGTGGCGGATACGAGGAAGGGCTCGTGAAGCGTTTGAGGACCGACCTGTTTCCGTTGCCGGCCGGCCGCCCGGCCGAGGTCGCTCCGCCCGAGCCGCCGCCGATCCGCGGACTTCACGTGACGATCGTCGAGAAGGACTGCGCGGCCACGGCCATCAGTATGGGCTTCCCGATCTCGATTCTCCGCGGTCCCCGCCCGTGGTACGCCCTGGCCTTGGCCAATTCCTACCTCGGCGAGCATCGCAATTCGAGCAGCCACTTGTACCAGGTGATCCGGGAGGCCCGGGGGCTGAACTACGGCGACTACTCTTACATCGAGCATTTCCCCAACGGCAGCCACTTGCAGATGCCTCCGCAGAACGTCGCCCGTCGCAAGCAAATGTTCGAGATCTGGATCCGGCCCGTCCCCCATGAGGCCCGCCACTTCGCGCTGCGGGCCGCGCTCCGCGAGTTCAAGAAGCTCGTGGACCACGGGATGGAACAGTCCGATTTCGACCTGACGCGGAAGTTCCTGCGGAACTACGTGCTCCACTTCGCCCCGACCACCACGGAGCGGCTCGGCTACGCCCTGGACGACCGCTTCTACGGCATCCGGGGGAGCCACTTGGAGAACTACCGCCGCACCATGGGCGAATTGACCCTCGACGAGGTGAACGCGGCGATCGAGAAGCACTGGCAGTATGGCGACATGCAGATCGTGATCGTCACCAAGGACGCGGAGTCGCTCAAGAAGGCGTTGGTCGAGAACACCCCGAGCCCCTGCAACTACCCGACCCCGAAGCCCGAGTCGGTCCTCGCCGAGGACCGCGAAATCAGCACGTTTCCTCTGGTGATCCAACCGGAGAATGTCGAGATCGTCCCGGTGACAGGACTGTTCGTGAAGTAGTGAATAGCGAATACTGGACACGCGCTGTGCGCGGGTCTCCTGACCCCGCACGTCCGGCGACCGAAGGTCTCCAGCTCCCTCGGAGACCTTCGGTCGGTAACTCGGCGAGGTCGGGAGACCTGCGCCGAGCGTGGATTCCTTTATCCCACCTTGGAGAAAGAACCATGCGTTCCCTGTTGTTGGTGATGTGCTTCCTGGGCACTGCGGCGTATGCCGAGACGCCGGTCCCGGCGTATAAGAAGCTCGTCCTGAGCGACAAGTTTTATTGCGAAGGGGCGTACTACGCCGACTTCAACAAGGACGGCAAGCTCGACGTGGTGGCCGGGCCCTTCTGGTTTGAGGGCCCCGATTTCCAGAAGAGGCACGAGTTCCGCCCGTCCAAGGTCTACGATCCCAAGGGCTACTCCGACTGCTTCCTGGTCTTCGCCGGCGACTTCAACGGCGACGGCTGGCCCGACATCCTCAATATCCCCACGCCCGGCGCCGATTCGTTCTGGTACGAGAACCCCGCCGGCGGCACGGGCCCCTGGAAGAGCCATTTCGCCCTGAAGGACGTGGGGAACGAGTCGCCGATGTGGGGCGACATCGACGGCGACGGCCGGCCCGATCTGCTCTACAACACCACCGGGTGGATGGGCTACGCCACCTACGACCCGGCCAAGCCCGCGGAGGCATGGTGCTTTCACCCCATTACGCCGAAGGGCGCTTACCACAAGTATACGCACGGCATCGGGTTCGGCGACATCAACGGCGACCGCCGCGTCGATATCGTCGAGTCGATCGGCTGGTGGGAGCACCCGGCCAAGGCCGAGCCCGGCACGCCGTGGCCGAAGCACGTCCAGAAGTTCGCCGACGCCGGGGCCCAGATGCTCGTTTACGACGTGGACGGCGACGGCCTGGCCGACGTGATCACGGCCTGGCACTGCCACCACTACGGCCTGGTCTGGCACAAGCAGGTGCGGAGCGCCTCGGGCGAGGTGAGCTGGCAGCAGAACGTCATCCTGCCGCCCGAGCCCGACCTCAAGTCCGATGCCCTCCGGTTCAGCCAGCCCCACGCCCTGGACCTCGTGGACATGAACGGCGACGGGCTCAAGGACGTGCTGACCGGCAAACGGTTCTGGGCCCACGGTCCCAAGGGCGACAAGGAGCCGAACGCGCCGGCGGTGGTCTACTGGTTCGAGTTGCGGCGCGACAAGAACCAGAACGTGCAGTTCATTCCCCACAAGATCGACGACAATTCCGGGGTCGGCACCCAAGTGGCCGCCGCAGACCTCAACGGCGACGGCCTGCCCGACGTGATCGTCGGCAACAAGAAGGGGATCTTTGTCCACCTCAGCCAGAAGGCGAAGTGAGCGGGGAAGACGCCGGTTGTTTCCCGGCCGATCCTTACTCG
>CAYSGY010000331.1:0-6656 GCA_964430315.1 uncultured Planctomycetaceae bacterium
GGATTGGGTGGCATGCTCTCACGACGCGAAGCGTCGGGTGAGCATGGAAGCCGCCCTCGCGGCCTCCATGCCGACCCTCGGCTGCGCCGAGTGACGGCATGCCACCCAAGCTGCCGAAGACGCCAGCAATTCCCTGCCCGATCTTTACGGCGAGAACCGGAAGAGCTGCAAGAACCGGTGATAGAACCGGGCGGCCAGGGACCTGCGCTCGGCCTCGATCTTGGCCTGCCCGCGTGCCGCCACGAGCAACTCGGGAGGACATGCGGCCAGCGTGGCCCGCGCTTGATAGGAGACGCTGGCGGGGCGCGGCGTTGCGTCGCGATCCATCCGGACGGCGAGGCCACCGTCGGCGGCGAGTTCGCGCGGGGCCACCTTGAGGTCCCGCTTGGCGACCTCCGTGATTGTGCCCTCCAGCACCCGGCCCGGCATCGGGTCGAGCTTCATGCGCACGCTCTGGCCGGGGCGCACGAACTTCATATCGGCCTGGTCGATCACGAGGACCGCTTCGAGTCGGGCCGGATCGCCGAGGGTGCAGAAGAGCATTCCGGTTTCGACCTGCGCGCCGCGGTTTCGGGAATCGAGGAGGCTGCCTTGCCACGCCGGCAGCGTCTCGGCGCGGTACGGCGAGGCCGGCCGCCATGGCGCCGGGATGACCGTGCCGGCCACGGGAGCGCGGAGCACGAGGTCTTCTTCGTCGCGATGCCGCTGCCGCAAGCGGGCCTCGATGTCCGCAAGCGATGCTTCCGCCTCGGGGACCTGCCGGGCGGCCGCCGGATCGCCGGCAAGCCTCGCCCGCAGGTTCTCCAGATGCAGACGCTGCTGCTCGCGTTGGCCGCTCAGCTCGGCCACTTCCTTGGCGAGCTGGAGATTGGCCAGTCGCGCCACGGGTTGGTTCTCCGCAACCCGCTCACCGGGCTCGACCAGCGCCGTCAGTGCGCCGGGCACCACGACGTAGACGGACCGTTCGCCCCGGGGCTGGAGCACGACCGGCGCGCTGATACGAAACGGAAGGGGCACGGTCGCGACGATCCCCAGGACCGCCACCACGACCGCGCAAGACGCGGCAAAGCGGCCCCGGGGCAGCCGCTGCCGAAAGGCCGGATTGGCGAGCGATCCGGCCAACCGCACCAGCGGCATCGCGAGCATTCCGGCCAGCACGAGCACCGCCAAACCTCCTGCGAGCACCTCCAGGCCGTGGGGCCGGAGAAACCGGTAGCAGACCCACAAGATCGCCACAACCACGACCCAACGGTACACAAGCGATGCGACGGCGTAAAGGGCTACGAGGGCCTGGAGGCGGCCGGGCACATACCGTTCGGCGGGCCGGTCTTCGCCAAGAAAGATCCTCGCCAGCCCGCGGCCGATCAGGTCCCGCGCCTGCTGGCTCAGGTTGGGGACCTCGATCCAGTCGGCCAGCACGTAGTAGCCGTCGTAACGCAAGAGCGGATTGCCGTTGAGCAAGAGCGTATTCACCGAACAGACCAGCACGACGCCGAGCAGCAGCGTGTTGAGCCACCCGGGCTCGGTGAACCACCAGAGCAGCAAACACACCGCGGCGAGCACGATTTCGACCACAATCCCGGCGGCGGCCACGGCGATCCGCCGCCATTTGTCGGCCAGGAGCCATGCGTCCGACACATTGCAGTAGAGGCAGGGAGTGAACACCAACAGCATGACGCCGAGTTCGTGACACTCGCCCCCAAAGTGCTTGCAGGTCAGGGCGTGCCCCAATTCGTGGAGCGTCTTGGCCAGCGCGATCGCCGCGGCCAGCCAAAGCAGGTTGCCCGGCGCCAAGAGCGTCTTCGATGCCGCCAGGCGTTGGGCCAGGACCTCGAACTGAACGGCCGCCAGGATCCCCGCAGCAACCACCAGGACGAAACACGCCGCCAGGAACCACGGCGAGAAGATCCACGCGAAGCGGGCGTCGAGCCAGCGGAGCAACGGGTCGGGATCGAGGCCACGGAAACGGATCGCCAACACGTTGCCGATCGACTCCACCCACTCCCACCGCCGGCGAAGGTTCCGCCGCTCCAGCAATTCCCGCCCTTGGCCGGGCGCTTCCACCAGGAGCAGGCCGCACCGGTGCAAGTGGCCGAGGAAGGCATGAATCTGCTCCAGCGTCAGTTGCATCGGCGCGAACGCCGACTCGAAGCGTCGCTTGATCTCCTGAAGACTCGTCGTTCCGTCGAGCATCTTCAGGATGGCGTGCTCCTCGTCGCCCAAATGGAAGTACCTCAGGGCCACGGGATCTTTCACCAGCCAATAGCGCCGCGATCCGTAGGACTGGCAGTGGATCGCCAAGTCGGCGCGCATGCGCACGGGAAGGCGGCGGTCGGCTACGGATTCCTGGGGCACGGCAGCACCGCGATCAGGTGAATACCCTTGTGCAAGCGGCAGCAGGAGCGGATCGCGAGCTAATCCGTCTCGCACCGCCCGGTCATCAGCTTCAGACAGGTCGCATCGTCCTCATCATGGAAGAACCGTCGCTACACGGTCCCAAGTTCGTCTGGATCTACCGGAGCCTGTCCTGGTCCCCGAACCCGAAGAATGAACACATCCCGACCTTCGAGGAAGAACAAGGCGCGATAGACCCTGCCCCGGCGCGTCTTGAACAGGGCTTGCCGCACGTCCAACTCGCAATCGTCGTGCTCGTGCGCGGGGCCACAGGATGAGGCTTGTTCCTCGAGACGACGGACCATTGCATCATAGGCCAGCAACCAGGCTCCCGCCCCCTGACGAGAGCGTTCTGCAAGCCACCGGACGATACTCCGGACGTCGGCCTGAGCCCGATGAAGTTCGTAGACTTGGAAGCTCATTCTTCCGACAGGCCGAGTTCCTTGCGAAGCTCCCGGCTCAGCTCTCCCGCGAGTCGCCCGCGGTCGCCACGGCGAAAGTCATTGACCGCGCCCGCAAGGGCCGCGACATTCTCCGCGTAATCCGTGTCGGACGGGTTTTCGATCCGCCAGAGGTCAAATAGTTCGTCCAGCGAAGATCCTAGACCGGCGCGCAAACGCGCCTTCGCGAATTGGCTGAAGCTCTCGAGCTCTTGTTCGGCGGACGACATCGCTCCATACCCCCCCTAACATCGATTCTAACGGAAGCCCGGCACCCAAAGCAAGGGGCGGCGGAACGTGTCCGTTGTTCGTTCTTCATCCATCTCTATTTCGACGCCGGTGTCTGAACAAGCATCTTGGCCCTCATGCCCGGTCGCAGTTGCAGTCCCCGGTTCTCGAACTCGGCCCAGATGCGGACCTGGGCGTTGACCGGGTCGATCTCCGGATCGACGAAGACCACCTTGCCGGAGAACTCCGCGTTTGGGGTCTTGGGCAGATCGACCAGGAGCCGCACCGGAGAGCCTTGGAGATCCTCGCGCCACGACGGCATCTTGAGAAATCCCTCGGCCCGCAACCGGTCCAGACGCAGAATGCGGGCCACGGGATCGCCCGGTTTGACCCATTCGCCTCGGTGCCGGCTGACCTGGACCACCACGCCGGCGAGCGGGGCCGTGATCGCGTGGCGCCCGACCCGCTCCTGGACGGCTCGGAAGTCGCTCTCCTTCATCCGCTGGGTGAGCGCCGCGACCTGAAGCTCGTGCTCGGCCTGCTCCACCTCCAGAGTCCCCTTCTCGACCAGCAGGCGCAGGCGGTCCATTTCGGTCTCGGAGATGCTCTTGTCGTACTTCTGGTTGGACTCTTTGGAGCGATCCAACTCGGCCTTGGCCACTTCGACCGACTTCCTGGCAAAGCGGATGTTCACCGTGTTGGCGGCGCGGGCCGCGGCGACGTCGAGCTCGGCCTTGGCGTGTTCCTCCGCGGCGCGGGCCTCCGTGTCGTCGATCTGCGCCAGGACCTCGCCTTCCCGGACCATCCGGCCCTCGGCGACCCGTACCTCGGCCAGCACGCCCGATTCCCGGGCGGGAACATCCACCTGCTCGACGAGTCGGATCAGCGCCGGGACCTCGATCGCGCCGGACGAGGCGTCGCCGGGCTCGGCCCCGAGGCCGGCCGCGACGAACAGGAAACAGAGACTCGAAACCATGATCCGTTGCCCTCAGAAAAGGAACCAGGACCGGACCGCGTCGATCAGGTCGTGCAGCCAGACGTATCCGATCGCACGGCGGCCGCAATGCACGCGGGCGACCACGCCCGCCCCCGGCACCCGCTCCGGCAGTCCCTCGCGGTCGATTTGCACGGTCGCGAGAACCACGGCCCCCTCGTCTTCGGTAATCTCGGTCCGCATCCCCACGCGATCCAGCGTGCCGGTGAGCGCCTGGCCGGGACTCGTGGTCAGACGGAACGAAACCTCAAGTGGACCGACGGCCTCTTGCCTCGCCTCCAGGACATGCCGCATCCGGCGGTCGGGGATGCGGAGCTGCAACTCCCACGGGCCGTCGAGGTCGGCCACGGTCAGAAGGACTTGCCCGCGTGCCACCGGCCGCGACTGGAGCAGTTGTTCGGCGTTCCAGGTGAGCAGTTCGCCGGCGATCGGGCTTCGGACCTCCAACTCGGCCTGCTGTCGCTGGAGGATCGCATCTTGTGCCTCAAGGCTGGCGACCAGCGCGCGGAGTTCCTCCTGCTGGGCCGTCAACTCGCTGGCCCGCTTGCGCTGGGCCTCGTCCTCGCGGCGGTTCTGGATCTGTTCCGTCTCCACGGCGGCCAGCTTCTTTCTCGAAGTCTGCAACTCGCCTCCCACGCGTTTGAATTCAAGATCCAGTTCCGGGCGGCGCAGGGTGAGAAGGACCTGGTCTTCCTCGACCTTCGCGCCGCTGGCGACCTGCAACTCGCGCACCACGCTGTCGGCCGGGGCAAAGACCTCGCGGGTCCGGCGGGGCTGGAGCTCGCCGCGGGCCTCCACGGTGAAGTCGGCGGGAACCAAGACCAACGCCGCCACAAGTCCGATTACGGCCAACGCGGCCAGGCCGGCGGCCACCACCCATTTCCCCCGGCCGGGCTCGCGGTTCACACCCCTTCGGCCCAGGAGCCGCCCGAGCGGCATCCGATCCATCTGAAGGGCGTTCCGGAGAGCCAGCGCGGCGTGCGGGCGTAAGGCCAGGGCGGTCTTTCGCATCGGCTCGTCGATGGCGGCATAGAAGCACTCCAGGACCAAGGCCCCAATCGCCGGGGCGGTCGGGGTTCCGTCGGAGGGCGTCTCGATTTCGAGAGGCACGATCCCCACGCCCGTCGCATGGCACTCCTCGAGATAGGCGTCCAGCGGCGCCGCGATCTGCGGAGCGTAGTCTTCGCCGGCGCTTGGGGGATGCCAAATGCACTGGCGGACCGGGACGACCGCGGTGACGAGCCGTTCCATGTGCCGCACCGAGCTGGCCCGGCGATCGAACGCATCCATCCCGCTGATCGCGACGACCCGGCAGCCGAAGCCCCGGCGGACAACGACGCTCACCCGGTCACATCGGAGGATGCGGCGGACCTCGTTGGCCATCGTATAGGACGTGGGCGTCAGGTCCAGGGAGGCATGGACCCGCCGGCAGAACTCCTCGAACTGGTCCCAAACCGCGGCGCGCCGTTGCAGGTCGCGAAGCTGCAAGTTCCGCACGTAGTCGGCCAGCAATTCGCAGGCAACTTCGAGGAACCGCAAGTAACCGCGTTGGAGGGTGGGGCTCTCGGTCGGGCGCTGGAGGATTTCTACCACTCCGGCCGACGCCCCCCCCCCGACGGCCCACGGGCAGAACAAGAGAAGCCAGCCGGTAGGATTGGTGCTTGCCGGCGACCCGGGAAGCAGCCCTCCCGGGGAGACGACGCAGGGAGCGTTCTGCTCGAGGACATGGGCGGCCCACGGCTCGTGCCGGGCAAGCGACGCGCTCTCGACGTCAGGACCCACCGGAGACGCTGCGAGTTCGTAGCCCGCGTGGAGGCGTCCGGAGGCGTGGCGGATCCAGACCGCGCCGCCCAAAGCCGCCAGGCCCGCGACGACACGACGCAAGAACTCCGGGTAGAACTCCGACGGCGCAACCGGAGCCCTCGACAGGCTGGCAATCTCCTCGACCACCACGTCGATCTCCTCGAGCGTGGGCGAGGCTGCCGGATCGTTCGCGCCCGATGCGTTCTGCGACATATCCCCTCCAAGGGTACTCCCTCAGTATACCGCCATCACGGAAGCACGGCGAAGCCCAGGTTCCGGCTAGTATGGATAATCCTGCGAAGCCAGGAAGTCCGAGGTGGGAGGTCATAGCGAATGTCCCGGGAATTCCGGAGAGACTATGGTACGGCCTTGCCGACAACATACTAGAGGAGTGTCTTTGCAGACACGCTGGGGGGTGTACGTACAAGCCGGGGGGTGCGATTCCCTCCGCATGATGCCATGCAACGACGCCCGGTTCTCATCGCCCATCGGAAGGCGGGAATGCGGCCTGCCGCGATGCGTTGGCGAAGAGGGGACCGAGCGAAGATACGGATGGAACCGGTGCGAACTCGCTTCGCGTGGCTTATCGCCATCTCTTGGACGGCGCTCGTCGTGGCATCGGGCTGCCTGGCTCGGAGACCGTCTGTCGACGCTCCGCGCGGCCCGGTGGATTACACGAAGGTGGCACTCCAGATCGAGTATCCCGATGCGGCCCAACCCGACTACGAGGAACTGGCCGGCCTGGGAACCCCGCGTTCGATCCGCGACAACGAGACGGTCCAGTACCGCGACCTGAC
>CAYSGY010000332.1:0-6610 GCA_964430315.1 uncultured Planctomycetaceae bacterium
AGATCCCCCAACATGCATGCCATGACACAAGCTAGCAGTTGGACAGCCTCTAAACACCCGGGCTAGCGAAAGGGAAGGGTGGATACCGCGGGAAGCCCGTCCCCGCTTCTCCCCATCCCTGCTTCCACACAGGCCCTGTTCTGCCTCCTCCTATCCCCTTCTCCGCCGCGCTTTCATTCCATCGGCACGTCGACTCTCGCAGGCTCGCCGGTGACGGTGACGCTCGCCGTGCCCTTGACGATCTTGTTCCCGCCGATACCGGAGGCTTCCAGGGTGTATTGCCCCTGGGGCACTTCGGAGAAGGAGAACTTGCCGTCGGAGCCTGCCGCCACGGTGCGGCCGAGTTCCTTGATGCTGACCTTCAGACCGATCCAGGTGATACTGGCGTCAGGGCTTCCCAGAACGGCACGGCCGGCGATCGAGCTGAGGGCAGGCTTCTCGGGCATATCCTTGGGCTTGGGGGGCGGAGGCGGCTCGGCGATCTCCAGGTACCCAAGGCGCCCGGTTTCGCTGAAGCCCACCTTGTCGGTGACCCGCACGAGAATCCCATACTTACCCGGCTTCAACTCCTTGGTCGGGACGGTGAGCCTGGTTTGCTCGAAGATGTTCGGCGGGAGGACTTCGAGGGGCTTGTCCTTGTCGTCGAACTCCGAGGAATCGCCCTGGCGCAAGAGACACTCGATCTTGGCCACGCCGCTGCCGGCGTCCTTCGCCTCGACCGTGATGGCCGCGTCGCTGCCCAAGGGCACGGCGGCGCGGGGCGCCTCGATGAGTTTGACGGCCGGCTTGGCCGCGTCGAAAATCACCCGGACCGCGGCGGTCTTCACGTCGACGCCGGCCGGCGCGACTCCTTCGGCCGAGGCCACGCTCATGCCCACGCGGATCATCACTTCGGCGTTCTTCAGTTCGCCGGGGTTGAGCGGCACGCGGAAATCACGGACCCGGGCATCGACCTTCAAGAGTCCGCCCGTCCCGATCTCGCTTACCCGGGCCTCGAACTGCCGGTCGCTGTAGAAGCGCAGCCGGTCCTGCATGGCGAAATTCCGCTGGCCGGCCACTTCCATGGTCACTTCGATCACGTCGCGCGGCCGGTCGGGCCCGCGGCTGCGGAAGGCGTCGGCCGGGGCGTCGACCTGGAATTCCAGGGACATCGGCGCGGCCAACGGGATGCGGAAGGCATCGCCGGGACGCGGGGCGGAAATCCGCACGTCGCGCAGGTCTCGCAACTCCTCGATGCGGAGCGGCCGGTCGGTCGGCACGCGGAACACGAACGCCCTCGGATACCCGTCCACCATAAGCTGCACCGGGATCTCCTTGCCGCGCGCAGGAGGCACGTCGGCGAACAGGTCGCGGGTCTGGTCGGGCGTGAGGATCTCGGCATGGGTCGCCATGCGGGTGTTGGGGTCCAACACGTCGCCGGGCTCCCAGTCGATCTTGATCGGCGTCTCTTCCGAAAGCCGGGGCAGGAATTCGACCGGCAGCGGCTTCACCTGGATGGTGATGCGCCCCTGATCGTACCGGACCGACGGCTGGACGTACTGGCGGGGCGCGATCGGATGGAACCGGAGCCAGCGGACCCACGTCGGCGGCTTCTCTTCCTGCTTGGTCATGTCGTAGACGACGCACGCCAGGCCGCGTGAGACGAGCGGTTTCTCCGGGGCGGCGGGGACCTTCTTCTCGCCCTTCTCGGCGGGCTTCTTGGGCTCCTCGGTCCCTTCCGGCTTCGGCTCCGCCTTCGTTTCGCCGAAGGGAATCGGCAGCGGCGTGCCGGAGGCGTCGAGTTCCACGTCGGCGGCCGAGGCCAGACGCCGGTAGCCGGGTAGCGGCTTGCCCCAACGGTCCAGCGGCCCGACCAGCGGGGCCAACGGATCGGCCGTGACCGGCGGCGGGGCCCACAATTCGACGGCCACCTTCTTCGGCTTGCCGGAGCGGTTCACCAGTGACACCACGTACTCGGTGGTCCGATTGGGGAAGGCATCGCAGGCCACCTCGTCGCTCGTTTGCCGGCCGCCGCCGGTGCCGCTGATCCGCCCGGCCGAGACCTTCGCCCCGCTCGCCAGGTCGAGGACCCGATCGACCACCACGTCGACCACCTCGGGAAGCGGCAGCTCGAGGTGGACTTGTGCGGCGGCGGACTTCTTTTCCGCCATGGCCTGGACCGACAGGACCGCCTGGCGCCACGACATTTCGCCTTTCGGGCGCACGTTCAGGTGGAAGAGGATCGTCTGCTCGGTCTTTGCCCGGTCGAGACGGACCGTTTGCCGATCGCCGGCCGCGAAGGGACGCTTCGCATCGCGGTCGACGACCTCGATCCGGCCCGCCTCGTAGTCGAAGCGGACCTGCGTCTGGTCCCCGCACGGACCGCTGATGCGCAGTTCGACGTCGATCGGCGCCCAGGCCTTGCTGCGGTCGAGCGTGACCTTGTCGGGAACGGCGAGCTTGATCCGCAGATCAGGCGGCGGCGCGGGGGCGTGGACGGCGATCGCCACGGCCTTCTCGACCCAGGGACCACTCACGTCCCTCGCATCGACGAGGCGCAAGAGCCGGGCCGCGCCTTGAACGTCGGCCGCCTGGGGCGCGTTGCAACCGCGACGGATCCGCTCGGGAATCGCCTGGTAGAACTCGCCGAGGGCGTGGCCGAACTTGCGGTAATCGTCCCAGACGTCGCGGTCGCTCTTGGCCAGTTGCGGCGCCGTGACGACGCTCGATTCCAATGCGAGCCGGAACTCCGGATCGGCCAACCGCGCCAGCGCCGCTTCCAGACGCAACTGGTCGGCGTATCGCTCCCAGACCCGCAGCGTGGAGACCGTCTCGCCCGGCAGTCGCGATGGCTGCTTGGCGGGAGACAACTCCAGCGGTGGCTCCAGCGTGGCCAGCCGGTCGATCAGCCTCGCACGAAGGTCGGCCGAGAGGATCGGAATCGAAAGGAGACTCTCGATGGCGTGCAGATTCGCGAGCCGCTTCATGGGGTTCTTAATCAGGTCTTCGGCCGTCCGCTTCAGGCCGCTGGCTCCCTCCACGATCTCCGTGCGGAGTTCTTCAAGCTGCTGCCGGGTCTTGCGCAGATCCACGAGAAGGGCCTGGAGTTCCGCGCTGTCGCTTGCCAGGGGGCGTTCGAGGGACTCGAGGATCCGGACGAGTTTGGGCAAATGGTCGTCGTCCAAGAGGGTCGCGATCTTCCGGTAGAGCGGGATCTCCGCCGACGAATTCAGCGAAGCGCGGCCGTGCCATCGCACGTAGTAGGGCGCGGCGAACGTGAGGTCGTTGCGGAGCTTGATCGCCTCCTCGATTTCGCCCAGCCCTTCGCTCCGGGCCTGCTCGAACTTGCTGACGGTCTGCGTGTCGTCGAAGAACTCGCGCCGGGCGCTCTCCAGCCGGCCCAGGATCGCCGCCTCGCCGAAGCCGGAACCCCTCGGGATGCCTTCCGCAAGGTCGCGCAGCGCGGCAAGCCGCTCTTTCCGGAAAGTCGCACCGCCGCGGTGGCGAAGCTCGAATCCGAGGAGGAGTTCGTGGTATTCGCGCCAAAGGTGCGGGGCGTAGTCGGCGGGGGACCATCCATTGGGACCTTGTCTCGCCTGCATCCGGTCGCGTTGTTGCCAGGCCTGCTGGAGCAGGGCCGCCACGGATTCCGTCGAGTCTTCTCGCCCGGTCGGTGCAATGCGGCCATCCGGTTTGCGTTCAGCGGAGTCCGCCGGCGATGGCTCCGCGGCCGGCCCGGTCTTCTCTTGGCCCGGCTCCGTCCTGGCCTTGCCCGTAGCGGCCTTCTCTTCCTTCGCGGCGGCCTTTTCACCCCCGGCGGCTCCCTTGGAGTCCGCGGCCTTCTTGCCCTTGTTGGTTTCGGGAGGGGACTTTTCGGCGCCTTCGGCGGCCTTCTTCGTTGCCTTCGGTTCGGCGGCGTCTTTGGAGTCGTCAGAATTCGCTTTGCCGGCCGGCTTGCCCTCCGAACCCGCGACCATCGGCGCGGATTCCGCCGGCGGGTCCTGCTTCGGGTCGGATTTGGCCACGACGGAGCCGGAGTCGGCCGCTGCGGCCGACTTCCCGGCCTTGTCCGCCGCGGGCTCTCCCGATTCCCCCTTCTCGCCCTTCTCCTTACCACCGGCCTTGCCTTTCTTCTCCTCGTCGGCGTCCGGCTTCGGTTCGGGCTCGGGACGGACCTTCACCAGCGAGAGCTTTTCGGGCACTTGCCGGCAAACGCCTTCGCCTCCGCGCAGCAGGACCGGGACCTGGGCTTCCCGGTCGTCGCTCTGACGCGCGACCCGGGCGGCCACGCCGTTGCGGACGAACTCGTAGAACTCTGCCAGGTCGATCACGTAGTCGTTCGGATCGGTCCGGTTGGCCGCCCCCTGGAGCCCTTCGGTCACGAAGTAGTTGAACACCGACCGCTCGGCAACATAGGCCGCGTGCGATTGCTGCAACGGGCCGTGGCTCATCAGCACGTAGAGGTCCGGGTCGGCGGTCTCGCGGACGGCGGTCTCGGCAAGCCTTGGAAACTCGTTGACGACGAAGCCGAGGCGGGCGTCGGTGGCGATGCTTGCCGCATCGAGGATCAGCAGCTTGAGCTTCGCGCGGCACGCCGCGATCTGCCGGAGCAGCTCGCCGAACTCGAAGCGGCCTTCGGGGTTGCTCCGCGGCTGGTAGTCGCTGCACAGTAGATAGGCCTTGCCGCTCTCGGAGACCCCGTGGGCACTGACGTAGAGGAGCAGCACGGTCCGCTCCGTCGTCGCGATCCCCTGGAGCCGGTTGGTGAGCGACGCGAGGTTCTTCGACGTCTGGAGGTCGTCCCAGACGCTCACCTCGAACCCGTGGCCCGCCAGGCGCTCGCGGATCTCCTCCACGTTGCGGCCCGCGAACGGCACGGGCGGCATGGTCATGTCGTAGTCGGTCACGGGCAGACAGACCAGGCGCACGTCGGGCAGGCACCCGGGAAGGACCAGCACGACCAGCGCGACCACCAGGCCCACCAGCACGAGCGAGAGGAAGAACCTCAAGAAGTGTCTCGTGACCTTGCTGTGCTGTTCTTGAGGGGGTCGTGCCCGCCAATCCTTTTTCGACGCGGACGAAGGACCTGTCGGCCTGGCCATGGTCGAATCACTCCTGAAGGTGCCAACGCGCGGGTCCGAGTGGGCACGAGCCGGTCTGCATTCTAACCCCTTGAGCGAACCGGCGGTAGGATCGCCGTGGGGGGGGCGGCACAGTTTGCCCGAGGAGGCCTGGGAGCCCAGGAAGAGGAAATAGAGAACCGGCTCTAGGAGGCCGCGGTTCTGCGGAACTCCTCTCGGATGGCAAACATATCGACGGTTCCCCAGCAGGCTCGTGAGAGATGACTGCCCAGAGGCGGGAATCCTGCCTGAATGACCTTTAGCCCCTTCTGATCGAGAAACTCAACAGCGGGAATCAGGTCTGCGTCAGATGACGCAAGAACGGCCACATCATAAGCCTGCTCCCATGCCAGGCGAATCATGTCTGTCGCAATCGCGGTATCGACTCCCTTTTCTACCGTCCCGGCAAGATCCGCGCCGCATTCAGGATCGGGGCATGTGGCAATCGGCTTGTGACACGTCGGGCATTTCGGATGATGTCTCGGACGGCGTTCAGAGCATTTGACCTGTATTCCCGGCTGCCTGTCGAGCCAACTTGTGGCCCATTTGTGGAATTTCCTTCCGTCAAGCGTTTGCGGATTGTATGAAGTGAAGATCATCACGCCTTCGTAAGAGAAATGAGACGCGCCGACCATGATCGCCGCATGCTGCGTGAGGCATGCCGGCAGCCTCTTGAAATCAATGAGAAATCGGGAATCCGCGTGTCCGGTCGCCTCGGATTCGCGTTCGTTCAGGCTAAGCTGCAAGTTCCAGTAGTCAACGAAGACCCGAAATCTCATGGGGCCAGTGACGGTCGGTTGAGGGACAATCGCAGGACCACCTGGGAACTTGGTCATCGGAGAAGTCCTCCAGATCGTGAACCCGAGACTGCCTATTCGCCAAAAAGTACAGGGGGCTCGTGGAATCCACAAGCCCCCTGGGGTAGCAATGATCGGCGGTTCACTTCGGCATTCACGCCGTCGCATCCGCCGATGGGCAGAAATCTCAGTTAAGTTCCATCTAGCGCGAAAAGCACACCGGTGTCAAGAATGGGGGAGGATTTTGTTCGCCGCTTGCCGCGAGTCAAGTCCGCCGTTCCCACAAGTAATATACGTCAAGGCGGCCCAAGAAAACGAGGAGATCTATAACATATTGTCATAAAAGGAGTTGGGGTGCGCGGAGAGCTGCCGCGACACTTTGGAATTCAAGCCACGGCGCACCTCCGGTGGCTCACGTGTCCTGGACATACATCTTGGCCCGCCACGATGGGATCCCTCAGTTAGGCGGACGAGTCATTACCCGACCGGCAATTAGGGTGTTCGTTAATCGTGTGGGAGGCATTTCCTGAATCCGCCACTTCTCGATAACCGGGCCCGGCGATTGTGCCACTGCCCGAAGGGGAGGAATGGATGCGGAATCGCGGAGCCGCCGCCCGCGAATACGCAGGAGAACCGCCACGGCGCACTCACCTGCTTCCCGTGCAAGAGTTGCGGATGCGCAACATGTTGTTTCATATAGAGTTGCGCCACGTC
>CAYSGY010000333.1:0-6610 GCA_964430315.1 uncultured Planctomycetaceae bacterium
CCCCCCCCCCCCCCCCCCCCCCCCCCCCCCCCGCCCCCCCCCCCCCCGCCCCCCCGCCCCGCCGGGCCCCCGGCCCAGCGGGGGAGGAAAGTCACACGCCAAATGGCGCCGCGGCTGAGAGCAGGTGACGGTCTCCTCCGATCCCGTTACCATGAACAGGAAGGAGGACGACCGATGCGCGAGCAGTCGATCGTTCGTAGGAGGCATCGTTGTGAGGTGAAGACGCGTGTTGCGCATTCATTATCTTCAGCACGTTGAGTTTGAAGACGCGGCGAACATTGTTCCTTGGGCTGAGGCCCGGGGGCATCGAGTGAGTCGGACCCGGCTTTACGCCCGGGAGCCCTTGCCGTCGCCGGACGCCATCGACTGGCTTGTGATCATGGGCGGGCCCATGAACGTCGACGAGCACGACCGTTATCCGTGGCTCGTGCGGGAGAAGGAGTTCCTGGCCGGGGCGATCCGGCGAGGCACGCCGGCGCTGGGCATTTGCCTGGGCGCGCAACTCATCGCCGAGGTGCTGGGAGGCCGCGTGACGCAGAACCGGGAGAAGGAGATCGGGTGGTTTCCCGTCTCGCTCACCGACGGCGCGAGCTACTTGCCGCCTTTCCAGTCGCTTCCCCGGCAATTCCTCCCGTTTCACTGGCACGGCGACACCTTCTCGATCCCGCCCGGCGCGGTCCGTGCGGCTTCGAGCGAGGCCTGTACGAACCAGGCGTTCCTGTACGGCGACCGCGTGGTCGGCCTCCAGTTCCACTTGGACTATTCGGCGGCGAGCATCGCGAAGATGGTCCAGTCGTGCGCCGAGGAGCTGGTCGAGGGCCCGTACATCCAGCGCTGGCCGGAGTTGCTTACCGACGCCGCCCGGGCCGCCGGATTGCAGACCCTGCTCGACGCGTTCCTCGACGCCATGCAGCAGAACCTGGGCCTCTGAGCCGCGTGGCACCGGAGAGCACTCGCGGCAGCGCGCGGCGTAGTGTCGAGCAGGATCTCTCGTCGGCGTCGGACGAGTTGCAGGCCATAACCCACTGTAACCGCAAGAGTTGCGCCGTTGTCTCGCGGCAGCCTCGGTCGAAAGGCTCGCTTCGCTTGGCGGAGTCTTCCGAGTGTCTAGAATACCGGCGGCGTGAAGAACGGATGCCCCGGGGGCCGCCTCCCCGTGGCGCTCTGTTCGGACGTCTTCGGCCGGTCTGACGCTGCGGTCTCGTGGTAAGGCGGCGATTATGTCTTCCTGCGCTCCGTTTCTGCTCCGTGGAACGTTGGGGGCAGCGTTTCTTGTCGCGGCGGCGGTCCAGGCCGGGGAGGGCTCGCGCCACGAAAAGAAGGACGTTCAGGCCACGCCAGACTTCGCACGTGGGGACGCCACCTCCGATCCCCTGGCCTTGCTCCTGCGAGCACCCGCGATCCGCAGCGAACTCGCGCTCCGGCAAACGCAGGTCGACTCGCTGGACCGCCTGCTCGACGGGGTCGGAGAACCCCTGTGGCGACTGCGGGACGCTCAATTCCGAGATGCCGAGACGTCGAAGGCGGCTTGGCAGCTCATCGACCGGCTCGAATCGAGTCTTGGAGACATCCTGAATCGCGAGCAGCAGACGCGACTCCGTCGGCTCTTGGTGCAGGCAAGGGGCTTTCATGCCCTGCTGTCGCACGATGTCGTCACGGGGCTGCGGCTCGCGCCGGATCGCGTGCGACAGATTGCGGAGGTGCTGGAGGAAACACGAAAGGAGACCCAACGGCTGCTGAGAGAAGCGTCGGCCAAGGGCGACGCGGATCGCTTGAACCAGGCCGAGAAGCTGGCGGCCGCAGAGCGGAAAAAGGTGCTTGCCCTCCTGACCGACGACCAGAAGCGACGATGGCAGCTTCTCCTGGCCAACCACTACGATTTCAGCCGATTGCCGCTGCGATACGCCCGGGCACCCGAAGTCCGCGGCGTCGAGGAGTGGATCAACTCCACCCCTCGAACCCTCGCGGAGCTTCGCGGCAAGGTTGTGGTGCTGCACTTCTTCACCTTCGGATGCATCAACTGCGTCCACAACCAGCCGGCGTACAAGGACTGGCACGAGCGATTCTCCAGCAGGGGCACGGTCGTGCTTGGCATCCACACTCCGGAGGGCGAGAGCGACCGGAACATCGGGAGCATCCGCAAAGCCCTTCAAGACCAGGGAATTGTTTATCCCGTGGCCGTCGACAACAAGAAGGAAAACTGGACGGCCTGGGCGAACCACACCTGGCCATCAGTGTACCTGATCGACAAGGAGGGATATGTGCGATACTGGTGGTACGGCGAATTGAACTGGCAGGGCGCCCAGGGGGAAAAGCTCTACCAGAAAAAGATCCTCGAATTGCTTGCGGAGGGCACGTGATGGAGAGAAACGGCGTCGTGGGCTCGCATCTGCGGGCCCGAACAGCAACGAGATGCCTCGTCGGCGTCTCGCTTCTGGTAGGGTCCCTGGCAGGAATCCCATCCATGTCGCACGCGCAAACCCGTCAGCCCGATTCGGCGGGCAACCCGCCCGCCCCGCCTGCCGCCGGGGAGTCCAAGGACATCGAGACCGCCACCTTGGGCGCCGGGTGTTTCTGGTGCACCGAGGCGGTCTTCCGTCGATTGAAGGGCGTCCGGTCGGTGGTCCCCGGCTACAGCGGAGGACGCGTCAAATCGCCGACCTACAAGCAGGTCTCCACCGGCAAGACAGGACATGCAGAAGTCGTGCAGATCACCTTTGACCCCAAGGAGATCTCGTACGCGGAACTCCTGGAAGTGTTCTGGAAGACGCACGACCCGACGACCCTGAACCGCCAAGGACCGGACTTCGGAACACAGTATCGTTCGGTGATCTTCTACCACAGCGACCCGCAGCGCAAGACCGCTGAGAAGTGCAAGAGCGAGCTGGACGCGGCGCGGGCCTTCGACTCCCCCATCGTGACGCGGATCGTCCCCTTCCGCGAGTTCTATCGCGCGGAAGACTACCACAAGGACTACTTCGAGTTGCACCCGCAGCAACCCTACTGCGCCACGTACATCCGTCCCAAGGTGGAGAAGCTCGAAAAGGTGTTCCGCGACAAGCTCAAAGCCCCGGCGAGCCGCCAGTGACCAGCCGACCACCGTCGCAGAACGCAACTGCATCGCGCCCGGCGCAGCCCACGTTCGCAAGACGCCGCCTCGCCGTTGTAGAGTACGCCTGGCAGGATTCGAACCTGCGACCTACGGTTTAGGAAACCGTTGCTCTATCCCCTGAGCTACAGGCGCTCTAAGCTGTTGTATAGCAGGCACTTCCAGCGACGCTCGTCTTCCTATCGCACAGGGTTTTGCGCCGGTTCTTACGCCTGCGGGATGGAAATCCAGGGGTTGCTCCTAACCATCGGACCGAGTCGGATCTGGTACATCGGGCCCTAGGATTTGGGGCACCCCATGGATTCCGATTCTACTGCCCGCGATTCTCGGGGTAAACCGGCCGGTCCCAGGTTCCTGGCGAGGGGAGAAGCCAAGGGTCGGCTTCGTCTTGGATCAGCCCGAGGTGGCGTTCCAGCGGGCCAGGGCCATGAGCGGGAAGTAGATCGGGTAGTAGTGATAGCGGAGGTAGAACACCCGCGGGAAGCCGGTGCCGGTGAACTCCGGCTCGTCCCAAGTGCCGTCGGCGTCCTGGCGATCGACCAGGAAGCAGATGCCGCGCACCGTGGCCGGATGATCGCGGAGGCCAGCCGCCATCAGTCCCATGACGGCCCAGGCGGTTTGCGAGGCCGTCGCCGGGCCTTGGCCCCGGAGCGACGGATCGGCGTAGCTATCGACCGATTCACCCCATCCTCCGCAGTCCTGCTGGAAGGCGAGCAGCCAGTTGGCTCCGGCAACGACGGCCGGGTCGCCGGGGGGCACGCCCACGGCAGCCAGGCCCGTGAGCGTCTGCCACGTGCCGTAGATGTAGTTGACCCCCCAGCGGCCGAACCAACTCCCGTCCGGCTCCTGGGTACGGCGGAGGTAGGCCACGGCCCGGTCTACCACCGGATCGCCCACCCGGCGTCCCAACTTGCCGAGGGCCTCCACGACGCGGCCGGTGAGATCGGGGGTGCTTGGGTCGATCATCGCGTTGTGATCGGCAAAGGGGACGTAGCAGAGGAACTGCCGGTTGTTGTTCCGGTCGAACGCCCCCCAGCCTCCGTCGTCGTTCTGCATGGCCAGCATCCAGTTCAGCCCGCGGTCGATCGCCCCCGTGGTCCGTGCCAGGAGGGCCTCGTGGCGATCGTCTGCCGCGGGACCGTCCCCGCCTGCTTCTTCCGTGAATTGCTCGGCCAGGGCCATGAGCACCATGGCAGTGTCGTCGGAGTCGGGATAGAAGTCGTTGTGGAACTCGAAGCACCACCCGCCCGGTTCGACGCCGACCGTTTCCGACCAATCGCCGGGCCGGCGGATCTGCTGGTCGAGGAGCCAACCCAGCGCGCGGACCATGGCGGGATCGCCGGCGGCGGTCCCGCCCTCTGCCAGCGCCCGCACGGCAATGGCCGTGTCCCATACGGGCGACTTGCAGGGCTGCAAGCGGATGGCCCCGGTTTGCGGGTCCTCAAGCATCAGGTCGTCGAGTTGCCGGCGACAGGAGGCGACCTCCGGGCTCTGGTCGTCGTAGCCGAGGGCGCGGAGCGCCACAAGACTGAAGACGATTGGCGGGAAGATCGCTCCGAGGCCGTCGCTCCGCTGGAAGCGATCGAGCATCCACCGCGTGGCCGCCCGGATCGCCCGCCGCCGCGGCAGGCACCGTAATTTCTGGCAAGCCTTCAGCAGCCGGTCGACGATGCGGAAGAACCGGTCCCAACTGACCAGCCCGGTGCCTCCGGGAAGGCCGGGACACCGCAAAGGGGCCCAGTCGCGTGGCCGCTTCACGAAGAGTTCGCCGATCCCCAGATCCCGTCGAAGCCAGCGCACCGGCTCCAGCGCCGAGACGATCGACAAGGGAACGATAATCGTCCGGGACCAACTGCTGACGGCCCAGAGGTTCACGGGGAACCACTTGGGCAGGAGGACGGCCTCCGGCGGGACGGAGGGGCAGAGGCTATAGGGTATCTGCCCTAGCATCGCCAGGAAGAAGCGGGTATAGCTATTGACGGCGTCGGCCCCGCCGTGGGCGAGGATCGCCCGCCGGGCACGGACCATCGGCTCCGACCCCACGTCGTGCCCGGTGAGCTTCAAGGCGAAGTAAGCCTTGACGCTCCCGCTGATCTCCACGCCCCCGCCGGGAGCCATGGCCCAACCCCCGCCGGGCAACTGCTTTTCCAAGAGGTAGCGGGCGAGCCGCCGGGCCCGCGGCGAGTCCTCTTCCCCGAGGAACGCGAGCAAGAGGATCGTCTCGCTTTCCAGAATCGTGTCGCCCTCCAACTCGGCGACCCAGTAGCCGTCTGAGTATTGCCGGCTGAGCAGCCAGGCCCGGGTCTGCGCGATGGCCCGGCGCACCTCTTGTGGCGCGGCTGCCGGCTGTGAGCCTTGTGGCACAGCCGCCCCCGGCTGTGAGCCTTGTGGCACAGCCGCCCCCGGCTGTGCTGAGTCATCCCGCACCGCCGAGGGCGGCGGTGCCACACGATGGGATTCACTGCTCGTCGCGGCCAGTCCGTCTCCCCACCATTCCATCGGCGATCCCTTCCATGCTCGAGAGCCGTCCGTTCCTCCCATGCGATTCGGCCGGAGGACCTACGAATCTAGCTTAAGGGATCGCCGCGAGGCGGACAAGTGCAGGAAGCCGATAAGGAACTGCGTCGAGAATCGGAAGGACGGCCCGACGTCTATCTCGCCCGCAAGGGCGGACGGCGCACGGGGAGTTTCTTCCGGCTTGCGGGCGCGCCGTTTTCGCCGAGGACCTTTTGGGCCTTCGGCAGGCTATTGACCTTGAAGACCGCCAGGCCGCCTCCCTTCGCTCCCCGCTCGGCAAAGGAGGCGTAAGCGTAGTCGATGTTCAAGTGCTCGGCGGCCAGTCGCTCACAGACCTTGCGAAACGCTCCGGGCTGGTTGGCGACTTCCACCAAGAGGACCTCGTGGGCCTCGTAACGCACGTTGAGCCGGTCGAGAACCCCGGTTGCGGCGGTGAACTGCTCGGGACTGGGCACAAAGCGAACGGTGCCCCGGTCTCCGGAATCCATCACGGAGAGCGCGCGGAAGTTCACCTTGTCTTTGCTAAGCGCCGTCAGCATGGCAGCCAATCGGCCGGGCTTGTTGACCAGCGAAACCGACAGTTGCTTGGCCGTCTGCATCACGTTCCTCCTTCTTGGTATTCCTTGCCGTGAAAGAACGCCGCAACCGAGTTACACGAAAAGAAGAGACATCAGGGCATCGGCGGTTCCCGCCTTAGGCTCCGTCGCGCGATCCCGCGAACTCCGACCGCGGAACCGCGGCATCGCGGTGTTTCGAGAAATCCCATATCCAAGTATACGCCCCTACAGAAAAGAGAGAAGCAGGCGGATGGGTAGGGAACAGATAACCTGGGTAAACCGGGGCGCCGGCCGTCGGATTGCCGACAGGGGCAAATCCCCTCAATAGCTGGGGGAGGCATGGGACGGGTTCAGGGTTCAGGGTTCGGGGTTCGGGGTTCAGGGTTCAGGATTCAGGATTCAGGATTTTCAGTTCCCTTCGGAATTC
>CAYSGY010000334.1:0-4597 GCA_964430315.1 uncultured Planctomycetaceae bacterium
CTCCGGCCGCTGGGCGGCGATGTCGTTCTTCTCGCCGGGGTCGGCCTTGAGGTCGTAGAGTTCCCACTTCTTGGAGCCGTCCTTGGCGGCGCAGACCAGGGCATAGCGGCTGTCGCGCACGCTGCACATCGCGTATTTCGACTCCCGCGCCCTTCCGCTGGCCCAACGGCCGAGGTGGGTCACCAGACAGCGGTCGGGCCAGGGGGCCGCGGGGTTCCGCAGCAGCGGCACCAGGCTCCGGCCGTCGAGCTTCGCGGCCACGTCGGCGGGGACCTTTGCCCCGGCCAACTCGGCCAGCGTGGGGAACACGTCGAGGTGCGCGGTGAGCCGGTCCACGTCGGCGGGCTTGAGCGTGCCGGGCCAGCGCCAGAAGGACGCGGCCCGCGTGCCTCCCTGCCATGCCGTGCCTTTGCCCCCGCGCATGCCGGCGTTCCACACGCGCAGACCGGCCGTCCCACCATTGTCGTTCATGAAGATCACAAGCGTGTTCTGCTCGATGTCCCACTCCTTGAGCTTCGTCAGCAGGAGCCCAACGTTGTCGTCGATGTTGGCGATCATCCCAAAGAACTTGGCGGCCTGGGGCGGGACTTTGCCGACGTAGAGCTTCGCGTATTGCTCCGGCACGTCGAGCGGGGCGTGCGGCGCGTTCGGCGCGATGTAGGCGAAGAACGGCCGCTTGCCTTTCACCGCGTCGATCCACCGCATCGCCTGGCTGAAGAAGACGTCGGTGCAGTAGCCCTGGGTCTTCTCGAACTTGCCGTTGTGCAGGATCGCCGGGCTGAAATAGGTATTGCCTGGGGCGTCGCCGCAACTCCCGGGGTAGGTCTGGCCAATGCCGCCAGCGCCGTGGATGAACATCTCGTCGAAGCCGCGCTTGTCGGGCCAACGGTCGGGCTCGTCGCCCAGGTGCCACTTGCCGAAGACCCCGGTTGTGTAACCGGCCGACTTGAGCACCTGGGCCAACGTGGTCGCCTTGAGGCTCATCCGCTCCCGTTCCATGATGGTGTGCGTCACGCCCGACTTGAACTCGTGCCGGCCGGTCATCAGCGAGCAGCGCGTGGGCGCGCAGGTGGGGCTGACGTGGAAGTCGGTGAAACGCACGCTCTCCCGGTGCAGCCGGTCCAGGTTGGGGGTCTTCAGCACCGGATTGCCGTGGCACGACAGGTCGCCGTACCCTTGGTCGTCGGTGAGGATCAGCACGATGTTCGGCACGCGGCCCGAGGCGGCCCAGAGGCCCCGTTGTGCCAAGCCCAGCGACAGAACGACGGCGACGGTGGTGAGAACGGGAGCGGCCATTCCGTGCAGCCATCGACCCGGCGCGCGGCGGCCGGCATCATGGGCGAGCGAAGAGAAGCGGCAGATCATGGGCGCACCTGGTTGCAGATAGGTTAACGCTCTTTGCCCGGCGATGCCGTCTGCACCGGACCAGATGCTGCTTCAGAACCGGCGAGCCGGGGGCGTCAGCCTCCGGGTTTCGCCACCCCCGGGCTGACGCCCGGCGCTCGCCAGGTGCGTCGAAACAGCTCCTTTGTTTTCGTGCCGGCCATGGACGGTCAAGCGTGAGGCGAACAACGGACGCGGCTTGAGTATCCCGCGCCCCGGACTCCCGGTCAATTGGTGGGAGCCTGGCTTCTTCAGTCTTGTGACGCGGTGGACAGTCAAGGGCTGGCCGGCTAGCATGGAGGCCACTCCGGCCAAGGGCAGCTTTGAGCTGGCCGGGCTGCGAGGGAACACGGCGGTCGAGGTGCTCGGCGAGGATCGCACGATTGCCGGGTCCGACGGCCGGTTCGCGGACGAGTTCGAGCCGTACGCGGTCCATCTGTACAGGGTCCGATCCAAGTAGCGTGAGAGCCGGCAGCAATCCACGCTACAGGCCGCGGATCATGTAGGCCTGGAGGATGCCGGATTCGTCGGAGTTGAAGAAGCCCATGGCGCCGTCCGGAGAGAGGAACGGGTGGATGTGGGCCTCCTTGCGGCACGACGACTTGGGGCTCGCCAGGCACTTGTAGTCCCGGGCCGGGTCCTTGCCGGGTTCGCCCAACTCGGCCAGGTAGACGGTGGCCTGTTTGCCCATCGGGCCGGCGTCGGAGATCAGACGCTTGCCGGCGATGTCCGTGGCAAAGTGGTAGAAATGGGGCTTGGGGAAGCTGCGGCTCAGGTCGTTGCGAACGCCGCCGGGCGTCTTGATGCCCACGTGCCCGGCGTGCGGGGCGGCGCGGCCTTCGATCAGTTGGGCCTCGGGCGGCTTGCGCGTGCCGGTGCTGGTGATGCCCCAGGTGCTCCGGCCTCGCCAGCACTGGTGTCCCTGGCACGCCTCGTTGCCGTCGCGGCCCCAGGGCATGTTGCGGAAGTTGGTGCCGTCGTCGCGGATCACGTGAATGTCGGCCCCCGGTCCGGCGACCAGCACCTTGATGGCCCCTTGGGCGTCGCACACGTTTCCGTGGTTCTCCTGGATGAGGATGTCGTGCGACGCCTCGGGCTCGGTTGAGCGGCAATACTGCGGGTGCATATTGCACCACGTCTGGCCGTGGATGATCTCCCGCACCGACGCCTTCTCGATGTCGAAGACCATGAGCCCGAAAGGGGCGTTCTCTGTCTTCCCGTCGCCAAAGAATGCGGAAAGAGCCAGACGCTTGCCGTCGGAGGAAATGGTCGAAAGGGGATAGATGCGGCTGGGGCGGAAGGTGGTGTCGGGCAGGGGCCGGTCGACGACCAGGATCGTCTGACGGCCGCTGCCGTCCAGCCCGACGCGCTTGAGCGTCAGCCGCCCGCCGCCTACCTTCGTTTCATTGACGAAGTAGTAGACGTATTTCCCGTCGGGCGAGACGCTGGCCGCGGTCGCGCCGAGTTCCTCGGTGAGCGGGCGCAGGGAGCCGCCGTCTTCAAGGTCGCAGAGGAGGTACTGGTGCTTCGCGTCGCTCTGGCTTCCGCCGTGGGCCGTGGCGGAGCGATGGAGGACGAACCGCTTCGAGTCCATGGTGAAGATCTGGGCCTCCATGTAGAGATGCGAGGCCGGCACGTCGGACTCGGTCGTGAGCTGGATCACCTCGAGGCCCGAAGGCGAGTCTTTGCCCACGAGATCGGGCCTGGGCCTGGCCTTGCCCAACTTGCCCCGGATCACCGCAGGGGCCGCGGCCAAAAGCGGCGGCTGCGAAGAAGAGCCCATCGCCACCCCCGCGACGGCGCAACCGGCGGTCCTGAGGAACTCACGCCGGGATCCCAGGCTCGATGCTCGGTACGGTTGTCGCGCGCGCATGAGATGCTCCTCTTTTCTTGGCGTTCCAGAACCTCTGCCAGAACACGCCGTGGCGTCGTCGAAGATATCCGTCCCCGCGGGTCGACGCAACCAATCGGGATGTCGCCCCCAAGGGGCCTTGCACGATTCCCGGAAGCGGCATGGACACAAATACGCCGCTCCCCGATCGTCGGGCAGGGTGTCCAGGCCCACTCGACCGAGGGGACTCTCCGCGTGAATACCTGCTGACATCCTGATTGCGTTGCTGCTTCCTGCCGTTCAGGCTGCCCGCGAGGCCGCCCGACGGTCGCAGTGCACCAACAACCTGAAGCAGCTCGGGCTGGCCAATCACAACTATCACGATGTCGTCAAGACCTTCCCATTTGGGAAGGGCGGGACGGGGACCTCGAACGGCGCCGCCACGAACAACTGGGGGCGGGTCAGCGGCTTCATCCCGTTGCTCCCCTACTTCGAGCAGAAGGCGATGTATGACAAGATCGCCGCCGGTGATACCACGTATCCTTACCCCTACGGGCCGCCGGGATGGTACGGTTGGACCGTTTGGGATCCCGCCCCGGCCGGTCTGAATTGCCCTTCGGATCCCTCGCCGTACAACTCGACGACCGCGGCGCGCAACAACTATGCGTTCTCCCGGGGAGACGCGGTGGTGAGCATCCGCGACGCGACCACCTCTCGCGGCATCTACGCCTACGCCCTCACCTACAGTATGGCCGACGTCCGGGACGGCACCAGCAACACCATCATGATGAGTGAGCGTGTGAAAGGGGGCCTCGGCGGCCCGCAGACCGCCGGTGCCGGCCAGGTCGAGGCGAAGTTGGCGGACGCGACGAACGTGACCGCCATCACGACGACTCCCAACGTGTGTCTTTCGGTGGCGACGGGGCCGTATCTCAACAGCGGCCAAACCTACAAGGTCATGTTCGGCACCCGATATACCGACGGCCAACCGCAGCGCACCGGATTCAACACGGTCCTGCCGCCGAACGCCCCCAATTGCGCGGCGGACGCCGACAACAACGCCGACAGTTCGTCGGTCATCATCCCGCCGAGCAGCCGGCATCCCGGCGGGGTGAACGTCTTGATGACCGACGCGTCGGTGCGGTTCATCTCCGAGACGATCGACACCGGAACGCTCAGTTCGGCGCCACCCGCCACGAACTCGACCGCGGCGAGCCCTTACGGCGTCTGGGGCGCGTTGGGCTCCAAGGCCGGAGGCGAGAGCGCCAAGAAGCCGGCCGCGAAGGCCGAGGCGTCCGCCAAGGACGACAAGGCGGCCAAGCCCGACACCAAGCAAGGGAGCGTTCCCATGACAGAAGACGAGAAGAAGCTCGTAGCCGACGC
>CAYSGY010000334.1:4607-6589 GCA_964430315.1 uncultured Planctomycetaceae bacterium
AAGTCGCGAAGACTTCGGAAGTCTTTTCTTGGCTTTTCAAGGAGGTCCCGCCCGGCAGGCGGGATTTTCTCGGATTAAACCCATGAGGAGGGAGGACGACGAATGAGGACGTGCAACTTGGGGATCTGCGTGGCGGCGGTGATGTTTGCCTCGGCGTCTCTGGCCGGCTGCTCCGGCGGCGGGGGCGGCTCCAGCACCGGCCCGAAGACATCTCCTGTGAGCGGCACCGTCACCCAAGGCGGAAAGCCGCTCGAGGGCGCCACGATCCGGTTTGTGCGAGCCGACGGCAAAGGAGGCGCGGCCGGGAAGACGGACGCCAACGGGCGCTACACGCTTTCGACCGCCAGGCCGGGCGACGGGGCGGAGGCAGGGCAGTACAAGGTGGCCATCACGAAGTTCGAGCAGGCCGCGGCGACGGGGTCATCCTCGGAGAAGGACTACGTGCCGCCGAAGGAAGGCGAGTCGGCGCCGCCCCCGAAGAGCTTGCTCCCGGAGAAGTACGGCAACCCCGATGCCTCCGGCCTGACCGCCACGGTCAAGGACAGCGGGGAGAACAAGTTCGACTTCACCGTCGATTGACGCCCAGCGGCCTTTGGAGTGCGGCGACTCGTCGCCGCTTTCCCTTGCCCGACGCCGGATCGAACGCACGACAAAGCGGCGACCAGTCGCCGCACTCCAAGGCGCGGGAGTCACGGGCGAGTCGGGTTGCGGAACGGCTTTCCCAGGCGGTAGCATTCGAGGCGGCTGCGAGCCAAGCCGATCAAACGCGGATCGCCTTGGGCGGAGGCCGTTTGCAGCACGCGTTCCGCCACGAAGACCGCATCCCCGAGTCGGCCGGCCTCCGCGTAGGCCTCCGACAGAACGAGTTGGATGCCGGGATCCTGGCGGTGCGTCAAGTCGCTGGCCCGGGTGGCCAACTCGACCGCCTCCTTCCCGTTGCGCAGCGACGGATCGCTGCTGGTGGCCAGGATCGAGGCGAGATCCGCCAGCGCGAGGACGAGATTCGAGTCCAGCCGGAGCGCGCGGCGGTACTGGGCGGCGGCCTCACTGGGCTTTCCTTCCCGCGACAGTACCGCGCCAAGCGCATAGAACGTCTGGGCCACGGTCGGCTCCAGGCGGACGGCCTCGGCCAGATGGCGTTTGGCGTCCTCAAGCCGGTTGAGGTCGAGCAAGACGACGCCGAGGCGGAAGTGGGCGGACGCCAAGGCCGGGTCGAGCCGCAACGCCTCGCGCAAGCAGTCGGCGGCCTCCTGGAATCTGCCCTGCTGGGCCAGAAGGTTGCCGAGACCTTCGTGGGCCGGGGCGCTCGTGGGCGCGACTTCGATCGCCCGAAGGAAGAACGCCTTCGCCTCGTCCTTCTCTCCCATCTGCCGCAAGCTCGCCCCCATGCCCACCAGCGCCTCGACGTTCTTGGGGTTCCATTCCAGGGCTTTCCGGAAATCGCGGACCGCGATCTCATGGTCGCCCTGATAACGCAGCACGTTGCCTGAACGGGCATAATAGGAATCGTCGAGGAACTGTTCCCGGATCTTGCCGTCGGCCGAGAAGGAATGGCAGTTGGCGCAGACGGGGAGGCGATCGAGCACGATCGGAGGCTGTTGCTTCGAGGAGACCTCCCCGAACCGCCAGCGGATGTGCGAGGCCGGATCGCGCACCGACGTGATGAAGGGAAGGTCCACTTCGCGGTAGAAGATCGGCGCTCCCACGGGGTCGTTCGAGGTGGCGATCGTGATCGTTGCCGCCGAGACGATCTTGTTGGGAGACTCCCGATGAACACCGAGGACCGTCACGAGGGCCGGACGCTCCCGGGAGCGTCGCTTGACGGCTTCCCACTCCTCGTCGGAAGGCGTCCACTCCATGTCCGAACACGTGACACTCATGCCCTCCCCATCGTCCTGGAACGCAATCCCGAGGCCCCAGGCGTCGGACCCGGTCTCACGGTCCTCCCAGCGGAAGGTGGGCGGAATGATCTCCGGAGGGAA
>CAYSGY010000335.1:0-6588 GCA_964430315.1 uncultured Planctomycetaceae bacterium
GTCTGCGAGCGTTCTCAGAGTAACGGGTTTGGAGGAGGCCGTCACCTGCCTTGGCCCCTGTGCCACTTGGCCTGAAGCACTACAGTTCCCTGCCGCTCGAAGAACGCGACGGACTACGGCAGCGGTGGAAATGCCCTCTTGAGATCCTCGGCCGCCGCCTTGGTGGCCGACCAGTCGCCGGTCTCCTGCGGCACGACCTGCACGAGGACCTGGTAGTCGAGCGTCTCGCCCCGCTTGAACGATCGCTGGGCATTGGCCTGATAGTAGAACTTGTGGTAGCGGGCAAGGTCCCAGATCCTGCTTGCGCTTCCCGGTCCGCTGATGACCTTGGGCGAGTAGCAGAGGAAGCCCAGCGTCCTCGCCGGCTCGAACTGGGCGACCCAGCGGGTGTCCTTGTTCACTTCAAAGCCGCCGTCGCCGGCGAGCGTGCCTTCGACGAGGTCGCCGTCCGGCAGTTCGGCGATCCACCGGGTGGTCGTCGGGACGAAACAGTGCATGAAGTAGTAGAGGAGCTTGAGGTCCACGTCTTCCGTCGCCTCAAGCTGCGTGCGCTGGGCGAGATGCGTGTCGGTCACGGTCAGTTCCGCCCTGCACTTGAACTTCCAGATGGTCGAGTCCTTCACGAGGACGAGTTTGCGCCCGGCGACGGTCTCCCCGACGTTGACCGCCTGCTCCTTGTCGTCGGCGGTGAGCCTGATCGCGTGAACGATCTCCCGGCCGCCTTCGGTGTGGCCCGTACCCCACCACGCTCCCCCTTGGGGAACCAGGACCGTGCCGTAGAACCCATGCTCGTGGGCGACGGTCTTGCCGTCGTAGTCGATCTTCCGGATCGTCCACGCCTGCTCGGCACAGACGGGGACGGAGTACTTGGCCGTTTTCAG
Source organism: uncultured Planctomycetaceae bacterium (assembly GCA_964430315.1). Taxonomy (GTDB): domain Bacteria; phylum Planctomycetota; class Planctomycetia; order Pirellulales; family Thermoguttaceae; genus CALFBP01. Next base: position 882 of record CAYSGY010000335.1, read on the forward strand.
GATGAGGATGCCCTCTTCCGGCACGTCCTGGCCGTAGAGCTTCGCGGCCGGCGCCTGCCCGCCCACCGGTTCGGCCGTCGGCGGCACCTGCTGCTGCAACTCTCCGGCCACCGCCTGCGCCCTCTTCTCCCAATCTGCCGGAGCTGCACGGAAAAACCGCATCGCCATGGTCAGGTCGAATTTGTCGCCCTTCACGAGGACGCCGCAAGCCGGCCGGGCGATCAACTTATGGTAGCCTTCCGTATCCCAGAAGCCGTGGTAGGCCCCCTTGCCGGCCAGCGGCTCGCGGAAGCAGGCCACGACGCCCTTCTGGAGCGCCGGGTCGTACTGCGCCAGCCAGCGCATCGGGCGGTTGGGCTTCGTGCCCTTGTCGGCGGCAAATTCACCACGCAGCAACTCCCCGGTCAGCGGCTGGGCGAGCCAGTGTTTCGCCTGCGGCCACATCGAGTAGAGGAAGGCGTACAGGTGGTCTACGCTCCCATCGTCGGTCGCTTCGAAGGAGTGGTGCTGGACCAAGGTGTCTTTCTGGAAAGTCGTCTCCGCGGTGTGCTTGAACGGGCCGAGCGTCGAGGCCTTCGCGACGGTCAGCTTCTCGCCCGAGATCGTCTGGGGCAGTGCGAGCGTCACGGGTTGGTTGTCGGCGGTCGCCGTGAGGGAGGCGACCGGCTCGCTGCCTTCCTTCATCGCCGAGCCGATCCAGTCGCCCCGGATCGACAGCACGGCTCCCTGCCCGCCCATCGGAAGAACGAGCCTGTCGTCGCCGTCGGTGATGCTCGTGATCGTCCACGCGGCCTTCGAACTCATGGTCGCCACGAGATCCCCGGTCTTGATCGTGAGATCTCCCTCCGGGGCCTGTCCGAGGATCGCCAGTGCCAGCAGGATCGAGTGCATGGTCGTCGCCTTTTGATGGAGGTCTTGCTCACGGCGTCCCCGGCTCGAAGGTCGCCCAGTACGCGCGGTCGGCCCGATAGGAATCGACGGGCACGGCATCGGGCAAGTCCCTCGGCAGGACGCCGAAATACTGAAGCTCGCGGATATAGAACCGGTTGGGCCGGAAGCCCGGCATGTCGAACCGCTTCTGTTCGGCGAGCCGTTTCGAGGCATCCTCGATGGCGGCCGCCATTTCCTGATAGTCCGGATCGGCGCGGTCGCCGAACACCGCCCGGCCGCAAAGCTCCAGTCCGCCGGCCTCGCGCGAGAGTGGGGCACGGAGCAGCAGCGACTTCGCGGGCCGATCGAGGTTGCACAACGCCTGGTAGAGCGGGGCCTCTCCCAACCGGAAGTAGGCCAGGTGCCGGATCAGGATGATGTCGTAGAGGTCCGTGAGCAGCGGCTGCGGAGGTTCGCGAGTGCCGAACTGGAAGTAGAAGGCCCCCTTCTTCACGTTGCGGTACGACGGCTTGGTCGCCTGGTGGCACGGGCCGCAGCGCCGCCGCATCGTCGCCTCGGGATACTGGACCGGGTACATGCCGCTGCCCAGGGCGCCGTAGGTTCCCGGGTAGGCGGCGCCCGATTCGATCCAGAGCCGCACCAGCAGCCGCTCGCGGTCCGAGAGCCTGGCCTCGTAGTGGCTGCCGTCGATCAGCGTCATCAAGCGGCTTGCCGAGCTGCCGATCGTGCGGGGCGGACGGTTGCCGTCGCTGTTGCGCCCGTCGACGACCAGGCTGTGACTGAACATCGTCCAATAGGCCGTCGAGAAGTAGGGCGTCCGGTCGCCCGACAGATCGACCTGGCCGTCCCGCCGATCCGGGTTGTGGCAACGCACGCAGTGGCGGTCGAGCACGGGCTGGATGTCACGGGGGAAATCGAGCACGTCGGGCACGTTGTCGTAGGGGACGATCCGGCTGGGCTCCCGTCGCACGGCGGCCAGCGCGGGCGACGATCGGGAGTGCGGGGCGCGGACGCGCTGCTCGTGGCAGCCGACGCACGAGGTCGTTTCCCCGGCCTGCACGGTCACGAAGCTCTGCATCCGCTTGACGGACAGGTCGTGCTCGTCCAGCGCGACGAAGAACAGGGACCGCAGGGCGGGCACCTCCAGGTAGGCCGAGCCGTCGGGCTCGACCGGCACGGTCCCCAGGACGCGTTCGAGCATAAACGTGCCGCCGGCCGAGAGCGGCTCCTGGCCGTTCGAGAAACAGGCGGGACGCGGGAGTTGCTCCAGGACGAGCAGCTTCTTGATCTCGCCGCGCCGCACCCCGTCCATGTTCCGGCCCGTGTAGACGTCGGAGAGCACCAGGCGGCCCGTCGGCTCCTGCGGCACGAACCGCGACGGGAGGACCGGCTCCCGCACCCTCCCTCGCAGGGGCCGCGGCTCATGGCAATCCCATCGCCCGCCGGGCTGTTCCGGACGGAAGATGGTCTCGGTCCGGCCGTCTGCGGTGAGCACGTGCAGGCCCGTCTTATCGGCCACCAGGAAGTAGTCGCTCGAGAGCGGGTAGGGGTCGCGGAAGTAGCGGGGGCTGATTTTGCGGGCCATCGACATGTCGTCCGGCCCGCGGCGAGGATCGACGATCGTGATGATTCCCGCATGCTCCGCCATGCCGTGGCCCGGCGAGAACGAGGCGACCACCTTGCCGGTCCCGGGAATCGGCTTCGCGTCGATCATCACGCCGCCCGGAACCTGGTTGCCGAAGTAAACCATCACCTGCGAGCCGTCGGGATTGATCGTCCACAGGTGGTGGTAGAGCATCATGTGCCGGTCGACGTATTCCCATCGCATGTAGAGGATCCGCCCGTCGGAGAGCATCCACGGAGTGTTCTCCTGCTCGGCGTTGTTCGAGAGCATGCGGACGTTCCGCCCGTCGGCGTCGCAGCGATAGAGCGTCGCCACCTGGGTCCGCCAGCACGGCACGAAACGATGGCACCGGCTGGAGCAGAAGACGATGCCTCCGTCGGGCGTGTAGATGGGTTCGATGTCGTTATCCGGCCCGTCGGTGAGCTGCCGGAGGGTCTTGCCGTCGCAGTCGATCTCGTAGAGGTGGAAGGTCGTCGTGCCCGAGCGTCGATAAGAGAAGAGGATCTTCCGGCCGTCGTAGTGGACGTCCGGGTCGCGGACGCCGCCCTCGGGGTCGTCCAGCAGAACCCGGAGCTTGCCCGTGCGCAGGTTCAGCCGGCACAGTCGCCCGCCGTGGGCAAAGGCGTACCGCAGGTCGCCTTCTTTGAGGAGGGCCGCATTGCTGTACGGCGAATCGTTTTCGCAGTAGTGGCCAAAATTGCCGTACCAGTGATCGCGGCCCGAGACCCGTTGGGCGAAGACGATCTCTTCGCAACCGGCCAGCGGACCCCGCAGCACCGCCTCCAGGATCGGGCCGGGCGCCGGACGCCCCGACTCCTCTGCCGCGGCGTCCGGAAGGCCCATCGCTGCCAGGAGAAGGAGTACCGTGCTCACCGCTCACCTCCGAAGGGTTGTGACTGTTCACCGGAATGAAACGCGTGCAAGAAAAGGAAAACCGGAAAAAGGGAAAAGGGGGAAAGACGAAGATAAACCGGTCTTTCGCAGACGATGACATCGAGGAGCACTCGTTCTCTTTCCCACTTTTCCATTTTTCCTCTTTCCCCTTGTTACACTCGTCGGAACTCCAGATGGCTCAGTCCTTCTGGCCCGGCTTTGTCGCCGCGGTGTAGAAGACCAGCCGGCTGCTCCGCCGTTCCGGCATGGTGAAGGGGAGACCCTTGTCCGCAAGCGACTTGCCGGGCACGGTCCAGGTCGCGCCGCTGTCGGCGTCCTCGAAGACGTAATCCACGGTGGGAAGCATGCCGCCCAATCGAAACTCCGCCGCCGTCATGGGACTGGCGGCCCGGCGGAAGGCGAGGATCACCCCGGCATTCTGGTCCGGACGGTGCAACTGGAGTGCAAGCCAGGCGTCGGGGGCCGCGCTGCATGTGGTCAGCGGGACCATGTCGCCGTACCAGAAGGGCTTGGCCCGCCGCACCTCGGCGAGCATCTTTCGGTGCCATTCCCACGGGTAGGTCCGCTCGTCGTACTTCACGTTGCCGCCCTCGTCCATTCCGAAGACCACGCCGGGTCCGATCACACTGCGGAAGCGGTACGTGTCGCCGGGGGCGTTGTTAAACGGACTCGCGGCATGCAGCGGCAGCCAGGACGTCAGGCCGAAGCCGTGGACCTGCACCGCTTCCGGGTCGATGTGCGGGAAGCAATTGTAGTCGTTGCGCCAGAGGGGGACGCTGCGGCGGAGCATCTCGATGTCGAGACGCCGGCCGCCGCTGGAACAGTTGTCGATGCGCAGGCCGGGATGACGCCGCAGCAACTCGTCCCAGAATGCGTAGAGCCCTTCGACGTAGCGGATTTCCGTCAGGCCCTGGCGGTCCGGGGCGTCGGCCGGGCCCCAGAATGCCAGCGGCCAGGTATTGAAATCCTGGCGGTACCAGTCCAGGCCGTTTTCGGTCACTAACTTGGAGATCGTCTCCACAGCCCAGGCCCTCGCCCCGGGATCGCCCAGGTTCAGGACCAGATCCTCGCCCGTTTGCCGCGGTTGTCCGGGACGCCGCTGGAGAAACCACTCCGGGTGCTCCACGGTCACCGGGGCGCCGTGCCGGGCCCGCTCGGGCTCGACCCAGAGCAGAAACTGCATCCCGGCCGCGTGGGCCTTGTCGCTCACGGGCTTGAGGCCGCCGGGATGGTAGTTGCGGTTGACGCACCAGTTGCCGGTCTTTCCCCATTCGCCCTCAAAAACGTTCGGGCAGGGCTTCTCCGAGGTGCCGTACCAGCCGGCGTCGATCCAGTAGCAGTCGTAGGGCAGCTTCTTTTCCCGGATCAACTCAATCTGCCGGAGATGGACCGGCGTCGGGGAGCCGCCCCAGGCGCCGTAGCACGAGGGGATCTCCACCGGCCGGCCGGCAATTTGCGGCGTGTGATGCCGGAGCAGCAGGCGGCGAAGCTGGTTCTGGCCGTCGATCGGCTGGCCTCGCCAGGAAAGCAGCAGGATGCGCGGGCTGCGGATCGACTCGCCGGGCCGAAGCGTCAGGCGCAGGCCCTCCATGCCGGCCCGGAGATGGGCCGTCGGGCCGTCGCGGTGGATCTCCGCGTACCACTGACCGGTCCAGCCGATCGCCACGATCAATCCCTCGCCGCTGCTGCTTTGCAGGTTGAAGAAGGGCAGCCAGTCGACCGACGGCCGCCCTTCGTTGCCCGCGCGCATCGTCAGGTTGGCACGCTTGGCGCGGATCGTTTGCAGGGGCTCGCGCTGGAACTGGAAATCATAGGGCGTTTCGGCCGCCCCGGGCGCGCGGAAGAGAAAGGCGTCGCCCTCGCAACGCCAGGTGAAGTCCAGCGCGGCCACGTCGGTGAGGACCGGCAGGGCCTTCGTTCCGGTGTTCGTGAAGTGGGCCACCCATTCGACCGCCGGGAAGTCGCGGTACTCGGTCATCTCGATCCGGCAGAAGAGCCCGGTCGCCGGGTCCAGGTACGTGATGTCGCGGACGCTTCCGGCAGGGCCGGGCCGGGTCGCCTGGGTGCGTTGGGCACGCGCCAGCATCCCGGCCTGCGTCTGGTCTCCCAGCCGAAACGAGATCGGCGGCAGGCATTTTCCCTCCGGCAGGTCCGCGATGGCCTGCCGGAAGACCTCCGGCCCACCGCTGCGCCGAGCCGCTTCGACCGCTTCCCCAAAGGTCCCCGGCGCTTTGGCTGCTGGAACGCCGGCCGGCGACGGCGTTTCGCTCGCCCCGACGCACGTCCATGAAAAGACGA
>CAYSGY010000336.1:0-6524 GCA_964430315.1 uncultured Planctomycetaceae bacterium
CTCGTGAGCACCGTCAACGGCGTCCCGACGCTCGCGGACCTGGAGAGCGTCCTGGCCCTGGGAATGCCCGGCACGTCGATGCCCTCGTTCGAGAAGCTGACGGAAACCGACCGCACGCTCCTGGCACGCGACGTCGTGCGATTGCGGCGCGAGGGGGTCGGCGAGGAGATCCGTACGTCGCTGCGGCAGGAAGGCGAGGAAGTCGATGAAACGGAACTGCGCCAGGCCGCGGAGCGTTGCACGACCCCGGGCGAGCCGGTGCGCCTTCCGCCGGACTGGCTCGTTCCCGACCGGGCCGCCGCGAGGGGCAAGGCAGAATTCGTGACCCTCGGCTGCGTGAAGTGCCACGGCAGCGACGGCACGGGGACCTCGGAGCAGCGGTTGTACGACGACCAGGGGGAGCCGAATCGGGCACGCGACCTGGTGCACGAGCCATTCAAGGGCGGCCGGGATCCCCGATCGATCGGGCTTCGCATCGTCGCCGGAATGCCGGGCAGCGCGCACCCGGCCGCCGCCAATCTGCCCCAAGAGGCGATTCTCGACCTGGTCGAGTACGTCCGCTCCCTCGAACAGAGGCCGCTGCGGATGCTTACGAACTACGAGCGATCCACGCGGGAAGGCGGCTGGATGCGAGGCACTCCATGACATTTCCCGAAAGGCTTTCCCTTCGCCGAGCGATCCTCCTCGGAATCGGCTCGCTGGTGGCGTGCGGAGCGGCCGTGCTGGCGTTTCGCCAGATATCGCGGGGCAATGCGGCTCGCGACCGGTACGAGCGTCTCCTTCAGGAACGTCCGGCCATGCCGGCGGTCGATGCCGAGTCGGAAGCGAGCGTCCGGGCGTTCTGCGGCGACTGCCACGCCGTGCCGCGTCCGGAGAGCTTCCATCGCGACGCCTGGCACGACGAAGTGCGAAGAGGATACGAGTTCTACGCCAAGTCGGAACGCACCGATCTCAAGCCGCCTCCGATTCACGTCACGACGGCGTATTTCCGCTCGCGCGCCCCGGAGCGGCTGGTCTACCCGCAGCCGGTGGAATCCACCAGCCCGTTGCCCGTCGCCTTCAAGCGGGAGCGGCTGACGCTGGAGCCGGACGCCAAATTCTCGGCCGCGATCAGTCATCTCTGCTGGACCCGCCTGGAAGCCGACGCCCCCCCGGTTCTGCTGGCGAGCGATATGCGGACGGGCGACATCGTGAGCCTGGACCTGCGCCGTGGGGACCGCAAGCCCCGGCTCCTGGCGCGGTTGGAGAACCCTTGCCGCATCGAGCCCTGCGACCTCGACGGCGACGGCGCGATCGATCTGCTCGTTTCGGATCTGGGCAGCTTCTCGGCGAGCGACCACGATCGGGGGCAGGTCGTCTGGCTGCGGCGGGACAAGGGGAAGGAGACCTTTGAGAAGATCGTCCTTGCCCGCGGGCTCGGACGCGTGGCCGACGTCCGCGTTGCGGACTTCGACGGCGACGGCCGGCTTGATCTCCTCGTCGCCGTATTCGGCAATCATACGACGGGCAAGATCCTCCTGTTGCGCAACGTCGCCCCGCGGGGTCAGACGCCGCGATTCGAGCCGAAGCCGATCGATCCCCGGCCGGGCACGATCCACGTCCCGGTACACGACTTCGATCGGGACGGCCGCCCCGACTTCCTCGCCCTGGTGAGCCAGGAGTACGAGTGCGTCGATCTGTTCCTCAATCAAGGAAACGGGGATTTCCGCCGCCGCACGCTTTGGAGCGGGCCGGATCTCTCCTTCGGCTCCAGCGGCATCGAGCTGGTGGACCTGAACGGCGACGGCCGGCTCGACATCTTCTACACCAACGGCGACGCCTTCGACAACAAGTACCTCAGCCCCTGGCACGGCGTTCAGTGGCTCGAAAACCTCGGCGACTTGCGGTTTGCGTACCATCGGCTCACCGACATGCCGGGAGCGTGCCGTGCCGCCATCGGCGACTTCGAGGGCAACGGCAGCCCGGACTTGGTGGTCACCGCATGGGTCCCCGACCAGTTCAGTCCCGACACGCTCAAGCCCGCGGACCTCCCCTCGATCGTGTTGCTGAAGCAGACCTCGCCGGGGCAATTCGTCCGTCATACGCTGGAGACGGGCTTCCCTTATCACGCGGCGATCGCGTCGGGTGATTTCAACGGCGACGGTGCCCTCGACTTCGTCGCAGGCGTCCACACGGGCAACGCCGTCCCGGCGACGCACTGGGCTGAAATCTGGTGGAACCAGGACAAGCCGCCCGCGAAAGGGCGTCTTCCCTGAAAGCGCCGACGGTGTCAAGGGGCTCCCGGCGCAGCGGCTACCCTGGGCGATGTCATGGAACCGCTTCGCGGTTCACCCGAGGGACCCTCATCGGAACCGACTGGGCAAATGCTCTCCAGCCCAACATGTCCGTTCTTTGACCCGCCCGCTCCACGTCCCACGTCGAGCTGGCACTGTGCGATGGCGGCATGAATGCCCGCGGTCACTTCGTCGCCTCCTCGACAATCGCGATTTCCTCCGCGGTCAGGCCGTACAGGTCGTACACCAGCCGGTCAATCTCCGCGTCCGTCGCGTCAATCTGACGCTGGATAACGGTCTTCTGCGCGACCGACTTCGCAGCGGCAAGCTGTTTATGCAAGGTCTGCATGGAATCAGCCAAACCGACAACTTGATGGTGAATAGCCGTTTCCTTTGCGTTCTTGAAGTCGATGACGCAAACGGGAAGCAAAGACAGGAATTGCCGATTCGCGGACCTCCAGCCGCCCCGGAAGGGCGCACTAACTTGCGGAAAGTACCATCGCATCAGCCGGCAATTGAGCAGCGCCAGAAGATACTCAAGACCTTGTGGGGCATACGCTGCCTTCAGTGTCACGCCGCCGACATCCACGTTGTCCAGGAAATGGCTTCCGTCGTGGTCATAGGCGGCGTGAAGCTGTCCGACCAGTCTGGGCACGCAAAGTTTGACCAGTGACTGGCGGGCCATGTTCTTCAGGTAGATGTACCCGTACCAGACCGGCCCTTTCATCCGGCCCTTTTCCCGACCTTCCAGCCGCTTCTTGTTTTCAAGAAGGTAGGCCGCCGTCTTGGGCAAGTCGCGTTGAATCGTCTCGAAGTCAATGAGCGAGGCCCGCTCATTCTCGACGGCGTAGGGGAATACGATGTACTGGCGGTTGGCCAGATGGCCGTATCGGCTAACGTCCGTTCCGCTCACAAGGGGGTAGACAAGGTCCTTCTCAAGAGTCCATTCTCGGGCAAGCGCCTTCGATCTCAGGCGATAGGTTCGGTGTGTCTCAGCGACGAAATCCATGATGTAGACGTCGTCCGCGCTTGTCTGAAGGCCCACAAAGACATCGGCCACGTCACCGAGTTTGTGAGGCATTGCCGACAGCTTCGCAAAGAGCGCGGCTCCTCGCCCCACAGCGAAGTTCCATTCCCCGGACGTGACCGTGCCAGCCTTCACCAAGCCATCGGCCGCGGTTCCGGCCGAGCGCCATGCGCTCAGGTCGTCAACCTTGGCGAATCGGCTCTCCGACACGGGCGACTTGTCCAGAAACAAGAGGCAGGTGTAGGTTGTCGCCCCGTCGAAAACCTGTTGGGCCCCGAAATGCACGACATGCGCAAGATGCTTTCCCTTCGCGATGATCGCCCGCAACGGCTCGCCGTAGCGTGAGTTGAAGAACTTGTGCGGGCAGATGAAGCCCAGCCGCCCCCGTGCATTCAGAAGCCCCAAACCCTGTTCCACAAAGATAACGTAGAGATCGTAGTTTCCCGTTCTGCCGGCGCGAAACACTTCCTTGTAGACTTCGACTTCCAAGGGTGCCCATTCCTTCATTGTCTGTATGCGGACATACGGCGGGTTGCCGATGATGCAATCGAAGCCCCCGGCCTTCATCGCGTCGGGGAAGCCTTGCTTCCAGTCGAACGGGTTGACCCGTTTCATTTCCTCGGGGTCGGGGATCAACTTGCCCGTGAAGTAGTCGGGGCCGATCAGCGAGTTGCCGCACTTGATGTTGTCGGCCAGGTTCGGCAGCGCCCGGTCGTGAAAGAGCCGCTGTTGCCGGCTCAAACTCTGGTCGGTTTCGCCCTCCAAGACCTTCAACAGCAACGACAGCTTGGTCACTTCCACGGCCTGGGCGTCGATGTCCACGCCGAAAAGGTGGGTTGTCAAGATACGCTTCTTCTCGCCGATCGTGAGTCGCCAATGCCCGTTGTGGGGGACTTTGTAGACGGCCTCCTTGAACGATTCGGGCTTGTGTTCGGTGTACCATTTCAGGCAGTGGTCGAGCAGGTACTGGTAAGCGCCCAACAGGAAGGACCCGCTGCCGCACGCCATGTCCAGGATGCGCAGCGGCGGCTTGCCCTTGCCGCCGGCCAGTTGGGCAGGGCTCTTGCCCTCAATCTGCCGGCCGACGGTGTGCTTGACGATGTAATCGACGATATAGGCCGGCGTGTAATACACGCCGCCCGCCTTGCGGACCTCGGGCTTCTCCTCCACCTTGGCCTGGTGGCCCGCCGTCAGCCGGATCACCTTGCCCAAGAACCGCTCGTAGACGGTTCCCAGGATTTCAACGGGCAGGACGCCGAAGTGATAGGGCGACCCGTGGGCGAAGTAGAGGCTTTGCAGGATCGGCTTGAAGACCTTGTCGTCGACCGCCAGCTTCGGCGTGATCCGATCGGGGTCTTCCGATACGTCGCTCTCCTTCTGGAAATGGAAGAGGCCGGAGTTGTACTTTTCGTCGGCCCGGCGGCACAGGTCGCGCATGAAACGGGGGTAAATGTCGTCTCGGTCGCACAGCTTCAGAAGCTGCTCGTAGGGTTCAAGCCCCCGGTCTTCCGCCATGCGAAGGAAGACCACTCGATCAATCGTCGATTGCACGGCCGCATTCAGGTCGTCCGAAGAAAGGCCCTTGTTCCGCACGGCGATGTGCCGGGCAAGCGAGTCCCGCCAGCCTTCGATTTCCCTCAGAAACTCCACGTCCACTTCCGACGTGCCGCGCTTCCGCTTGGAGGCTGCGTACTGGTCATACGCCCCGGACCAGACGGCTTCACGCGAAAACACGTCCCACAGTTCTCGCCAGCGGTCGGGGTACTCGTCAAAGCGGAAGTACTGAATCCGGGCGTGGCTCGCCTTGTCGACGGGGCGGGGCCGGAGGGTACAATCGTAGACGCCCAACTCCTCGAAGTCGGTCAGAATCGACAGCGGAACCTTGGCGCTCCAGCCGTAGCGCCGAAGCTGGAAGGCCGGCCCGGGGTCCGCGCCGAGGTTGACGCCGCACTTCTTGGCTTCGGCGTAGAACTTCGGCAGCGTTCCGACGCGAAACGTGTAGTCCGGGGCCTTCTGTTGCCCTTCCACATCGAGGCTATCCTCAGGAATGACCTCCCGGTATTGGGGGGCGGCCATTGCGGCATTCCGCACGTCCCATCCCAGGGATTCAAAGAAAGGGTCGATGAGGGTCTGGCGGACGTGGGCCTCCTTGACGCCGGGAGCGAGAAACGCCTGGCGATTGGTCGCGAAGTACCGGCACAACGTCGCGACTTCCTCTTTGCCTTGGTCATAAGTCTTGCCCATCCCGTCGCCCTCCCGTGTTCATTCCCAGGCGGTAGGATACCCGGGGGGGCAGTCGAGAATCTAGAGGGTGCACCTCACGCGAGGGGTGGTCCAGCGGATTCCCCTCTGCTTCTCGCCTTCCCGGCCGAAACTGCACCACTACCCCGGCGCCCGGCGCGGGTTTCCTCGACAACGGGTTCCGTTCGTAATACAATGCGATTGATCGTAATACGGTGCCCGCCCGCATCTCCCCCGAGAAGCCCGATGAGAACCCTCCTCCCGCCGATGCTGATCGCGTTTGTCTGCCTGGCTCCGGCCGCACGGCGCGCGGAGGGGCATTTCCTGGTGATTCGGCCGTCGGGCGACGTGATCGGCGCGAAGGAGCGGAGCGTGAATCTGGAGATCCTGTTCACGCACCCGATGGAGCAGGGGCCGGTGATGGAGATGGCCCGGCCCGAGCGGTTCGGCGTGCTGGCCGACGGCAAGCAACGCGATCTCCTCGACCAGTTGCGGCCCAAGAGAGTCGACGGCAAGACGGCCTACGACGCCACGGTCCGGCTGGACCGGCCGGGCGACTACGTCTTCTTCGTCCAGCCCGCTCCCTACTGGGAGGCCGGCGAAGAGACGATGATCGTCCACTACACCAAGGTCGTGGTCGATTTCCTCGGCGCGGAGAAGGGCTGGGACGCGATGGTCGGGTTTCCAGTGGAGATCGAGCCGCTGGTGCGTCCCTACGGCCTGTGGACGGGCAACACGTTCCGCGGCGTGGTGAAGCACCTTGGGAAGCCCGTGCCGTTTGCTCACGTCGAGGTCGAGTATCTCAACGAGGGCCGGCGGGTGAAGACGCCCAACGACGCCTTCATCACCCAGGTCCTCAAGGCCGACGCCCACGGGGTCTTCTGCTACACCATGCCCAAGGCCGGCTGGTGGGGCTTCGCGGCGTTGGTCCCGGGCCCGGAGAAGATGTAGAGTCCCACCGGCAAGATGGTCGACGTGGAATT
>CAYSGY010000337.1:0-6437 GCA_964430315.1 uncultured Planctomycetaceae bacterium
CCGAACCCCGAACCCCGAACCCTATGAACGCGCAAGAAGCGGTTATCTTCGACATGGATGGCGTGCTGGTCGACAGCTACCAGGCGCATCGTCAGAGTTGGCAAGTGGTGGCGGCTTCTGCCGGCCGGAGTATGAGCCAGGAGGAGTTCGAGGCAGGCTTTGGGCGGACCAGCCGGGAGATCATCGCCTCACTATGGCCTGAGAGTGTCTCCAGCGAGGCGGACATCGCCCGGCTCGACGCCGAGAAGGAGGCTGCCTTCCGCGACATCCTGGCCGCGGACTTCCCGCCGATGCCCGGCGTGGAGGCCCTCCTGGAATCGCTCCACGCGGCGGGGTTCGCGTTGGCGGTCGGTTCGTCCGGTCCGCCGGAAAACGTGGATCTCGTGCTCGACCGGTTGGGGAAGCGATCGCTCTTCGGGTCCGTGGTCCACGGCATGGACGTCACCCGGGGCAAGCCCGACCCGCAGGTCTTCCTGCTGGCAGCCGTGCGGCTCGGCGTCGCGCCGGGCCGCTGCGTCGTGGTGGAAGACGCCCCGCTCGGAGTCGCCGCGGCCAAGGCGGCGGGGATGGCGAGCGTCGGGCTGGTCAGCACGGGCCGGAGCCGAGCAATTCTCGCCGCGGCCGACCTCGTGGTCGGCTCGCTCGAAGAACTCTCCCCGGAGGCCTTTCGCCGCCTGATCGCCAGCAGGTAGGGTGGGACAAGCTCTAGCGCAGTCCCACCTTGCACGCTACTTCAGTTCCTGGAGCTGAAGGTCCTTGAACATCACGAGCATGTCGTTGCCGCCGTGGAGTTGAAGGGCGATGCGCCCCTGCGTCCACTTGCCCGGGTCGTTCTTCAACTCCGCGGTGGTGACGCCGTTGACGGTCACGGTGATGTCGCCGGCCTTGGCCGAAACAACCATGTCGTTCCACGCATTCGGCTTGAACGCCTTGCGCACGACCTCCGGCTTGGGCTGGGCGACCCAGGCGCGGCCGTTGGTCTCATAGAGCCCGCCGGTGTTTCCGTTGGGATCGATTTCCGCCTGGAAGCCCGACACGCCGCTCCCGCCCTTCTCCTCGATGCGGAAGTAGAATCCGCTGTTGCCCTGGAGGGCCTTGAACTTGAGCCGCACGACGAAGTCCTTGAACTGGGCGTCGGTCACAAGATGGCCGAAGTTGGGGTCCTCCTTCTTCTTCCGGCCGACGAGCGCTCCCTCCTCGATGGTCCACTCACCCACGCCGATCTTATGCCAGCCGGTGAGCGTCTTTCCGTCCCAGAGGTTCTTCCAAGAGCCTTCCTTCTCCGCGGCCGCCGCCGAAACCACTCCCGCGATCGCCACCAACGCCAACCCCAACCACGCCTTCATGACCCAGTTCATGCTCGTACCCTCCGACCCAATGGATGCACCCGGCAGCCCTCACCCCCAATCCGCCGCACGTCAGAATACGACTCAGAATAGGCCATGCTACGCGGAGACGCAAGCCGTTCCTCATTTCTGCCGCGGGATCGCATACACGACGTAGGGTGGGACAAGCTCTCGCGCAGTCCCACCGGAATTCACGCGATTTCTTGGTGGGACTGCGCTAGAGCTTGTCCCACCCTACGGCTACCACCCTACGGGCGTCCATGGCCGAGTTCGTCGGCCAGTTGGCCGGCGTCGTAGATCTTGCGCAGGGCCTCGACGATCGCGGCGGAGTGGACGGAGACGGCCCGGGCCTGCTGGTCCGTGTAGATGTAGTCCAGCACGAGCGATTGGAGGTTGCCGTCGAAGATGATCCCCACCAGCTCGGCGTTGCGGTTGACCACCGGGCTCCCCGAGTTGCCGCCGATGATGTCGGCCGTGCAGACGAAGTTCATCGGAGTTGCCAGGTCGAGCTTCTCCTTGCGTTCGAGCCAACTCTTGGGCAGGTTGAAGGGGGCCGCGTTCTCGTGCTCGGCCGCGCGGCGGTACGTGCCGTCGATCACGGTCCAGGGCGGCACCGCCCGGCCCAACTCGGTGTAGCCCTTCACCGTGCCGAATGCCAGGCGCAGCGTGAAGGTGGCGTCGGGATAGACCGCGGTTCCGAGCCGGGCGAACCGGGCGTCGGCGATCTTCGCATAGGCCTGGCGCAGCGGTTCTTCGACCTTCTCCTCGTAAGTCGTGCGGACCTGCCGGGCCGCGGGATCGACGAGCCGGGCCAGGGCGATCATCGGGTCCTGCGATGCGAGCACGGCCTTCAAGCCCCCTTCGGCCAGCCGCTTGCGCTCGGCCACGTCGCGGAGCTTCGTGCCGCGCACGAGTTCCGCGGCCCGCTCCCTCGGCGACTTCCCGGCAAGGACCTGCTTGACGAGCGGGTCGTCGGTGCCGGCGATCTCCAGGAGCATCGAAAGCGAGTCGGCCAGCTTGAGCGTCTCCAGGTCGTCGTGGATCGGCGCATCGGAGAACAGCGCGTGCTTGAGGGATTCGAGGTTCGATTCGCGGTACTCGCGGAGCCGCTGGGCGTTCGGCTTATCGGATTCGTCCGTCAGCCGGACCAGCGTGCGCGCGATCGAAAAGCACTCGCTGTTGAACGCGGAGCCCTGCTCCCACAGCACCATGGGGGTGTAGATCGGTTTCCAAACGCGCAGTGCCGCCTCGACCTCGTCCCAGGCGCTGCCGCAGGCCGCCCTGAGTTTCGGATCGCGGTCCACGGCCTCGCGGAATTCCCGTTCCTCCGCCCGTTTGCGGCCCATGATCGCCGGGTCCTGGAGGCCGGCCAGGCCGCCGAGCCGGGCCTTGCGGCTGTTTTCATAACCGAACAACTCGTCTCTCGCCCGGCGTGCGTTCTCGCGGTTCCGCTCGCTGAAGGTCGAGAGGAGCACCTCGCGGCGGAAGATCCGATCCAAGAGGCGGGGATAGAGAACGTCGCGCACGAACTCCAGGTGCGCCACCGTGTTGAGCCGGCTGGTCCGGCCCGGATGCCCGGACACGAAGACCAACTCCCCGTCGCCCGCCCCGGCCGCACTCCACTTCAAGAAGTGCGGCACCCTGGCCGGCTTTCCATCCTCGTAGACGCGGAAGAAGCAGATGTCGAGGTCGAAGCGGGGATATTCAAAATTGTCGGGATCGCCGCCGAAGAAGGCGATCGCCTGCTCCGGCGCGAACACCAGGCGCACGTCGGTGTACTTCTTGAAACGGTAGAGATGGTACTGGCCGCCCTGGTAGAGCGTAATCACGTCGCTCCGCAGGCCGGTCTTGTCGAGCGACTCCTTCTCGACGGTGTTCATCGCGGCCCGCCGGGCCTGGAACGCCTCGGCCGCCGCCATTCCCGGCTTCACCGCCGCGTTGATCCGGGCGGTCACGTCCTCGATGCTCGTGAGCACGTTGAGTTCCAGGTCGGGTGCCCGGACCTCCTGGTCGCGGGTCCGGGCGTAGAACCCCGTCTTCAGGTAGTCGCGCTCGGCCGTGCTGATCTTGTGGAGCGTGTCGGCCCCCACGTGGTGATTCGTCATCACCAGCCCTTCCGACGAGACGAACGACCCCGATCCGCCGCTGTTGAACCGGACCGACGACTGCTGCAAATGCACCAGCCACGCAGCCGACGGCTCGAAGCCGTACCGCTCCTTGAGAATCTTCTTCGGCGGGTTGTTGAACAACCACATCCCTTCGTCGGCCGCAGCGGGATGCGACGCAAAGGTTGCGAGAGTGAACGCGATCAGCCACGGAGCGTGTTTCTTCATCGTCTCAATATCCCCTGTCTTGTTCTCCTAAAGGACACACCTGCGGCACATTGTGAGCTCGCTTGCACTCGATTGTCGCTGATACAGTGGAGTAGGGTGCTCTGCGAGCACCGTTCTCTCCTCCGGGGTCTTGGTGCTCGCAGAGCACCCTACAGACTCTCCTCGCCTCCTACGATACTTCCTTCTTCCCGGCAGGGGGGGACTTCATGATCCAGCCCATCCCAACCGCCAAGAGAACCAGCGACAGGACAACGAAGGTGGCCAGGGCCGGCAAGTCCATCTCGCTGCTGCCCAGGGATTCCCCGAAGCGGCCCAGGACCTTCGGAATCTCGTCGCTGAAGTATAGGAAGGCGATCAAGACGCCGCCGATGGCGCCTCCGGCGATGTAACCGGTGGAGAGGAGCACGCCGGGGGCCATCTCCGCGGCCGCCTCGGACTGCTTCGCGGCGGGGGCCTTGCTGAGACGTTCCACGATCCACCGCATCAGGCCGCCGACGAACACGGGCGCCGAGGTCGAGAACGGCAGGTACACGCCCACCGCAAACGGGAGCGAGGGCACGCCGGCCAGTTCGAGCACCAAGGCCACGAACACGCCCAAGAGCACGAGCGTCCAGGGCAGTTTTCGCGTCAGGATGCCCTGGGTGATCATGGCCATCAACTCGGTCTGCGGGGCCCCGTACTTGCGCACCTCGGTGCCGTCGTCGCGGCGCGTGAGCCGGCCGGTGATCCCGGGGTCCACCAGGTAGCGAATCCGCCCCTGGGCATCGACCAGGTACTTGCCGGCGGGGATCTTCTGCGCCTCGGCCTCGCCCTGATCGACGTGCCACACGTAATACTCGGCCGGGTCGCCCGGGGCTTGCTGGCGAAGCGTGAGCTTGGCGACGTCCGGCGTCCTGGCCGGTTGCGGCAGGTTCTTCCGGCTGTAGATCGTGCTCACGTCGTTCAAGAGCATCAAGATTCCGCCGATGACCAGGGCCGAGGAAATCGCCCCCACGATGATCGCCCACTGCTGGTGTCTCGGCGTCGCGCCGACCAGGAACCCGGTCTTGAGGTCCTGCGAGGTGGTGCCGCCGTTGGACGACGCCACGCAGACCACGGCGGCCACGGTCATGGCGATCAGCCGGTGCTCCGCGTTGGTCCAGCCCAGGACCAGGAAGATCAGGCACGTCAGCAGGAGCGTGGCCACGGTCATTCCGGAGATGGGGTTGGAAGAAGAGCCGATCTCGCCCGTCAGGCGCGAGGAAACGGTGACGAACAAGAACCCGAAGAGCACGACCATGATCGCGCCCAGCAGGCTGACCCAACTCAGGGGCGATCCGATCGGGAGGGCGAGCCAGATCACGCCCAGGAGCACGAGGGAGCCGATGCCGACGAAGCGGATCGACAGGTCGCGGTCGGTACGGCGGCCTTCCGCGGCGCCGCTCACCGAGCCTCGCAGGTCCCGGAGCCCCGCGGCCAGCGAACTGACGATCAGCGGGATGGCCCGGCAGAGACTGATGATCCCGCCGGTGGCCACGGCTCCGGCGCCGATGTAGAGGAGATAGGCACGCCGGATGTCGCCGGCGTCCATGTCGCGGATCAGTTTCACGCCGGGATAGAGCGGCGTGAGGAGCCCGTCGCCGAACAGCCGGATCGTCGGGGCGAAGACCAGGTACGACAGCACCGCCCCGCCCAACATGATGCAGGCGACCCGCGTCCCGATGATGTAACCCACGCCCAAGAGCATGGGGCTTGCTTCCAGCGACAACTCGGCGCCCTTAAGCCATCCGAGGGCCCGGCCGGGGATTTCCTTCCAGAGCCGCAACCCCTGCATGAGGAACTGGTAGACGAAGGCGATCCCGAAGCCGGTGAAGACGGTCTTCGCACTGGTCCCTCCCTCCTCCCCGACGATCAGCACGTCGGCGCAGGCGGTTCCTTCGGGATACTTCAACGTGCCGTGCTGCTTGACGATGAACGCCCTCCGCAGCGGGATCATCATCAGGATGCCCAGCACGCCGCCCAGCACGGCCACGACCATGACCCGGGTCATCTCCATCTCGAACCCCAGGAGCATGACCGCCGGCATCGTCACTCCCACCCCAAAGGCGATCGACTCGCCCGCCGAGCCGGTCGTCTGCACGATGTTGTTCTCCAGGATCGTGGCCCGGCGAAACCCGAACACCCGCGAAAAGACGCGGAACAGCGTGATCGAGAGCACGGCCACGGGAATCGAGGCCGAGACGGTCATCCCCACCTTGAGAACCAGGTAGAGCGACGACGCCCCGAACACAATCCCCAGCAAGGCCCCGACCACGACCGCCGACCAGGTGAACTCCTTCAAGACGACGTCGTCGGGGACGTACGGTTGGTGGGCGGGGGGGCCGTTCTGGGTGTTGGGATGCTCGGGAAGGGACGGCATCGGCGAGTTGCTCCAAGCAGCGTGTGTAGATCGCGTGAGTGTCTGGGACAGCCGAATTCTGGTTCGACCACATTGAGGATCATACCGTTCAGACCGCGCGGACGCCACTTCGTTTCTGTTGCGGGAGCGCCGACACAAGGTAGGGCGGGACAAGCGGAGCGCAGTCCCACGGGGATTCTCGCGGCTTCTTGGCAATCCGTGCTGGAAGGGCTCATGGTAGGTCCCGCCTGCCGGGCGGGACCTGGGCCCGGGGAAGTGTCTGCCGTCGCTCAAGGCCCGGCCCGGCAGGCGGGACCTACTGCGCCTGCAAGTGTATCGAATCAGCAGGGTGAGAGTCCCTGTCGAAGTTAGGTTTGGACT
>CAYSGY010000338.1:0-6427 GCA_964430315.1 uncultured Planctomycetaceae bacterium
TCATTGCAAGATCAATTCCGAAACCCCAGACAGCCTACGGCTGTCTTCTCAGAAAATGCAAATTTGATATTGGCAATTCGATATTTGATATCCCCTCATTCCACGGAACCCAGCCGCGTCACTTTCTCCGGCGAAACCAAGGCGTCGAACTCGCCCGCGGTCATTACGCCCTGCTCGATGGCCAATTCGCGGAGCGTCTTGCCTTGGGCGAGGGCGTCGGTGGTGAGCTTTGAGGCCCGGCTGTAGCCGATCGCATCGATCAGGGCGGTGGCCGCGGCGGTCGCCCCTTCCACGTGCCAGCGGCACTGCACTTCATGGGCCTCCAGGCCCGCGACGCAGAGCCGCGCGAAGAGGTCGCAGGCCGCTGCCAGGAGATCGAGCATGGTCAGCAGGCTGTCGGCCACCAGGGGCAGGAACTGGCTCAGTTCGAGATTGCCGGCGCTGGCGGCCTGCACGACAATCTGGTCGTGGCCCATGGCCGCAATGGCCGCCTGGCAGACCGCCTCGGGAATGACGGGGTTCACCTTGCCGGGCATGATCGAGGAGCCGGCCTGGCGCGCGGGAAGGTGGAGTTCGCCCAGGCCGGCGTCGGGCCCGGAACCGAGCCACCGCACGTCGTTGGCCACCTTCAGCAGATTCGAGGCCACGGTGCGGACGATGCCGCTCACCTCGACCAGGGCGTCGGCGTTCTGCGTGGCCTCGACGAGGTTTTCGGCCCGAGCCAGCCCGAGGCCGGTGACGGTCCGCAGGTGTTCGACCACGCGGAAGATATATTGTCGCGGGGCGCCCAGCCCGGTGCCGATCGCCGTGCCGCCGAGGTTCACCACGCGGAGCCGCTCCTCGCACTTCGTGACCCGCCATCGGTCGCGCGAGAACGCCTCGGCATAGGCCCCCATCTCCCGGCCCAGGGTCGTGAGCACGGCGTCCTGGAGTTCGGTCCGCCCGATCTTGACCACGTGGGCAAACTTCTTCTCCTTTTCCTGGAACGCCTCCACGAGGGCCACCAGCGCCGCCTCCAGCCGCCGCAAGCCCCGGATCGCCGCCACGCGCAGGGCGGTCGGATACGTGTCGTTGGTCGATTGGTGGAGATTGATATCGTCCAGCGGGCTCAGGGTGGCGTAGTCACCCAGCGGTCGCCCGAGGATCTGAAGGGCGCGGTTGGCCAGGACTTCGTTGACGTTCATGTTCGTCGACGTGCCGGCCCCGCCCTGCAAGGCATCGACCACGATGTGCCCGTCGAGTTGGCCGGCCATCATCTGCTCGCAGGCGGCTTCGAGGGCGGCCATGGTCGCCGGGTCCCATCGGCCCATCTCATGGTTGGTCCGGGCCGCGGCCAGCTTCACCGCCCCGTAGGCGTGGACCAACTCCCGATGCACCGGCCGCCCGGCCAGCGGGAAATTCTCCACAGCCCGCAGCGTGTGAACGCCCCAAAGGGCATCGGCCGGAACGTCGCGGACCCCGAGGAGGTCTCTTTCTTGGCGTGAAGCGGTCATGCGTCGCCCTGCGACTCGTCACGAGTGTGTGCTAAGCTCCTTAGCGATTCGCCCCCAAACCTCCGGATGGCTCGCCCGAAGGATCGAAAACGGCGGATCGTCCCCTCCATCCCGGCGGAAATACCATTCCACCAACCCGTAGTCGTCGTGATCCTGCAACTCTGCAAGCAGTTCTTCGGCGGCATGAACAGAATGGGCATCCGCGCGGTCCAAGAATCGCTGCACCGCCCGGCGAAGGCTCCGGGCAATCTGCCGCCGTCCGTCAGTGACCGGATCAATGTTCAGTGGGAGTACCGCCAGATCCGTGGTATGCTCGCCTTTGGGACTTACAGCACCAGTGAACGGGTCGACGCGCCCTACGATCATTCCGGTGTGCGGGTCAAAGTAGAGGAAGTCCCAGGGGTCTTCCACCGTGGGATCGATCAGCAACGGGTGCCCGTCGGCATCCAGATCGAATCGGTCCCCCTTCATGCGATTGCAGCCATCGCACAGTAGCAACATGTTCTCCCAAAGGAAAGTCTTTTCGGGGTGCGGCGACAACGGCCAGAAGTGATCGATTTGGGTCCCTCGCGAATCCTCGCAAAACATGCAGCGATGACGACGGCCGCACATAGCGAGAAGCACATTGAGCACACCGCGCATCGTCTTGGTCCGGCGAGCGTCGTCCCAAGCTGTGCGGGCCTTCTGTCCGCTGTCGACTCTCGTTTGCCGGCGCCTCAGATAACCAGCGGCTCGCATCGGCAGCACCGTTCGGCGAATCCTGCGCACCGGGGCCGCCCTCAGTCTTCAGGGTCCACAAGTGGGAAGAGCAACTCCAACTGACGATTCTCCTGCGGAGAAAGGTGACCGGCCTTCTCCTTGGCCCGCAGTGTGGCGTACTGCCGCCTAGCGCTCACCGCCCTTGGGGAGCGGGTGAATTGCATGTCGAACGCGGGGCTGACGTAGATGACATCCGGGGTAGAGCGAATGATTCTCTGATAGTCCTCACAGCAGATGCGAAACGGCTTTCGCCCGCTTACTGGCGCAGGCACGTGGAAAATGCCATCCTCATCAGCCGCCTGGCAGATCATCGGGCTGTGGGTGGTGACCACGAACTGTACGTTTGGGAAGCGTTCTTTGAGCCAGAACCCGATCAGCCGCTGCCACTCGGGATGGAGGTGGGAGTCTACTTCATCGACCAAAACGATGCCGGGATGCCGCACCGCCAGGTGTCCGTCAACGTTCTCGGTGAATCCGTGGTGGCCGTATACGTCGATCATGTGGCGAAGGATGTCTGCGAGCATCGCCAGCGCTGCCCGGTAGCCTTCGCTCATGTCCGCCAGACGCAAGCTCAAGCCTGCCGCGTCACGCAACCAGAGGCCCTCCGAATCCACACGGTCCACGCGCACGCCGTTGCGCAAGAAATCGTCGTTAAGGAGCGGGAGCACTTCGTCAAGGATCTCCGTCTCCTTTGACCTATTCTCGAGCTTCTTGTGGCTCAGGTCGGTGAGCCACATTTCGCATTCCCCGAGAGTCGCATCTTCGAGGAACATCGTGGCGTACCGGGCAACGCGTCCAGGGCCCGACATCACCCGTTGGGCATTCGGCGACGCGCCGTACAACCGTCGAAAGGGACCGTATCCTGCCGAGAACCACCCGTCGGGGTTCTCCGCCCAGGGGCCATCAGCGGGCCCCCTTTTTTTGCCACGGTACTTGGATCCTTGCGACAAAGTGACCTCCGGGCCGTTCCCGTTGGAAAGTCGCAACTCTGACCAGAAGGGTTTCTTCTGCGGAGCTCCAGCGCGCCGAAAGCGATCCTGTTCCCCCGCCACGATTTCGACCGCAATCGTGGCCTCCTTGCTTCCCTCGCGCACCCATCCCCGCATCGACGGAACCAACGTGCGGGCGGCATCGGGACCGACAAGGGCAAGGGCGATCGCCTTGAGCAACGTTGTCTTGCCCGCACCATTGTCCCCTGTCACCACAGTCCAGCCCGTGGACCGGCCCCCGTGCGGCTCGAACTTGAAGTCCAGGTGCTCGAAGCAGCGGACATTCTCCAGAACCACGCGACGAATGTACACGAGCCGATCCTCCGCTCGCCTGCGGCCCAGCGTTCGAACTGAGATTCCACCTGATGGAAGCGTCCCCCGAGCTTAGCCCGCTGGCGACGGGCTGTCGAGCCCCCGGGGCCGACGGATTCTTCAGAAATACAAATCCCGTTCCTCCGTTTCCCGGATTCGCCGCAGGCGGTCGCATAAGTCCTGCTTGCGCGGTCCTTCGGGCATCTTGGCCAGTTCCTGCTCGATGAGTCGCAGGCACGTGTCGTGGGTCTCTTTCGAGGCGTAGTCCACGACGTATTCCATGAGCGTCGAGAGGGCGTTGGGCGTGCACATGTTCTGGATGAACCCGGGGATGGCGTACTCCATGAAGTGCTCGCCGGTCCGGCCCAGGCGGTAGCAGGCGGTGCAGAAGCTGGGGATGTAGCCGTCGGAGGCCAGTTCGCGGAGCACCACGTCCAACGGGCGGATGTCGCCCAACTCGAACTGTTCCCGCTCCATGCTCTGGGAGTCGCCGGCCTCGGTGTAGCCGCCCAATTCGATGCGGCTGCCGGCGTCGATCTGGGAGACGCCGAAGGCCATCACCTCGCGGCGCAGGGCCGGCGGCTCCCGGGCCGTGAGGATCAGCCCGGTGTACGGCACCGCCAGCCGGAGCGTGGCGATGAGCCGCTTGAACTGGTCGTCGCTCACGCGGTAGGTATCGCGCAGGTCCACGCCCGAGGCCGGGCGGAGCCGGGGGAAGCTGATCGTGTGCGGGCCGACCCCGTAGTGCTTCTGCAAGTGCAGGGCGTGGCTCACCAGTCCGAGCACCTCGAACCGCCAGTCGTAAAGGCCAAAGAGGACCCCGATGCCCAGGTCGTCCTGCCCGACCTCAAAGGCCCGCGACATCGAGTCGAGCCGCCACAGGTAGTCGCCTTTGCGGCTGTTGCGGGGATGCACTTCTGCGTAGGTGCCGTGGTGATACGTCTCCTGGAAGACCTGGAAGGTCCCGATGCCGGAATCCTTCACCGTGGCGAACCCCTCGTGGTCCAGGGGCGCGGCGTTGATGTTCACCCGGCGGATGTTCCCATGCCCGAGCCGGGTCGAGTAGACCTCCCGCACGCAGCGGGCGATGAACTCGGGGTTGTAGAGCGGGTGCTCGCCGAAGACGAGGATGAGCCGCTTGTGTCCACGCGACAGAAGGGCCTCGACCTGATTGCGGATCTCCTCCTCGTTGAGCGTGCGGCGGACCACCTCGCGGTTGGAGCGGCGGAACGCGCAGTACTGGCAGTCGTTGGTGCATTCGTTGCCGATGTAGAGCGGCGCGAAGAGCACGATCCGGTTGCCGTAGACGTCGCGTTTGAGCTGCCTGGCGGCCTCGAAGATCTCTTCCACGAGGTCCTGCCCTTGGGCGGTCAGCAATACCGCCGTCTCCTCGAGGCTGAGGGCCTCCTTGGCCATGGCCTTGGCGATCACGTCGCGGACCCGGGCCGCATCCGCTTGCCGCTTCAAGAGGCCGTGCAGATGAGGCTCATCGATGAAGTCCTCCGCGCTTCCACTCAGTTTCCGAATACCCGCAACCTGAGACATCGCTACTTCGCTACCCTTTCTTAACAAGTTCTCCCCTCTCCCTGAGGGAGAGGGGACCAATGTTGTGCATGCTCCGACCGGCCTTCTACACTTCGCGGTTCTGACCCGCGACGGCCGACTGGCGTCGGACGTACGCGGCCGATTCGCCCGGGCCGGCCCCGACGTCCCGTCCGATCGAGGCGATGCGCCCGCGGAGGCAGGCGTGGCATCCGTCGGCCGTTTCCAGGATGCACGCCTTGTTGGGATAGATTTCGTATAATGCCCGGTACTGCGGCGGCGTGAGGTTCGGCATGACCACGTTGGCCCCGCGGACCAGCCCCAATTCGCGGCCGTCGCGGCGGTTGAGCGTCGCCAGCGCGGTGGTGCTCGGGATATTCGCCCGCGGACAAACCAGGCGCGTCAGGGCCATCACTTTGTAGGTGGTCAACTCGTCGGCCGGGACCTGATCGCCCTCCGGGAGGAACGGCCGGAGGCTTGCGTCCCCGAGCGGTGTGTCGGGATGCACGAGGTACGGGCCCACGCCGATCATGTCCAAGTCCTGCTCGGCAAACACTTCAATGTCCCGGGCGAGATCCTCGTAGGTCTGACCGGGGATGCCGATCATCACCCCGCTGCCCACCTCGTAGCCCAACCGGCGGAGGCGGCCGAGCATCGCCAGGCGATCGGACACACTGCCGGGCCGGGCCGGGTGCAGGCGATCGTAGAGGGCCCGATTCGAGGTCTCGAACCGGAGCAAGTACCGGTCCGCCCCCGCCTCGCGCCACGCAGCCAATTCCTCGTCGCTCCGCTCGCCGACACTGAGCGTGACCGCCAGCGGGGTCTCTCGTTTGATCCGGCCGACCAGGTCCGCCAGCCAGTGCTTCGTCACCCCCGGGTCCTCGCCCGACTGAAGCACGACGGTCCCATAGCCAAACGCAACAGCCTGGCGCGCGCATTCCATGATCTCGTCGTGCGCCATGCGATAACGCCGCAGCCCCGTGTTCGGTGCCCGCAGGCCACAGTAGGCGCACAGCCGCACGCAGTAGTTGGAGAACTCGATCAGCCCGCGGAGGTGGACTTCGCCGCCGACACACCCCTGGCGGGTGGAATCCGCCATTTGCCAGAGGGTCGAGAGCCGTGTTTCCTCCGTCTCGCGGAGCCATGCGACGATTTCTTCCCGTCTCATGTCGAGATTATACGCGCCCACACGCGCCGGGTCGATTGAACAGCTTCTCCTGGGTGGCCCACAAACCCGCCGAGGGAGTTGGAATGAAGAAGACCCTCTCGCCGCTGGGGAGGTCGTTCCACCCCTCACGGAGCCGGTCGGGTGGGTACTTGGCCAGCGTGGAG
>CAYSGY010000339.1:0-6374 GCA_964430315.1 uncultured Planctomycetaceae bacterium
GGGTTCGATCTTTCCGCGCTTTCGGTCGATTACGGCCAGCGGCACCGGTTTGAGTTGGAAGCCGCCCGCCGCGTGGCCCAGTCACTCGGGATCCGCCGGCACATCGTGGTCGCGGTGGACTTGCGACAATTGGGGGGGAGTGCGTTGACCGCGTCGATCGAGGTGCCCAAAGACCGCGACCCGGCCGCCATGCAGGCCGAGATCCCGATCACCTACGTCCCTGCCCGCAATACGGTCTTCCTGGCCCTTGCCCTGGGCTACGCCGAGGTCTTGGACGCGGCCGATCTCTTCGTCGGCGTCAACGCGGTCGACTACAGCGGCTATCCCGACTGCCGGCCTGAGTTCATCGCAGCATTTGAACGACTGGCCAACCTGGCGACCAAGGCGGGGGTCGAGGGGCGGCTGCAATTCCGCGTGCACACGCCCCTGGTGCATCTCACGAAGGCGGAGATCATCCGGCGGGGGGCGGCCCTGGGGGTCGATTATTCCCTGACCCATTCCTGCTACGACCCGGATCCTGCCGGCCTGAGTTGCGGCCGCTGCGACTCCTGCCTGCTTCGACGGAGAGGTTTTGCCGAAGCAGGGTTGGTGGATCCGGTGCGGTGCCGGAAAGCGGAAACGTGAAAGCCGAAAACGGAAAGCGGAGGAGTGAATCTCGTTTGACGATCGCAACGTGAGCGTTGTAACAGACGTAGTTGACCATTGGTTACCCTGGGGAAGCCCACGGGTTGCAACCCGTGGGCTTTGGGGGGCGGTGAAGTCATCCCTTCTCCGCTCCTCACTGCCCTCCGCCTACCGCCTACTGCCTACTCCTCATGCGAATCGCGGAGATCTTCAAGTCGATGCAGGGCGAGGGGTTCCTGACCGGGACCCCGAGCGTGTTCGTGCGCGCCAGCGGGTGCAATCTCCGCTGCCGGTTCTGCGACACGCCGTTTGCCTCGCATTGGCCGGAAGGAGAGCATCTCGCGGTGGACGCGATTCTCGCCAGGGTCGAGGAGTTGGGCGAGAGGCATCTTGTTCTCACGGGCGGCGAGCCCCTGCTCTTCGAGGAGTCGGTCGAGTTGACGATGGCCTTGAGGCACTTGGGACGGCACATCACCATTGAAACGGCCGGGACCAGGTACCTGCCGGTCGCGTGCGACCTGATGTCGATCAGCCCGAAACTTTCCAACAGCGCCCCCTCCGCCGACCAAGACGCGGGTTGGGCGATCAAGCATGAGAAGCGGCGCCACGCCCCGGACGTGATCCGCCGGCTTGTCGCCGAGTATCCGTACCAAGTCAAGTTCGTCGTCGATTCGGCGGCCGACTGCCGCGAGGCCGAACGGTATCTGGCGGACTTCCCTGAGATCGACCGTGGCCGGGTCCTGCTCATGCCGATGGGCACCGAATCGGACGCCCTGGCTGAAACAGCCTCCTGGCTCGAACCTTATTGCGTCGAGCACGGTCTCCACTATTGCCCTCGCCGTCACGTGGAGTGGTTCGGCGGGGCGGTGCGGGGGACGTGAACTTGCGGGACAAGTCCTGCCGCTAAACGTGAATGGCATCGCCCCAACCCCCAACCCCCAACCCCCAACCCATGATCGCCATCCTCGACTACGGAATGGGCAATCTTCGCAGCGTCCAAAAGGGTTTTGAAAAGGTCGGACACGAGGCGATCGTGACCAGCGACCTGTCGGAAGTCCAACGGGCGTCGAAGGTTGTGCTTCCCGGCGTCGGGGCGTTTGAAGATGCGATCGCCGAGCTGCGACGTCGCGACCTCGTCAAGCCGGTGCTCGATGCGATCGAATCGGGCAAACCCTTTCTCGGGATCTGCCTCGGTCTGCAACTGCTCTTTGAGGTGAGCTGCGAGAACGGGCAGCATGAGGGCCTGGGGGTCCTCAAGGGCGAGGTCGTCCGGTTCCAACTCCCGCCCGAGTTCTCCGTGCCCCACATGGGTTGGAACCAACTGGCGATCCGGCGGCGTCCCCCGATTCTGGAGGGGATCGCCGACGGCACGTACTTCTACTTCGTCCATTCCTAC
Organism: uncultured Planctomycetaceae bacterium; assembly: GCA_964430315.1. Taxonomy (GTDB): domain Bacteria; phylum Planctomycetota; class Planctomycetia; order Pirellulales; family Thermoguttaceae; genus CALFBP01. The sequence continues at coordinate 2,021 of CAYSGY010000339.1, forward strand.
TACGTCGTGCCGAGCGATCGCGGCGTCATCGCGACAGAGACCGACTACTCCGCCCCGTTCTGCTCGATGATCTGGCGCGACAACGTCTACGCCACCCAGTTCCACCCGGAGAAGAGTCAGGCCGACGGCCTCCGCGTGCTGAAGAGTTTTGGGGATCTGTAGGGCTTCCGAAATCGCGCAGGGCGGACCGACCGCAGGCCGTAGGGTGGGGACAAGCGGAGCGCCGGCCCACCGAGATCGAATTGTGCCCGGCGTCTGGTGGGCCGGCGCCCGCTTTCGCGGGCTGGTCCCACCCTACAGAACGTCGCTTGTCACCGTACCCATCCGCCCTACGTGGCTGCCCGGACCTCTTGCCGCCGGGTCTCTCCGGCCCCACAATAGGGACTGTTGGACCGGAGGATGACCGACATCGGCCCCCGAGGGCGACGCGTCCGGTCTGGAGGAGAGTTCCTGTCCCTTGCCCATCGAGAGGCTCCCATGCCCAATCCACCGCGTGTGATCCTGACCGGATTTGCCGACGAAGCCGCCAACAACAAGACTGCCGTCGAGCAGTTCGCCGCCTTCGCGGCGGTGGGCCTCCAGTACTACAGCATCCGCTTCATCGACGTCGGCGAGGGCGTCAAGAATGTGATGAAGCTCGGCCGCGCCGAGATCCAGAAGGTCCGCCGTCTTCAGGAGGAGTACGGGCTGAGCGTTTCTTCGATCGGCTCGCCCATCGGCAAGGTGAAGCTCAAGAATGTCGAGGACGGCAGCAAGAACGCCTTCCTCCCCTTCAAACGTTACCTGGCCGGCGACGTGAAGAAGGCGTGCGACCTGGCCCATGCCTTCCAGTGCAAGCTCATCCGCGGCTTCTCTTTCTATCACCCCCGGGGCGAGGACCCTCGCGGGCATTTTCCCCAGGTCGTCGACCAGCTCGGACAGATCGCCGAGATGTGCCACCGGTCGGACCTCACCTTCGGGCTGGAGGTGGAAGCGAACCTGGTGGGCGGCGACGGGTTCCACCTGGCCGAGATCTACCGCCAGGTAAACCATCCCGCCTTGGTCCTCGTGTTCGACGCCGCGAACCTCATCGTGCAGGGCTTTTCGCCCTACGAGATCCTGGAGCAATTCCGGGCCATGGCCCCGGGGCTGGGCTGGCTGCACGTGAAGGACTACCGCAACCCGCGGCCGGTCGCCAAGGGCGAGCACGTCGACGAAGACGCCCTGCACCACTTCGTCCCGGCCGACGAAGGCGACGCGGCCCATGAAGCCATCCTCCGCGAGTTCCGCGGCCTCCTGCCGGGCCTGGAAGCCAAGCTCCAGCGACGCGGCATTCCCGGGGTCTTCGTCGACATGGAGCCGCATCTGAAGGGCGGCGGCCAGTTCGGCGGCTTCAGCGGCCCCGACGGCCTCGGCGTCGCCCTCCGCGCCTTGTGCCGCGTGCTCGACTACGTCCGAATCGACTACCACCTCCGCGACTTCGACGACATCAAGGCGGCGCGGGGGTTCTGAGGAACCGGGGGCTGGGGATCGGAGATCGGAGGCCGGGGCGTCCGACGGAGAGACTCCCCTCTCCCGCTCCGGGGGAGGGGCCGGGGGTGAGGGAATGCCCGGGTAGAAGCCGGGAGCAAGCAGGGCGAATGGAGCGAAGCGACGCCCGCCGAATCCTCTGCCCCTCCGGCGGGCCTCACTACGTTCGGTCCGCCCTACACGGCTTTGTCACGGCGGCTGCCTGCTGCCTTCAGAATTCCGCTTCACTGCTGGTGTAGGCCTCGAACTCGTCGTGCGGATGGGCGGTGAGCGACTCGAAGCGAGTGTACTCCTGGCACCAGCGGAGCTTGATGTCGCCGGTCGGGCCGTTGCGCTGCTTGGCCACGATCAGATCGGCCTTCCCGACAAGGTCGCGTTCCTGGGCCTCTTCCCGGGTCAGCCCGTATTCCTCGCGGTGGACGAACATCACCACGTCGGCGTCCTGCTCGATCGCCCCCGATTCCCGGAGGTGGCTCAGCTTGGGCCGGTTTTCCTTGCTCAACTCGGCCTGACGGTTCAACTGGGCTAGGCACAAGACCGGGACTCCGAGCTTCCGGGCCAGGTGCTTGAGCTGGCGTGCGATGCGGGCGACCTGTTCCTGGCGTTGATCCCTCGGGTTGTCGGGCTCGATGAGCTGGAGGTAGTCGATCACGATGAGCCCCAGGTTGGACTTGCGTTTCAGACGACGCGCGCAGGCCGCGATTTCGGTCACGGTGCGGCCGGGCGTGTCGTCGATGAACAGCGGGGCCTTGCTGAGTTTGCCCGAGACTTCGACCAGCTTCTTGCGGTCGTCTCCCGAGAGGAACCCGCTGCGGAACTTCCGCCCGTCGATCCGGCCCCGCGAGCAGAGCATGCGCTGGGCCAACTCGAGCCGCGACATTTCGAGGCTTACGAACAACGTGGTGACGCCGGACTCCACGGCGGCGAAATCGGCGATGTTGGTCGCCAACGCGGTCTTGCCCATGCTGGGGCGGGCGGCCAGGATGATAAGTTCCGCATCGTGCATCCCGCCGGTGAGCGTATCGAGGTCGGTGAACCCGCTCGGGATGCCCGTGGCCTCGCCGCCGGCCCGGCGGTCGATCTGGGCAAACGCGGCGACGAGGACGTCGTGCATGCTCGTCACCTGGTTTTCGCTGCGTTCGTCGTTGATCGCAAAGACCCGCTCCTCGGCCTGGTTCAGCAGGTCGCGGCACTGGGCGGCCGGGTCGTAGGCGTCGCGGAGGATCTCCGTGGTCGTATGGATCAACGCGCGGAGCACGGATTTCTCGCGCACGATCTGGGCGTAATGGACGGCATGGGCCGCCACCGCCACGGAGTGGAGCACGTCGGCGAGATAAGCCGCCCCGCCGATCGACTCGAACTCGCCGGCCTGCTTCAGCCGCTCGACCAGGAGCGTGGTGTCGATCCGCCTGCCCTCGTCGTGCATGGCAAGCATGTGGTGGTAGAGCTTGCCGTGGGCGTCGGCGTAGAAGTCGGTCGGACGCAGCAGGAGGGCCACGTCGTCGGCCATTTGCGGGTCGAGCAGGATGCTGCCGAGGACCCCCTTTTCGGCCTCAAGGTTCTGAGGTGGGAGCCGGTCGAGGATTTCCGAGGTCACTTTGCCGGCACGATGCGGCGAGTCTACCCGGGCGTCGACTGCCATGGCGGTCCGTCCTTGTACGACGCAGAAAGAATTGCAGTGCGCACGCTCCGGGACAAAACCCGATCCGCGAAAAGCACCACCCCCGAAGGCCCCGCCGGATTCGCCGATAGGATCCGGCGGGCGTCGCTTCGCCCCGTCCGCCCTACCTGACCTGCTTCGTCATTCCGTATTCGGGATTCGCCGTTCACTTCTGCGGAGGCGTTTCCCTGGGGCTTTCCGCGGGGCGGTCCTCGCTCACGACGGGAACCACCCACACCTTCAACTCCGCTTCGATCTCCTGACCGAGATGGATTTTCACGGTGTAGAGGCCCAATTCCTTCAACGGGCCCTGCAAGCGGACCTGGTCGGCGGTGACGACGACGTTGCTGCGCTTCAGCGCGCCGATGATTTCCGACGGTCCGACCGACCCGTAGAGATGGCCTTCCTCGTTGGCGTTGGCCTCGATGGTCACACTCTGGCGGGACAACGTGTCGGCCAGGGCCCGGAGACCGGCCAATCGCTCCGCTTGAAGTTCCAGGAGCCTTGCCTTGTGCTTCTCCACCATGCGCTGGTGATGGGGTGTCGCGAGGGTGGCGAGTCCCTGGGGGATCAGGTAATTGGCGGCGTAGCCGCGTTTCACTTCCACCACGTCGCCCTGCTTCCCCAGGTGCTCGACGGACTGGACCAGGAGCAGTTGGACGCCGCCGTGCGGCCCCGGGGGCAACCGTCTCTGCCAGGAGCGGATCCGCTCTTTGGGGCCAGGCGTGGTCTGTTTCGTCTCGGACATGGACGTCTTAACCTCAACCGTTATTCGGGGAAGAAATTGTCAGAATGGAATGTCGTCGCCCGAAGGCATGTCGGAAGGCGGCGGCGGATCGAACTCCTCCGGGGCGGGTCCGCTCGGGGCCCGCCGCGGTTCGCGTCGCTGCGGCGGCGCGTAGCCGCCCTCGCCGTCCGGCCCACCGCCGGTCCGCCCGCCCAACATCTGCATCCGCTGGCACACGACCCGGAGCTTGGATCGCTTCTGCCCGTCGGTGGCTTGCCAGGTGTCCAGCTTCAACCGCCCTTCAATCAGCACCGGGGAGCCCTTGGTCAGGTACTCGCTGGCGATCTCGGCGGTGCGTTCCCAAAGGGTGACGTCGACGAACACCGGTTCGTCGGACCATTCGCCGCTGGCGTTCTTGGTCCGTTCGTTGACCGCCAGGCCGAGGTCGCACACCGGGG
>CAYSGY010000340.1:0-6372 GCA_964430315.1 uncultured Planctomycetaceae bacterium
CTGAAGCCCTAGCGCTTCTCGCTCCCCGCGCTTCCCGGGCGTTTTTCCCACTACCGAAGCCAGATGACGCTCGAAATGAAGTACACGATGCTGAGTACCACCAGATGGGTCCGGAACGCCTGCGCCGTGGTATAGCCCAGGAACACGCTGACCGAATAACCCAGGCACAGCAGCAGGGTCGCCAGGGCGAGCGCGCCGGTGCCAAAGGCGAGGGTCGCGTCCCAGGCCATCGACTTCTCGCGGAAGTGGAACCAGATCGCCGCACACGCGAAGAAGGCCACTTGAAGCGGCCCGAACGCGTGGGACGCTGCGAGAGCCGTCGCCGCCGGCGCCTCGCCGCCCGCCGAAAGCGTGCTCACCAGATCGGCCACGACCCACCATGCGAGCAGACCGATCCCGACCATTCCCGAGGCGTAGCCCAGCACGGTCTCGACCGTCGAGACCCGCACGCCCTGCGCCTTCTCCGGTTGCGGAGCGGTCCAAACGACGACCGTCTCGGTGTCGGCGGCAGGCAGCGGCACGCGCTGCCTTGCCCCGGCCAACGTTGCGAGGACGACGTAGAGCACCGTGGTCACGAACCAAACCGGGATCGCCAGGAAGAACTCGTGGACGATCTCGTGTCCGTAGGCATGCTTCGCGGTCCACGCCGCCGCGGCCAGCCCGAGGCCGGCCGTCCAACTCACCAGGGCGGGCCTGTTCAGCGACTGGCCTTTGCGGGTACTCCAGAACTGCGTGAGGCCCAGGCGAGGAAAGATCCAGTGCTCGGCAATCACGATGGCCCCGACCGGGAAGAGCAGGATCCCGTAGATCGCGACGAAGTCGAGCAATCTCAAGAATACGAAAGGCGAGCAGGCGATGACCGTGGTCGCCGCGCCGGCGACGAGCGTCACAAGCCACCGCGGCCAGTTGGGCGTGACCACCTGCAGGGCCAGGCCGGCGCGGTAGAGCGTGGGGTTCGCGGTGGTCCAGCCCGCGAGCATCACGCAAACCGCTCCCATGGCCCCGAGCGCGGAATAGGCCACCCCGCCGGAGTCGAGCGCGGTGAGCGGCTGCCTGGCGAGCGTGGCGGCGGCCGCTCCCATCACCCCGGCGCAGATCCAGGCCAGGTAGTGCCCGAGGTACATCCCGAACGCGGAGTAAACCCCGTACCAGGGCCGCCGGGCAAACCGGAACAGGGCCATGTCCGACAGGCCCAGGTGCGTGGCCAGGTTGCAGATCCACCCAAAGGCCACGATGTGCCAGAACCCGAGCGGATGAACCTGGCCGGGCTGAGGCCCGCTCCAAATCCGCGTTTCGGCGACGTCCCAGAACGAGGCCCAACTGCTCACGTGCCCGAGCACCGGCAGCGCCACCAGCGCCCCGGCCACGAACATCAGCACCATCCACGGCGCGCAGACCGTGGCGAATTGGGCCAGACGGCGGAACCCCAGGATCGCCAGCGTCACCACCACCGCCCCCACGCCGAGCACGATCAACACGAACCGGTAATCGGTCGGCAGCCATCCGGTCTGCGGCGGGATGCCGAAGAAGACCCGGACCGCGGAGGCGGAGACCGTGAACATCGCCCCGGCCAGGATGCAGTGGAGCACGGCGTTGAGGAGGTTGAAGGCGACCGTGACGACCGGGCCGGCGATTTTGCGCAGGTACCAGTAGAGGGTCAGCCGCGTCTGATAGGCGATCGGCGCGCAGACCAGCGTCCAGGAGAGGACCGCCAGCAGGTTCCCCAGCAGCAGGCCCAGGACGACGTCGCGGGCGCCCGCCCCGAAGCTCACCAGCGAGGCCCCGATCACGAACTCCGTGGCCGCGATGTGCTCGCCCGAGTAGACCCCGGCGAAATACGTCCCGGGCTGGAGCTTGTCGCGCGTCACCGGCTCTCGCTCAAACTCATAGAGCCGGTCGAGACGGGCCAGAAGGCCCTTGCCCGTCGCGGTTGAGGTTTCTGAAGTCTCCGTCACAGGATGACCTTGCATGAGAAAACGGGCTCAATGAACACTGAATGACGCACGGCGCTCGGCGCGGGTCTCCCGACCCCGCCGAGACGTTCGACCGAAGGTCTCCTCTCGCGGTAGGAGACCTGCGGTCATCCTCAGTGCGGGGTCGGGAGACCCGCGCACAGCGCGATATTCTCTCCGGCGTCTCGACGGGACGCTCGATCTTCTATCTCTCCGCCGAGACGGCCGCTTTCGCCGCGGGCGACTTTCCTTCCTGCTCCAGGTAGTTGCCGTAACCGATGATGACGACCGAGGCGATCAGGATCGCCAGGCCGCCGGTGAGCAGGCGCCGGGTCCGGCCGCTGCTGCCTTTCCATTCGCGCAGGACGATCCCCCACACCGTGCTGAACACGATCATGCTCGACATGAGGAGGGTCCAGCCCGAGAACTTGTAGGGGCCGATGTAGTTCTCGGCGATCTTGAGGAACATCATCTGCGAGTACCACATCGCCCCGGCGACGGCCGACAGAATGTAGTTCAATGCCAGCGGCGTCTGGCCGTTGGCGTAGTCGCCCGCCGTGCGATTCTTGGCGTTCAGGATCACGCACCAGACGACGTTCACCACGCACCCGCCGGCCAGGACCACCACCAACACGGGCAGGCCCTTCCAGAGCGCCGGGGTGACGGGGGTGACTTCGAGGGCAAGCTTCTCGATCGGCCCGCCGCTGCTGAGCCCGAAGAACATGCCCGCGCTCATCACGCCGGAGAAGATCGCAATGACGAGCCCCTTGACGAAGGCGAACTCCGCAACGCCCGCCTTCTTCTGTTCTTCGGAAAGCTCGCGCTCTTTCGACATCCCGGCCATCCCGGTCACCACGATGCCCGCCAGGGCGACCAGAACCCCGAGGATCGTCGCGATTCCCGACGAAGTACCGAGCAACGCACCGAGCTTGCTCTCGAAGATCGGCGGCACGAGCGTTCCGACCGCGGCGCACAGGCCGCATCCGATCGCCAGCCCGAGGCCGACGCCGAGGTACCGGATCATCAACCCCCACGTCAGTCCGCCGACGCCCCACATCGCGCCGAAGAGGAAGCACCAGAGAAGCGTCTTGGGGGGCGATTGGCGGAGCACCTCGACGACGTTCGGCGAAAAGCCGAACGCCAGCCCCCAAGGGACGATGACCAGCCCGACCAGGGCATAGACCATCCAGTAGCTTTCCCAGGCCCACTTCTTCACGCCCTTGAACGGCAGATAGAAGCTGGCCCCGGCCAGGCCCCCGATCACGTAGAGTAACACGCCGAGAAACGGAGTTGCATCCATTGAGTGAATTCCCTGTCAACAGGATACCGTGGCAACAGAACTGGGGAATCACGAAGGCACGAAGAGACGAAAACACGAAGAAAAGGGCAAATACCTCCGGGCAAACCGATCGGTCGTCGCCTCTTCTTTCCGGTCTTCGTGCTTTCGTTCTTTCGTGCTTTCGTGATCCTCTTCCTCACCGTTTGCCGGTCACGTCGGCCTCATAGCGTTTCACCTCGTCGAACCACTCGCCCGCCACCGGCACGCCGTGCTTGAGGCAATAGTAGTCCCACACGGCGCCCATGGGCAGGGTCTTCAACTCTTCGAGCAGGGCCAGCCGGGCCGAGAAGTTGAAGGCGTTTTCCACCTCGCGGAGCTTGGCGGCCGGCTCCAGCAAGGCCAGCATGAGGGCCTTGATCATCGCCCGCATGCCGATCACCCATGCCGCGATCCGGTTGATGCTCGCGTCGAAGAAGTCCAACCCGATGTGGACCCGGCCGAGGAACCCGCCCCGGACCAACTCCTCGGCGATCGCCTTGAGGTCGTCGTTGAGGATCACGACGTGGTCGCTGTCCCAGCGGATGCCGCGGCTCACGTGCAGCAGCAGTTCCGGCACGTAGAGAAGGACCGACGAGATCTTGTCGGCGATCGTCTCCGTGGGATGGAAGTGTCCGGCGTCGAGCGTCAAGAGCTTCCCGCTCTTCACCGCGTAGCCGAGGTAGAACTCGTGGGAACCCACCACGTAGGTCTCCGAGCCGATCCCAAAGAGCTTGGCCTCGACGGCGTCGAGATTGCCCTTGGGGTCGATGGCCGGAGCGAACATCTCGTCGAGCGACTGAATCAGTCGCTGGCGCGGGCCGAGGCGGTCGATCGTCACGTCCTTCAAGCCGTCGGGGATCCAGACGTTGGTCACGCAGGGTGTGCCCAGGGCGTGGCCGATCGCCTCGCCGATCTTGCGGCAGCAGATTCCGTGCTCGACCCAGAACTTGCGGATGCCCTCGTCGGGATGGGCCAGGGTCAGACCGTCGGCGGCCTTCGGGTGGGAGAAGTAGGTGGGATTGAAGTCCATGCCGATTCCCAGGCCCTTGGCCCAGTCGATCCAGCGCGAAAAGTGCTTCGGCTCGATCTGGTCGCGATCCACCGGCTTCCCGCCCGGCTCCAGGTAGATGGCGTGGATATTGAACCGGTGCTTCCCGGGAATCAGGCTGTACGCCTTCTCGGCGTCGGCCCGGAGCTGGTCGGCGGTGCGGGCCTTGCCGGGATAGCCGCCGGTGGCCATGATCCCGCCGCCGGTCAGGCCCGCCTCGTTCTCAAACCCGCCCACGTCGTCTCCCTGCCAGCAGTGCATCGAGATCGGGATGCGGGCAAGCTGCCCGAGGACCTGGTCGGTGTCGACGCCCCACGAGGCGTACTGCTCTTTGGCCAACGCATACGCTTTTTCGATCGTCGCCGTGTTCAAGGCATCTCTCCTCACCGCGAGTAAGTACCCGTGTCTGGACAAGGACGTTGCGGAGGCCCCTCGCAGAAGCGGCCCACCTAGCGGGCGAGGCGATGGGCAGCGAGGGACGCCTCCCGGAATTCCACAAGCCCGCCGAGCCCTGATTGTGCCCCAGAATCGGGACGCTTGCCAGAGGCGCGACGGCCACCCCGCGGATTCTTCGTCGGATGCGGAACGAGCACCGCGATGACGAGTCGAAAGTTTCTCTAGCCCAGGCGTTTACGCCTGGGGCTTGGACGCCGCGGCCTGAATTCCAAGCCCCTTCAGGGGCTCTTCTCCAGAAAGCCCCTGAAGGGGCTAATGTCGGAGTTGGTTGGCTCCGCGTCCCAGGCGTAAACGCCTGGGCTAGAGAAAAACCGATTGCGACGCCAAATCCAACGGTGACAGGCATTTGCGTCTTGCATGTGCGAGAAGCCCAGTGCGATTGGGCATTGGCCATTCCACATCGTGCGACCCCACACGCGACGTACTACAGTCCCCCCGGTGGGGTTCTATTCGGAATCGGTCTCGACAGATTTCCGGAGTTTTGCGAAACTTCGCGCCTCCGGTCCTCTCGTTCCTGAAGAGGGGGTTTTCTCTCTCGAATCAGGTGTATCCCCGGTTTCCATGCCAGGGAGGGGTGCAGCGATGAAGCTTAAGAGCGTTCTGGCGATGGCGGTGGCGGGGCTGTGGCTAGCCGGTGGATGCGTCGGCGCCGCGCACGGCGGCAGGTTAGGATTGGGCGACTCGAGCGGCTCCGTCAAGACCTCGAAATCGAACTCCGGTTCCTCGCGGACCTCGATCGGAACCGCGAAGCCGGCGCCGAGTTCGAGCAACTCGTCGTCGGGCGGGATTGGGGGGCTGTTCGGCCTCGGGAAGCCGTCGACCTCCACCCAGCCAACGAAGAAGATCACCAACCCCTACACCGCGAAGGGCAAGAAGGAGAAGACCTCCTGGTGGGACTCCTTGTTCAAGCCGAAGGAGCCGCCGCCGCCGAAATCGACGCGGGAATGGATGAAACTCAAGCAGGTCAAGTACTGATCCCCTCGTTGAAGCTCCGGAGTCGCGAGCGTGAAAGGGCCTTTTACAGCCGACGTCGCTGATCGCCGCGAAGGGCCCGCACCGCGGGTCCGCGGTATCTGCTGCCTGCTGGTCTTCGGGCTGACGGTCGCGATGGCGGGCGGATGCACGTCGACCCGGCAAGCGACGCGTAACGACGTTTCATCATCCTCAGGGCCGCGGATCACGAACGTGAAACAGTTCGTCAACATGCCGCGGGTCGCGCCGCCTTTTGACGAGGAGGATTAGGGCGATGGGAGTGTCTCGGCGTTGGCACCTCGTGGCGGCCTTGCTCGTCGGCTCGTCTCTGGTGGGCTGCGGCTCGATGGGGAAGACGGCCGGAAACCCTCTGTCGGGGGTTTCCCTCCCGGGCATCAAGAACGACGACAAGGCTCTGCGTGCGGCCGTGGAGAAGGATCCCTTCCCTCGGGCCCAAGGCAGTCTGGCGGCCTCGAGGGATCTGTGACGGGACATCCGGGACCGCCGCTTCGCCTTCCCCAGCCACCCAACCGCGCTCGCCCGGGCGAGCCGCTCGCGAAAAACAAGCCCGAAGCGCAAGCGAGGGACTGGTAAGAAGTTACCCTCGCTTGCGCGTCGGGCTGGTG
>CAYSGY010000341.1:0-6362 GCA_964430315.1 uncultured Planctomycetaceae bacterium
GAAACGCCGGGCCGCACGAGATCGCACGGAAGTACCGGTGCCTCTCCTCTGTTCGCTCTCCGCACGGACACGGAAAAGTGAAGAGGCACCAGTACTTCCGTCTCATACGCCTGAAACTCCCCGGAATTCTCGGAAGAACCAGAGATGAGGAGACCCCCCCACGCCAGACTCTCTCGCAAAGCCGGTTCTGCGATTCTCCGGCGCGTCGTTGAGTGTCGTTGGGGGTTTCGGGGAAAGAGGATCGTTGCGCCGCGTTCCCTGCATGCAGCCGTAGGCGGCAATCCTAGCCATTGGGGTGGGCTGGGCGTGTCTGGCAAGCGGCGCGGCGGACTGCGGCGAGGCCTCGGAGCGACAAAAGCCCAACGTCCTCTTCATCGCCGTCGACGACATGCGGCCTCAACTGGGTTGTTACGGCGACTAGCTGGCTCGCTCCCCGAACTTGGGCGGACCTCGCGCTTTCGTTACGTCGAGTGGGCTGATCGGTCCGGAGAGGTGGTCGCGCGCGAACTCTATGACCACCAGACCGACCCGGCCGAGAACGAGAACGTGGCCGACCGGCCCGAAAACAAGCCGGTGCTGGAGCAACTCGCCCGGCAGCTTCAAGAGCGCAAACAGGCATCGCTCGGCTCCGGCGGGAAGAACTGAACGGGCCCGGCTCTCGGAACGATTCCCCACCGCGCGGCTCAATGCGTTGCCGTTGCAGAAAGCGTAGGGTGGGACCAGCCCGCGAAAGCGGGCGCCGGCCCACCAGGCTTTGGGCACAATTCGATCTTGGTGGGCCGGCGCTTCGCTTGTCCCACCCTACCAGGATTGTGAAACCTCACTTACCGTGGCATTGCCAGATCGAGGAAGACCAGCGTGGCGGGGCTGCCGTCTCGGAGCGTCACTTCGATCGGGTTGAAGCCGTCCTTGGGGAGTTCCTTGGGAACGACCCAGGCCCGATGGTTCTCGGGCCCGCCGAGGAGCGAGGGGTAGGGGTTCGCGTAGGGCTCGGAGCGATCGGCCGTTTCGGCGAGTTCCCGGCCGTTGAACCGGCACGTCCAGCGGCTCTGGCCGAGGTCGTTGGTCGACTGGATCCGCAGCCGGCCGGGCTGGGTCCAGCCGTCGGTCGGCGGCGCGATGTCGAGCGTGAAGCGGTGCGACTGGCCCGCTTTGAATGTCTTGGGCAGGGCGCGGTCCGGCACGTGGGGCGCGTCCCACACCTGGGCAAGGAAGTAGTGTTGCGGCTGCCGGGCCAGCCAGGCGCGGTCGCCCAGGTGCTTGAACACCTCGAACGGCGGCTCGCAGAACGGTCCGCGCGGGCCGTCGCCGTGCTCCCGGTAATACATAAAGTTGAACGTGCTCACGCCGTCCAGGCCGCGTGCGTAGGCCATGTGGGCGGTGGTATAGAACTGCGCCGGAGTGGTCCGGCGGAAGGAGAAATCGTCGTAGCCCCGTCCCTGCGGCCCGCCCACCTTGGGACCGACCCGCGTCGTGTGGCACATCTCCACGTAGACCGCCGCTTCCGGCACCTGACGCCGGATCGCGGCCAGGTCGCCGTCCTGCTCGGTGAAGTAGTGGTACGAGAGGTTGACCATGTCGACCCCCGCACGGACCCATGAAGCCAGGTCGATGCCCATCGGATCGTGGGCCGCTTGGAAGGCCGGCACGCGCACGCAGAGCCACCGCCGGGGGCCGCCGGCCGACGTCTCGTCGAGGATGCCTCGGACCTTGCGAACGAAGCCGGTCATGATGCCGACACGCTCCTCCCGGGTCGTCTCCTTGAGGCGAAAGTAGCTGCTGTGCCGCATGAAGTCCAACTCGAAGCCGGCGATCGGGTACTGCCGGCAGATCTCCTCGATCATGCGGAGTTTGACCTCGCGGACCTCGGGGATCGTCCAATTCAAGGAGCGTTGGTTCCAGTCGTTCAGGTTGTTGCCGATCCGCCATTCGGGATGGTCGAGGTGGATGGGACTCAAGACGTGCCAGCCCCAACTCGGGATCTTGTCCTTCGGGGCGTTGGCGAATTCGTGCCCGTGGCCGTCGTTGAGCCGCAGCGAGACGAACGGCGCCAGCCCCTTCTCGCGGCAACGGTCGGTGAACACGCCGACCATGTCGCCGCCGGAGGCCATGTAGTCGGCGTACGTGCCCTTGGGCACGGCCGCCCCGAACCGATCCTTCATGAACTTGACGTGCTCGCGGAACGGATAGACCTGACTCTTCCACCAGGGGACCCATCCGAGGCCGGGCTGGAGCATGTGGACCTCGACGCCGGTCCCCGCGGTCTCGTCGACCGAGGCCTCGATCATCTGCGGTCCGAACGGCTGCCCCTTGGCGCGGTACGGGCTCACGCAGGTCATCAAGTGCGTGGTGTCGTTGCTGTAGAGCACATGGAACGGCGCCTTGGCCCTTGCCGGCGGAGGGGCGGCCTGCTTCGCCTCCCCGCCCTCAATCGCAGCCGCCTGCACGCACACGAGCCCTAACACAAAGAGGATCCTGGTCCACGATCCGCCTACCGTTTCAAGGATGCAAGGCATGGTCACTGCTCCGTGGTAATTCGGCGGGGTGTCGGGCTCCGGTCTAAGCTCTATCTTGCCAGATCCGCGGGCTGCGGCTCCCGTGGAGCACGGCGATCACCTCCTCGAAGGCGTCGGCGAATAGGTCTCCCAACCCCTCACGTTGCCCCTCGTACCAGCGACGCGCCGCCAGCAGGTCGGACTGGGCTTCGGGCCGCATCACGATGGGAAGGCTCATGACTTCCCTCGGAGACGCAACTTGACCTCCTCCCAAGGGATCGCCGACTCCGGATTAGCGTCTGCGGACGCGAGCCGCCGTTCAATTTCCTCCGCATGCCAGTCAGGGACGTTCATCGCCTCGACCGAGTTCGGAATGCTGTCCCAGAGCAAGCCGATGAGGTCAAGCCGTTGCGGCACGCTCAAATGCTTGATGTCCAGGTCAGGCAACGAGGATGACATGGGTTTCCTCCGAGAATGACCGACGGGCTACCGGACCCATCGGGGATGGCACCTGTCCGCAAACGTTCCATTCTAGCAAGGCGACTCGGTCGAGAACACGACGCATGGTGGAAGCGGTCCCGCGATGAGGTCCGAGGGTCTTTCGCCCCATAGTCCCCGCCCAGGAGGTATATTCTCCCGCCGGGCCTGGGACGAGCACACGTCCCCAAAGACGCACGACGGCTCGGCAGGCACCTCGGCCTCCCAGGATGATGCAAGGCTGGATCCGAGTGGAGAAGAGGGCTCAATCGCCACGACGCAACCTGCGCATCCTTCCCGGATTCCTCAGCATTCCAATCCAACACGGCCCGACGAGGCGTTGCCGTGCTCAGAGTCTGCCCCATCCGGACCAGCGGAGCACTTCCGCTTGGGCACACACTCCGATTCGACCGATGAAGGACTAGGGTTCCTCCATTTCCGGACGTAGGACGGCTCCGGCCGGTCGCGCCTTCGGGGCGCGTGCCGACGCCTTGGGGTGTCTGTCCTAGCGACGGAGGGGGGCCGAGATCAAGCTCGTGGATTGGGGGACGGCATGTCGAAGCCCATCTTGCCCGCATGGTTGGTTAGCGCCGCGGTACTGGTGCTGGCCGTTGGCACGGAAGCTCGAACGGAGTCGATCGCCGAGCTGGTGCCCAGCCAGGTGATTGAGTTGGACAAGGCGAACCCGACGGGGAAGGAGAAATCGCCGGTCGTCTCGAGTCTCGCCTTGGATCCGCAAGGCAAGCTCCTGCTGACCGCGGGCGATGACCACCTGGCCCGACTCTGGGATGCCCGCGACGGCCGGTTGCTGCGGCGTCTTGCCGCCCACCAGGACTGGGTCCGCGCCGCGGCCTTCAGTCCCGGCGGGAAGGTGATGGCCACCGCCGGCAACGACCGCTCGATCTGCTTTTGGGACCTTTCAGGCGGCGATCCGATCCGGGTCGTGCCCGGGCAGCTCGACGGGATCTGCGCCTTGGTCTTCAGTCCCGACGGGAGCATGTTGGGCGTGGGCGGGTTCGACAACCGCGTGCGGCTCTACGACGCCGCGACGGGCGAGATGATCCAAACCCTGGAGATGCCCTGGGGCGACATCCGGGCGATCGCGTTTTCCCCCGACGGCAGGCGTCTGGCCGCCGCCGGCCGGACCGATCGCATCCGCTTGTGGGACACGGCGACCGGGCGCCCGCTGGTCGACCTCGTCGGGCACCGGCTCCGCGTCAACGCCTTGGCCTTCTCGCCCGACGGCGGGCAGTTGGCCTCCGGCGGCGACGAACGGAGCCTCCGGATCTGGAACACGGCGACGGGCAGTCCGGCCGCCGCGTTTCCCCAGCGGCAAGGCAAGATCCAGAGCCTGGTCTACTGCGGGCCGGACCGGGTGGCCGCGGGCTCCAGCGACAACGTCGTCCGCGTCTGGGACGTCGCCGCCGGGAGGGAAACCGCCAACCTGGTCGGGCACACCGGCTCCGTATGCGCCCTGGCCTGGGACGCCTCCACGGGCATGCTGATCTCGGGAGGCTTCGACACCACGGTGCGTCTCTGGCCCTTGAAGAATTCGCCGAGCGTTTCGGCCGTTTCCCAGCGTTGAGTGAACAGCAAGTGCGGAATGGAGACACGGCAATACCGGTCGCGGCCGACGGACGTAGGGCCGCGTCCCTGAGAAACATGCCGCGTTAGCGACAGGGAGGTCCTCTGTGGGCTTGTTCAGCCGATTGCATCAGTTGCGCCGCCGCTTCACACGGCGTTCGCGTCCCAGCACCACGCGTACGGCGCCGTCCCCTCTCACCGGACGCATCTGCCGCTTCGAGCAGATGGAATCGCGCCAGTACCTCTCGGCGTCGCCGATCCAGATCGGCGCCGTCTACTACGAGGACGCCACCCAGGACGACCGCCTCGGCGATACGATCGAAATCACCTGGTCGGGCGGCGCGCCCGGCACGCAGTTGACCTCCTTGATCATCAACACCGACAAGGACGGCAACGGACTGTCGATCGGCGACTGCCTCTTCGACACCGCCCCCGGCGGACTCGGGGCGTTCGGTTCCCAGCCCCTGGTCCTCGTCAGCCAGACCGGTATCGACAAGGTCGAGTACACCGTCAGCGACGGCGGCACGCGTCTGGAGTTCAAGTTCACGGGATTCGACGCGGGCGAGCGGCTGATCTTCACCATCGACGTCGATGAAATGGGCTTCCTCGGTCCGAACGCGGTGGCCGAAGGCAACGAGTGGGAAGGGACCATCCTGACCGCCGCCTTCACCGCCGATCACTACGCCGACGCCAGCGGCAGCGACATCTTCCTCGACTTCTACGACGCGAAGCTGAACGCCTCGGGCCTCGCGCTGCCGCCCGACGATTACGTCCCGCCCGGCGTCAATCCCGCACCCGTCTTCACCGCCGGGGCGGTCTTCTCGCTCCAGCAGACCCCGCTTCCGATCACCTTGTCGGGCACGGTCTTCGAGGACATGAACGGGAACAACGTCCAGGAAGCCGGCGACCCCGGCATTGCCGGCGTATCGCTTTCGCTCTACACGCTCCAGGGTGGGAAGTACGTCGCCACGGGGCTCACGACCGTGACCGACGCCAACGGACATTACCGGTTCGACGACCTGGAGCCCGGCACCTATCGCGTGGCCGAGACCCAACCGAGCGGGTACCTGAGCATCGGTGCCCGGGCCGGCACCGTCGACGGCCAGACGCGAGGCGTCGTTACCGACAGCGACACCCTCAGCGGCGCCGTCCTGGAAGGCGGCGACGACAGCGTCCGTAACGATTTCGCCGAGGCCCGGCCCGCGAGCATCTCCGGCCATGTCTACGCCGACGACAATCTCAACGGCATCCGAGACGACGGAGAAGCCCTCCTCGCCGGCGTCACGCTGACGCTAGTCGATGCCAAGGGCGTCCCGACCGGAGCCACGGCCGTTACCGACGCGAAGGGCTATTACCTCTTCTCGGGCCTCAAGCCGGGTACGTACGGCGTGGTCGAGGCCCAGCCGGACGGCTACTACGACGGACTGGATCGGGCCGGCACCGCCGGAGGCACGGCGCTGAATCCGGGCGATTCGATCACCGGCGCCGTGCTGACGTCGGGCACAAGCGGGCTCGATTACGATTTCGGCGAGATCCGACCCGCCTCAATCTCCGGCCACGTCTATGTCGACCTTAACGACAACGGCGTGTTCGATTCCGGCGAAGCGCCGCTGGCCGGCGTGACCGTCCACCTGCTCGACGCGGCCGGGCTCCGCATCGCCACGACGACCACCGCCGCCGACGGAAGTTACACGTTCGTGAACTTGGAGCCCGGCACCTACGGCGTGGAAGAGATCCAGCCCGCCGCCTATCTCGACGGCAAAGACTCGCCGGGCACGGCCGGGGGCGTACTCGACGGAAACGACC
>CAYSGY010000342.1:0-6332 GCA_964430315.1 uncultured Planctomycetaceae bacterium
AAACCCCCACGGGTCCCCCAGCGGCCCGCCGAGGTTCAGCCCCTCGTGGAACCCGAAGTTTCCGTTCTGGCCGACGTCCAGTGGACCGCGGAACCCGTGGATGCCGGCGAACAGCGTGAGATTGAAGAGGGGCAGCCCTGCACCAGCCTGTCCCCAGCCTTCCCCAGGAATCGGCGGGACGTCGCGCCAGGCGCCGTAGCACCTGCAATCGTCGCAGGCGTCGCCGAGCGTCTCGCAAGGCCCGGGTACCTCGGAGAAACCCTCCGGAAGTCCAACCACGTGCGGGGCGACGCCCGCGTCGTCAGTCAGAGGCGGCTCACGGCCCATGGGATCGGGAGTGGGGAGAATCTCCGGCAACCCCTCCGGCGGTTGCCCCAACTCGTTCGCCGCCCTGGTCGAGGAGACCCTCTGCGCCCGAAGGTCTGATTCTCGAACCGGGGACCATCGGTGAGTGGCCGCATCGGCCGGCGCAGCCACCACGATCCACACGAGGAGAACGATGGCGAGACGAGGGAGCCGCACGGCGATCACGCCCACTCCCTTAGACAAGGAGGATAACGCCTTACCCAGAAACGCCATTGGGCGGCGTTGCGATTTCAACAGGGACGACGGGCCGGGATTGTCGCCAAAGTCGCGACTCTTCGCAAGATTTGTTTATACGCCCCAAAGCCCCCAGATCCTCATTGCTTCATGGCATCGCCGGGCGTCTTCTTGTCGGTCGCGGTCGATTCCCCGTCCTTTTTGTCGAAGGAGAAGTCGTCGTCCTTCGCCTTGCTGGCCTTTGGTTTCTCGTCTTCTTCCTTCTTTGGCGTGTCGACCTTCTCTGGCATGCCGGCGTCGCTATCCGAGACGACCGCCGGGACCTCCTCGATCTTCTCGTTGAGATCTCGCCACTTCGGCTCCACCGTAGTGACTTTGCCCGCCGCGGCGGCAATGGTCACATCGTAGGGTTTGAATCCCGGCCGCGTGCAAACAATGCGGCATCTCCCCGCCAGAACGTCGACCGCAATCTCTCCCTCGGCCGGCAGCGAGACCCGTTTGCCCTCGACTTCGAGAGTGCCTTCGGCACGCTCCACTTCCGGCCACTGGACTACCAGTTTTCCCTCCTGGGAATTGGCTTCCATGAGTTTCCAAACCACCAAGCCTAGCGCAACCGCCGCGCCGACCGCGGCGACAAACGAGACGAACACGCCCGCCCATTGGCGCTGGCGTCTCGTCTGGCTACGGCGTCGGGACTCCAGGTAGGGATCGGTATCGCCAAGAACATCGCTAAGGTCCGGCACGGCCATGGGAGCCTGCGGAGCGACGCCGGCGACCGGCGGGGCTGTCACAGGGGGTGGTGGCGGCCCCGCTGGGGTGATTTGCTCCCTGAGCCACGCGTCGTACTGGACTTTCCGGTCCGGCGTCATCAGCCACGCCTTAGCCGCCGCCACTTGGCTGAGCACTTCCTGGGCGATCTGGACGTTCGGCCCGGTCTGAAAGGTCCTCAGGTAGGCCATGAGGCGGTCGGCGGCGCTTTCGATGGCGTCGGCGTTGTCCTCAAAGGGCCGGAGCCCGAGCAACCGGTAACAATGCGGGGGCTGCTCATCGGGAGGAATTCCAAGCCACTTGTAGAGGGGGTCAAACTCCTCCGGCATACTCGGGCTCCTTGGAAAGCATCGCCTGCGCGCGGTCACTGCTCGCTAGTTTAACGATGAACCGGGTCCAACTCCAACCACAGCCGCGAGAATTCGCACCCCGGGCTGCATCCTCCGAGTGCGTTAACGGACCCGAAAGGTCAAGAAAGAAGCGGGGGGCCCCGGAGAGGGGGGGAGGAGACTCATGGCGACGCGGAAATCAACAAACGCGAGCCCCGTGTCACCGCTTCACGCGAGTCGGCCCGAGCCCTCGATGGGCCACAGGTCGACCACGCGGCCGTCTTCCCACACGTGGAACTGACGGTGCAGATTGCAGGTCGTACAGGCGTGGCTGGGGATCAAGTGGACGGCGTCCCCGACACTCCAAGCGTCTGGGGCGTTGCGGACCGTGCAGTGCTCTTCCGAGAGCATCGAGGGGGTCTCGACCTCGGGGTGGCCCTTGATCCGGGGCGGGCCGAATTCGCATCCGGCGCCCTTGAGCCCCACGTCGAGCACCGCCACGCCCGGCCGCTTGCTGAGGACCCGGGTAAGCACCGACAAGGCGATCTCGAACTCCGGCGCCATCTCGGCGTAGCGCCAGTCCATGGTCGGATAGGTGCCTGCCTGGATCTCATCCATCCCGTCGATCTGTCCGGTGACCTGGTAGGTCGACGACGAACCCCCACTGACGACGGCCACTGCGATGCCGTGATCCTCCAGCAAACGGCGCGTGCCGATCGCCTTGCCGATCGCGTCGCGCACGAGTTCCGCACGGCGCTGAAGGTCGTTGGTGTACACGGCGTGGCCTTCGTAGGCTTGGATCCCCTCGAAGCGGAGGCCGGGCAAGTGCCGCACGGCCCGGGCCAATTCGAGCGCCGGCTCTCCCGGCCCGACGCCGCATCGGCCCATGCCGATATCGACCTCCACGAGGATCCCCACGGTGACGCCCGCCGACGAGGCCGCCGCGGAGATCGAAGCCGCCTGCCCGAGGGCGTCCACCGCGACCTTGACTCGGATGCGCCGAGCCAACTCCACGAGTCGGACGATCTTCCGCGCTCCGACCACCTGGTTGGCCACCAGGAGGTCGTCGAATCCGCGGTCGGCCAGGACCTCTGCCTCCCCAAGCTTGGCGCACGTCATCCCGACGCAGTTGCCGGCCTCCAACTGCCTCTTTGCGAGTTCCGGACACTTGTGATTCTTGAAGTGGGGGCGGAGGCGGCAGCGACGCCCCTCAAAAAACGCAGCCATGCGACGCAGGTTCCGTCGCAAGGCGGGCCTATCCAAGAGCAGGGCCGGGGTATCGAGTTCTTCGATCGGCAAACCGATCAAATCGCCGTTCCATGTCGCGGCGGCAGGGTCCATCTCAGCCAACTCCCTCGGGGGAAAGACCATCAACACAAGACTCCCGATTTATAGGGTGGATTCTGACGAAACTCAACTCCCCGTATGCGATTCGCAAGGCGAAGTGCGCATCGGGGGCATGGGCAATCCGGGAAAGGCACGGCGACATGCGTCCGGCGGAGAAGCCGTAAATTGCCATTGTATGGCGACCACACGGTCGCCATAATTCCCACGCTGGTCAAAGCTTATCATCTGGTCGAATCATCGGGTGCATTGACGGTGGTTCGTCCGGCGTTCAACGAGGCGTGGTGAGAAGTCCCGGGGACAACTCGGGCCGGTACACCGGCGGCCACGAAAGGTGAAATCATGGAATTGTGCCGGTTCCCCGGAAGATGGAGGGCCGCTGCACGGATGGCGACGGAGGAGACGCAGGATTCGACGTCGGATCGCCGGGAGGGGGAGCAGGCCGGGTGCAAGCGTCCCGTCGCGGACGGACGGTTCGTCGCCAAGCTTGCCAGGGCGCGCGGGATCCTCTCCCTTCTGGTGATGATCCCGGTGGCGGTCTTGGTCGCCTTCTCTCCGTTCCATTTCCCCGCCCCAAGCTACGGCCATCTCGCCTGCCAATGCGTGGGCTGGCTCCTCTTCCTGATTGGGGCCATGCTGCGATGGTGGGCCACGCTCTACGTGGGAGGCAAGAAGTCGATCGCCCTGATCACGGACGGGGCCTATTCCGTGACCCGCAATCCGTTGTACCTCGGGACCTTCCTGCTGGCCTTGTCGGTAGGCGTGCTCGCGCAGAGCGCGACGTTCTGCGCTGGCGTCGTGGTGGTCGGCGGCTTCTACCTCAACACGGTGTCGGTCGAGGAGCACAAGCTGGGTTTGCTGTACGGTGACAGCTTCCACGCCTATTGCCAGCGGGTGCCGCGTTTCCTCCCGAATTTCCGGCTCCTCCAGTGCCCGGAGATCCTGAGCGTGTGGCACCGCGGGATGCGATCCGAGCTCATTCGCATGTGCCGGTGGGCGTCGATCCCGTTCCTGTGCGAGCTGTTCAACCACCTCCGGGCGGAGGCGTGGTGGCCTATCTGGTTTGGGCTTCCGTAGGCGAGGACGCTTCGTCGGCCCGGGAATCGGCGAGCCTGGCGTTTCACTAGTTCGACCGGAAGAACCTGACTGGCCCAAAAAACCGACCGACTGGTATTGCATAGCGACCGAGTGGTCGCTATAGTTTCCAGGGAGACGAAGGGAAACACGCGATGCCAAGACTGAGCGAGGCCCGAAAAGAGTGGCTGACCACATTGATGAAGGAGACGATCTTCGAGGCGGCGACTTCGGTCTTGTGCGAACACAATGTTAACGGGACGACGATGAATCGCGTGGCCGCCGCCGCCAAGCTCTCGAAGAGCAGTCTCTACGACTACTTTCGTAGCAAGGAGGAACTGCTGAGGTTTGTCTGCAACCGGATCACGGAGCCGATCTTGCAGGCGGTCGAGGAGACTGTGGAGGCGGACACGCCGGCCCCCGAGAAGCTCGAAGCGGTCCTCCGGGCGATCTTCGAGCAGCTTGGGTCGCACCAACGAGTCCTTGGTCCTCTGTTCTGGGACAAGCAGTTCCGAGACGTGATGGAATCGTCGAAGCAGATGGCCCGCACGACCATGTTCGAGCAAGTCGCGGCTGTCTTTGAACAAGGCGTCGAGGAGGGATCATTCTGCAGGGTCGATCCCGTGCAGGCCGCGAGGATGTTCATGGCGTGCGTGAGCGAGTTGTGTGAGGCAACGGTCGCCTCAGGAAACAGCGACGAGGCCCGCCGTCAGGCCGAAGGACTCCTGCGTTTGTTCCTTCACGGCGTCTTGGCCGATTCGGGAGGAACCGACGGCGTGTGACGCCTTGCACCGCGCCGGTGCGATGCATCTTGGCTAGGGGAGACCCTATGCTCGTGCTCTTGCGTAAGGTCGGTCAGGCGATCGTCATCGACGGCCAGTTCGTCGTGACCGTGACCAAGGTCCGTCCCAACCGGGTCTCGCTGGGAATCACGGCCCCCGCGGGGGTCCCCGTTCATCGAAAGGAAATCGCCCTTCGCAACAGCGCGAAGCACGGCCCGGACGATCCGAGGAGTCCCGTCGAGGAGATCGGAGGGGGAAACGGCGATCTTCAGCCGGAGCGGCCGGAGGAGCCGGAGCCGTAGCGCGGCCGCGTTACTGGGCAGGCAGGCCGGCGGCCCGCGTCTTGCTCCGCTCGATCGACTGGAGGGCCAGATACTTGTCGCCGAACTTGCCCATGTTGTCCAGTTCCGTATCGTACTGGTCGTAGTGGCGTTCCTCGTCGGCCACCAGGTCTTCAAAGAGCTTCTTGGAGGCGGAGTCGGCGTTGGCGCCGCACTCATTCGCCCAGCGGTTGTAGGCCAGGGCGCTTTGCTCTTCCATTTCCCTGCCCAGTTCGAGCATCTTCTTCACCTCGTGGATCTTCTGAACGCCGCCGGAGGCGACAAGCTCCACCTCGCCCTTGAGGAAGAGAATCCGATCCGCGAGCCGTTCGATATGGAGCATTTCCTCGATCGCCGTCCTCTTGAAGAGTCCCGCGAGCAGGTCATACCCCTGGTCGTCGCAATGGAAATGCAGGTACATGTACTGGTGGACGGCGGACAACTCATCTGCCACCGCCTTGTTGAGCAACTCGATGCTCTTCGCGTGCATGTCGTTCTCCTCCGAAAGAGTGCCAGGGTCTTGAGGGCCATCGCGGCCGGCCCTGCCCTTCCCCGGTGAAGGCGCGACGGTGCAGCCCCCAATCGCAACCGACGGTTCCTCGTTCCCAGTGAACACCGGGAGTTATATCACATGGGCCGTAGCTGTTCAACGAGGCGGACGGGGCGGACGAATCCGTACGGTCGATTCTCTTCCTCTTCCCGGGGAGCCGTAGACGCCGAGAGGCGTGTCGGCCACGGATGATCACCCGGGCCTGTCCGGTGGGCTTGTGGAGCTTGTAGGCGGGGACGTGTTCCGCGGTCTTTGGCATCGGCGGACCCTTGCGTCTGGCGAAGTGGTAGTGTTACCACTTCTTCCGACCGTTTCGGGCCGCACTTCTGACCGTCAGAAGGTATCCTAAGTCCAGGATTCGGCAAGGTTTACTTCAAGTGGGTGCACCAAGATTCGAACTTGGGACCTCTACCTTATCAGGGTAGCGCTCTAACCAACTGAGCTATGCACCCGACGAGTTGGGATTCAATGCACTGGGATGGCGCGCCAGACAGGTGAGTAAGCAGTATAAAGCAAGTATCACCCACTGATCGCCGATCGTCAACCCGTATTCGCCGACGGCCCGGAAGCCGGGTGCACGTCAGCTTTTGCGCGCAGTGGCGGTAAGCGAGAAACGTCAATAGGA
>CAYSGY010000343.1:0-6314 GCA_964430315.1 uncultured Planctomycetaceae bacterium
CCGTCGCCCGCCCCGCGCGCGCGACGACCCCCACAAGCCGGCGGCCGGTGAAGCGGTGGTCGAGAAGGTCGCCCGCCACGCGCGGGCGTGGATTGAAACCTCGTCGGATTGGCCGTCGAGGCCCGCGACGCCGTCGCCCGCCACGCGCGGGCGTGGATTGAAACTTGTTCTGGTCCCACTCCACGTACTTCCGCCCCTGTCCCCCGCCACGCGCGGGCGTGGATTGAAACGATGTGGCGGTCGAAGCACAGATTGGCGTCGAAGTGTGTTGCCTCAGTTGAAACTGGAAAGTCTCGGCCCGTGGATTAGCATAGAACCTCAGAGGAGGGCTTGCCGTGAGTCGAGAACGAAAGAACTACACTCCCGAGGAGAAGGTGGCCATTCTCAAGCGGCATCTGGTGGACAAGATTCCGGTCTCCGACCTGTGCGACGAGTTGGAACTGAACCTGAACGTCTTCTATAGCTGGCAGAGGCAGTTGTTTGAGAATGCGGCGGCTGTCTTCCAGAAGCCGCGCCGCCACGCGCAATCCCAGCTAACCACCCCCGTCGCCCCTGGTTCTGCTGCTCGCTCACGGCTGGCAGGCGGGAGCTCCTTAAGTGTTTTCGGGACGTGCCGCGCGTGCGTAACGTGTTTGTAAGAAGGCTGTTCCGTCAATCAACCACCCTCGCGGTGCATCGAAGTATATCCTTCTGAGGGATGCACGGATACGCCGAAATTATTCCTCTTGCTGGGACTGGGCGGTTGCTAACGACGGCGGCGCTGCCGCTTCCTCGACCTTCTACACGTATCTCTATGTGGACGGGGCCCTCAAGGCGAGTTGGTACACCTCTTCGCTCAACTCGATGTACTACGCTTACGTCCAGGACTACAACGTGGGTAGCCTGAGCACAGGGAGCCACACCTTACGGATCGTCACCGATGCGACCGGCGTCATCAGTGAGAGCAATGAAGGGGACAACACGAGCGATACAAGAGGGGGCGGATCATCACGCGGAGAGATCATCTGAGACCATTCGTCGCTCGCTGGCTGCCTCACGATGGCCAACGTGCGGAGGTGTGCGCCGACGTGTCCTACGTCCGCCAGCGTGCTGGCTTCGGCGTGTCGCACCGATGGGGGAGAGGCAGCGTGACAGCAACTACTTCGGTCAGTTGCATCGGCGCGGCGGCGTCAGTGGACATCGAGTCCGTGAAGCATGAAGACGACGTGTTCCATCGTCTTGAGTATCTCGCCGAGGTAGTCCTCCACGGCCCGGACGCTGCCAGGCAGCGCGTAAACCTGCGTCTTCCCCGTGACGCCGGCGACCGATCGACTCAGAAGGGCGTTTGGCTTCGCCGCGCCGAACTTGATACGGATGTTCTCCATGATTCCGGGGATGAGCTTGTCGCAGACGGCGGCGACCGTTTCAGGCGTGATGTCTCGCGGTCCCACGCCCGTGCCGCCCGTGGTGAAGATGACGTCGACGCCGGCCGCTCTTGCCGACTCGAGTTCCTGCCGAAGTCGTGCCGAATCGTCGGGAAGAACTGTGGCGTCGATCGTCGGGTGCCAGCGCTTGCCGTGGAACCAGATTTCCAGCAGTTCTCGAATTCGCGGCCCCGAGCGATCCTCGTACTGCCCGGCGGCGGCCCGGTCGCTGAGCGTGAGGATCTGAATGCGGAAGGCCCTCGGCACGTGTTCACCGCGGTCGCCGGCGGCCAGTGTGCCGCCGGACACCACGCGGGTGAAGATCCCCTCGGCCGGCATCACACACCGGCCGACCTGCTGGAAGATGGCACACCCCGATCCGTGGCATTGCTTTCCGATCTGCGTGACCTCGAGTTCCGCGTCGCTGAAACGGATACGGTCGAGGACGGCCACGCTGCCGGAGTCCAAGCCGCGGACCGTGATGTTCTCGGCGAACTCGCCCGGTGCGATCGCTCGGCCCATCTCTCCGGCGAACCGGTCGATGCTTTCCTGGCTCAGGAGGCTGACCTGACGATGCCAGGGGCCGGCGTGGGCGTCGCCCCGCACCCCGCCGGAGTCGATCGTGATCCGTTCGGCGGGCCTTTTGATCGTGCCTTTCTGTGTCGAGAGATTGACGGAGACGACTTCAAGGTTCTTCGACATCCGACTTGACTTTCTCGATAAGGAAGATATCTCCGATTCGCATCTGCTTGTCGACCGCCTTGCACATGTCATAGACGGTCAACAGCGCCACGCTGACCGCAACGAGCGCTTCCATTTCCACTCCCGTTCGGCCCACGCACGAGACCGTGCTGGCGGCCGAAATCCCGCGATCCGTCAGAGAAAGCGCCACGGCGACGTGATCGAGCACCAGCGGATGGCACAGCGGGATCAAGGCGCCCGTCTGCTTGGCGGCTTGAATCCCCGCGATCTGCGCCACGGTGAGCACGTCGCCCTTCTGAACCTGGTTCTTCCGGATCAGGTCCCGTGTGGCTGCGGCCAGTTCGATGTTTCCGCGGGCCCGGGCAACACGCCGTTGCGGCGTCTTGGGGCCGACGTCCACCATCCGTGCGTGTCCCCGTTCATCGACGTGCGATAGCTCACCCATCCTATCCCCCAATGGAATGGATCGTGCGGTTGGAACAGACGGACCCGGCCTGGGGTTTTTCCGCCACGGCCCTGGCCACGGCCTCGGCGGCCCCAAGCTGTCGCACGTTGAAGCTCAGATCGGAGAAGAGGCAAGGGCGGATCTCGCCGTCGCTGGTAAGGCGGAGGCGATTGCAGCGGGGGCAATCGCCTCCGTTGCCTCCTTCGATCTTGCCGAAGCGGCCGTCGGCCAGATTCATCCGCCGAATGAAGCGAACCTCCAGTCCCTCGCGGCGGGCGAATTCGGCCACGTCGTCGGCATCCTGGTCGTGGCCCTCCGAAGAGAGGACGCAGTTGAGTTTCACGGGATTCAGGCCGGCCTGCCGGGCCGCATGGATTCCTGCGATGACGCGGCGGACCTCTCCGCCGCGCGTGATGGCCGCGTAGCGCCGAGGATCCATGGCGTCGAGACTCACGTTAACCCGACGAAGCCCGGCCGCGGCCAGCGCGGGAGCGAACTGCTCCAGGACCTGGCCGTTGGTCGTCATTGCCAGGTCGCCCACCCCGTCGATGGACGCCAACATGCGGACGAGCGACTCGATGCCTCGCCGGACGAGCGGTTCGCCGCCGGTCACGCGGATCTTCGTCACGCCGAGGCCTACCGCGCAGCGGGCCACCTCCGCGATTTCCTCCAGCCTCAGGATGTCCTCGTGCCGCAAGAGCGGCACGCCCTCGGGCGGCATGCAATAGCAGCAGCGTAAGTTGCACCGGTCCGTGACCGAGATCCTCAGGTAGTCGATGGTTCGTCCGAAGCGATCGATCATGGCCGGCCCTTCGCGAGCGCGACAAACCGGACCCGTTGGCCGGCGGGGAGGGTCGTTGTCCCAAGAGGGACGAGCAGCAGGCCGTCGGCCTCCATCAAGGCCGTCAGGTGGGCCGAACCGTGGAATTCCACGGGCACCAGCATGCCGTCGTCGTCGATGCGGCAGGGCACGAATTCAAAGCGCTCGCCCGAGCGGCGGCGGAACTCGCACCGCAAAGGGAGCGAGAATTCCCGCATGGTCCAAGGACAGGCTCGCATCCGCGCCGCGGCGCGGAGCACGAAGAGATGAAACATCACGTAAACCGACACCGGGTTCCCGGGAAGGCCAAAGGCGGCCGCGCCGGGCCGCGAAGCGAACGTCAGAGGACGGCCGGGCTTGACCGCCACCGCAGAGAAATGCACGGTCAGACCGGCCGCGGCCAGGGCGGGACCCACGTAATCGCAGTCGCCCACCGATACCCCGCCTGAGAGGACGACGAGATCGGCCCGATCGATCGCCGCGGAGATGGCCTCGATCGTGGCGGCACGATCGTCCGGGATCGACCTCTCCACCACCACGTCCATCGAGTGCTGCCGGCCGAGCAAGGCGAGCATCGGTCCGTTGCAGTTCATGATCTTCCCGGGGCCAAGGTCCTGCGGATCGTCGACGATCTCGTCTCCGGTCGAGAGGACGGCCAAGCGGATCGGACGGAAGACCTCCACGTCGGTGACTGCGCAACTGATCAGGTTGGCGACCTCCAGCGGGCCCAGACGCGAGCCCGCCGGGAGGACCACGTCGCCGAGACGCACGTCCTCCCCTTGAAGACAGATATGTCGCGCGCTCGTAGGACGGAGGACTTCGATGGTCCCGGCTTGATCGCGGACGTGCTCAACGGGGATCACCCGGCCGGCGCCCGCCGGAATCGGCGCCCCGGTCATCACCTTCACTGCCGTTCCGGGACGCAGGGGCGCCGCCGCGGGGTTGCCCGCAAGGACTGTCCCCAGGACCTCGTAGCGGTCGCGTACGTCGCCGGCCGGGACGGCATAGCCGTCCATGGCGGCTTTGTCGAAGGGGGGCAACGACAGCCTGGAAACCTGATCGGAAGCAAGGATTTCCCCCACCGCATCGCGCACGGCGATCCTTCGGCGTGGAAACTCCCCACCCTCGAATGTCTGATCCACGATGCGCAGGGCATCGTCCAGTGGAAGGGGAGTCGCGGAATGCTTCATCGGCAGTTCTTGCTGTTTGGCCGACCCTGTTCAGTCACCGTCGTGCCGGCGCTTTTCGGCATTATATACCACGGACCGTGGAGAAGCGCAGGGCGCAGCGGAACGACCCGCCGGATTTTGCCTTCCGTCGCGGGGCTTGCCGGTGAGCCGCTCACGTCAGTCCGAGGGCCGCCAGTCTCTCGCGCGTGGGAATGCCGTCCGTATCCCAGCCGCGCTCCCGGTAGTACTCCGGCAAGAGTTCCGGGAGCCGATGCACGTGCCCCTTGGAGGGCCCTGCGGGAATGGGTTCCTTGAGAAACCGTCTCGGAAGTCTGTCTTCGCTCGGGGCGATCCCCGCCGCGAGGTTGAACAGGCGCTCCAAGTTCCAGATCCGCTCGCCGGCTGCCAACAGACCGGCCGTCGTCAAGTCGGCGCCGGCAATTGCATGGTAGAGGTCGCGGTAATCCTCGGCCTTCATCGCGAAGGACGTGAACAGGCACAGTCCGAGGGAGTCGATCGCCGCCGTAAGATCCTGGAAGAGCTTGGCCAAGGCGGCCTTGCCTTCCAGGGTGAAGCGGTCCACTTTCTCAGGAATCCCCAAGACTTCGGCTGAAACCACGTATCCACGGACATGGCAACCGCCACGGTTGGAGGTGGCATATTGGAGCCCGTGCCCCTGGACGCCGCGGGGATCGTAGGCCGGCAGATCGAGTTTCTTGACCGACATCGAAAGCTCCGGGACTCCATAGAGCGCAGCAAGGCGGTGGGAGCCCATGGCGAGTTTCGCGCCAAAGCCTTCGCCTTTGCCCATGCGGCGAGTCCACTCGACGATCGCCTCGCCGGAACCGAACTCCAGCGGCGGGCCGTCGATCTCGTCCTGTGTCAGGACTCCGCGTTGGTACATTTCCATGGCGCAGGCGATCGTGGCCCCGGCCGAAATCGTGTCGAGTCCGTACTCGTTGCACAGGTTGTTGGCCTCAATGACCGGTTCGAGCCGGCCGACGCCGCAGTTGGCGCTGTAGGCCCAAAGGGTCTCGTACTCGGGTCCTTCGCCCTCCACGCCGTTGAGATTGCAGCGGCGGCCGCAGGCGATCGGGCAGCGGAAGCACGCGGTGTTCTTGACCAGGTAGGTCTCCGCCAGGTGCTCGCCGGAGACCTCGTCGGCCGATTCGAACTGGGCCTCCTGGAAGTTCCGCGTCGGATACGCCCCCACCTCGTTGAGTATGTTCACCAGGATCGCGGTGCCATAGGTGGGCAACCCCTGGCCTGTGACGCCGTTCTCTCGGATCCTCTTCAGGACCTCGGCGACGACTTCGGCGGCCCGGTCCGGGTCGGCGGCGGCGACCCGGCCGGTGCCGCGCACCACGACAGCCTTGAGGTTCTTGCTCCCCAACACCGCGCCGACACCGGAGCGGCCGGCGGCACGGTACTTGTCGTTGATCACGGCGGCGATCAGCGAGCATCGTTCTCCGGCCGGCCCAATGGTCAGCACACGGGCCTTGGGGTCGTCAACCTCCCGCTGGAGGAGCGCGGTCGTCTCGGAGACGAGCTTTCCCCAGAGGGCCGACGCATCGCGAAGTTCGACGACGTCGTCCTTGATGGTGAGATAGACGGGCCGAGGGGCCTTGCCTTCGAGAATCACCATGTCGTAGCCGGCGAACCGCAACTCCGGGCCCCAGTGTCCGCCTGAGTTCGAACAGGCGACGCCGCCGTTCAACGGCGACTTGGTCACCACCATGTAGCGGGCCGCGCCGGGGGCGGAGGTGCCGGTCAAG
>CAYSGY010000344.1:0-6289 GCA_964430315.1 uncultured Planctomycetaceae bacterium
GACCTTGACCTGCGGGGTGGTCCCTGCTATTGAGTGGGCCTCACGTCGGCGCTCTTCTCTCATTTTGCGTCAAGCCATACTCTTGGGTGGCATTGTGGCCAAAACCGCCCGACTCCTGAGCGGAATTGCAGTCTGGCTGCTGGCGTACGGGTCGGGGCCCGGCATGGCGCAACGGATCTACTTCCCAAGCCCAGTCCCGGATGCGGGCACCGGGGCAGCCGGAACCTCCGCGGCCCCTGTGACCACGCCGGGGGTGATGGCCCCAGCACCCACGGGGGCGTTTTCGAGCGTTCCCGGGGCTACGGCCCCACCCAGCCCCTCGACGATGAGCCAGCCTTCGTTGCCCCAAAACTGGCTTCCGCCCTCCTCGGCCGCCCCTCCGACGTCCCCGGCGGCCCCTCCATCGGCGTCGCTCTGGCCGAACAACCCGCCCGCAGCGACGTTCCAGGGGGGCATCCAGCCTCCTGCAGGTTGGGATCCCTACGGCACGCCCGGCACGCAGGCCCCCACGCTCTTCCCCCAGGATCCCTACTTTTCGTCGGGTACGGGCTCTCCTCTAGGCGTTGCCACCCCGGCCACACGGCTTCTGCACGAGATCCTGGTCCAGGAGCACTGGTTTGCCAGCATCAAACCGAACAAGTTCGGGATGAACGACATCGACTTGTACGCCTCGTTCGCCCTTCCGTTCTTCTACAACCCTCAGACGCCGCTGTTGGTGAAACCCGGCTTCTCGATCCACCTCTGGGACGGGCCGGTCACGAACACGGCGGCCCCGCCCGACCAGCAGGCCGACCTCCCGGCACGGGTCTATGACGCCTACCTGGAGAGCCTGTGGAATCCGCAAATCACGGCCTGGCTTGGTGCGGAACTGGCCGCCAGCATCGGCGTCTACTCCGACTTCAGCAAGGTGGTCGACCACAGTATCCGGATCCAGGGCAAAGGCCTCGCCGTGCTGTCGTTCTCACCCAGTTTCAAGATCAAGGCCGGGGTGTGGTATCTGAACCGGCTTCGGGTGAAACTCCTCCCGGCGGGCGGCATCGTTTGGATGCCCAACAGCGACGTCCGGTTCGACATCCTCTTCCCCGACCCGAAGTTCACCAAGCGGATCACGACCATCGGCACGACCGACTGGCGTCTCATGCTCCGCGGGGAATACGGCGGCGGGGAGTGGACCGTCAGGCGGGCGTACGGAGTTCCCGGACAGATCGACCAGGTCAACTACAACGACATCCGCGTGGCGGGCGGTCTGGAGTTCGAGCAGACCGCCGGGGTCCACGGATCGCTCGAGGTCGGGGTGGCTTTCGATCGGGAGATCCTCTTCCGCAGCCGCGCACCCGACAAGTACGTCCCCACCACCACCGTGTTCCTGGGCGGGGCCATTGCGTACTAATCGAGGTTTCACCATGCCGGGAGGGCGAGGCTCCCGCCGTGCCTGCATCTTCGGGGGTCCACCGGCTCGGCAGGAGCCTCGCCCTCCCGGGATTGCGGAAGGCTGATCGGCAAGAAGCATCCGGCGAAACGGCCGTCCGCCGCCTCACTTTTTTCTCACGACCGCAACGACTCGCCTGACTATAATGTGCGATGAGGAGGGACTTGACCCATGTCGGAACGTATTCCCATGACTCGCGTGGGCTACGATAAGCTCAAAGCCGAACTGGACCGGATGCAACACGTCGAAATGCGCGAGGCAGAGGAGCGAGTCGGCCGGGCCCGCGCCGAAGGCGACCTGAGCGAAAACGCGGAGTACCATGGCGCCCGCGAAAGCTTGCAGATGCTGCAAGCGCGCGCGAACGTGCTCCGCGACAAACTCGCCAGGGCCGCCATCGTGGACCCCACGAAGGTCGCCAAGGATGAAGTGGCCTTCGGATGCACCGTGACCGTGCGCGACCTTGACCTTGGCGACGAAGAGGAATTCACGCTGGTCGGAGCGGGGGAAGAAGACTACGCCGCCGGCAGGATCCTCGTGACCAGCCCGCTGGCGCAGGGGCTCCTCGGCAAGAAGGTGGGCCAAAGCGCGGAGATCCAGGTCCCCATGGGCACGACGCGGTTCGAAGTGGTCGCCATCCGCTTCGGGGATTCCTGAGGGCCCTGAGAACGAAGCGGCGGCGCTATTCGTGATCGTGGTCAGGCGTGACTTGCGTCGCCTTGTCACCCAGCACGCGGGTGAGACGCTCGCGGAGCATGAGCCGGGCCCGAAGCAGGCGGACCTTCACATTCGCCTCCGTAATCCCCATCGCCTCGGCGGTCTCCACGGTTGAAAGCCCTTCCACATCGCGGAGCACGAAGACGAGCCGGTACTTCTCGTCCAGTTCGTCCAGGGCCTCACGGAGCAGCGCGGCGGTTTCGCGTCGCTCGGCGAGGTCGGCGGGGGTCTCTTGCCACTTGGCGATGAACTGCGGGTGGGGGAGGTCGCCGTAGCCTTCCTCGGAGCGGCCTTCCTGGAACTCCACCGCGGCCCTCTTCCCCCGCTTGCGAAGCAACGCCAGGGCGTGGTTCGCCGCAATCCGCATCAGCCACGTCAGGAAGCTCGACTCCTCGCGGAAACCCTCCAGGTGCTCGATCACGCTGACGAAGGTCTGCTGCACGACTTCCTCGGCGTCGTGCCGGTGCCGCACGATCCGCATCGCCAGCCCGTACAACCGCCGCTCGTACTTGGAGACCAGCGTTTCGAAGGCCGAGAACTCTCCTTGTCGCGCCAAGTGAACCAGCGGACGGTCTTCATCGGTCGGAGCAGACATGGAGACTCCTCGGGCGGATGATCCCCGGGGGATGACCTTCGGGGCGGATCGCTATTGTACAGGGACACCCATGGGAAGGGTAGGGCTGGAGATCTGTTGGTTCGGCTGGGTGTCAGACTTGGCGAAAGGGCGGAGCCCGCAGGCGAGCGCGCAGGCTCAACGTGTTTCCTGTCCCCCAGCGCACTTTCCCCAAAGCGACTCCGACAACCCACACCCCGCACGCAACCCACTAATCCGTGGGGCCCCCAATCGCAACCAGATGCCCGGCAAAGTCCCACATTTTCGGCAATCTCTGCGCCAACCAACATGTCACCCCAATCCTTAACGCTTCCGCACATTACGCCGACATACTATACTAGAGCGCTTGCCCCAGGGTCGCCCCTTATTGGGTGGCTTCCTTGTATCCCTGAGACGTAGGAGTGCACTGTGAGCATTCTCAACCTTGATAAGATATTCGACCCGCACCGAGTGGCCGTCATCGGCGCGAGCGATACGACCACGAGCGTGGGCTATACCGTGTTGCGGAATCTCATCGGATCGGGGTTCCGGGGGGTCGTGTATCCGGTGAATCCCAAGCGGGAATCGGTGCAGGGGATCCAAGCGTTCAAGGACATCAAGAGCCTTCCGTACGCCCCGGACCTGGCCGTGATCTGCACGCCGGCCGTGACGGTTCCCGGACTGGTGAGGGAGTTGGGCGAGGCCGGCACTCGGGGGCTGGTGATTATCTCGGCCGGGTTCCGCGAGATCGGCGAAGAGGGACGCAAGCTGGAGCGGCAAGTCATCGAGGAGCAGAGCAAGTTCGACGGAATGCGGATCCTCGGCCCGAACTGCCTCGGGATCATCGTGCCCGGCATCCACTTGAACGCCAGCTTCGCGGCGTCGACGCCGAAGAAGGGGCACATCGGGTTCATTTCCCAGTCGGGGGCTCTGTGCACGTCGGTGCTCGACTGGGCGATCGACGAGGGGATCGGGTTCTCGTACTTCGTTTCCGTGGGCAACATGCTCGACGTGAGCATGGGCGACCTGATCGACTACTTCGGCTCGGCCACGGAGACGCAGTCGATCATTCTGTATATCGAATCGATCAGCGAGGCCCGGGAGTTCATGTCGGCCACCCGCGCCTTCGCCCGGACCAAGCCGATCGTGGCCTACAAGGCCGGCCGGTTTGCCGAGTCGGCGCAGGCGGCGGCGTCGCACACGGGGGCGATGGCGGGCGTCGATGCCGTGTACGAGGCGGCGTTTCAGCGGGCGGGCATCGAGCGGATCTTCCAGATCGAGGACATGTTCGACTGCGCCGAGCTGTTGGCCCGGCAGCAGACCCCCAAGGGCGATCGGCTCGCGATCCTGACCAATGCCGGCGGGCCGGGCGTGATGACGACCGACGCCCTGATCGAGCGCAACGGCGAGTTGGCCGTCCTCTCCGAGGAGACGATCGCCAAGCTCAACGAGACGCTGCCGCCCTTCTGGTCGCACAACAACCCGATCGACGTGCTCGGCGACGCTCCCCCGGAACGGTTCGCCAAGGCCCTGGAGATCGTGCTCCAGGACAAGGGCGTGGATGCGGTGCTCGTGATCCTCACGCCGCAAGCGATGACCGATGCGACCGGGACCGCGAAGGCCGTGGGCGAGGCCGCGCACGGCGCCCACAAACCCGTGCTGACCGCCTGGATGGGCGGCGAGACGGTGAGCGACGGGGTCCAGATCTTGAACCAGGCGGGCATTCCCACCTACCGGACCCCGGAGAAGGCGGTCCGCGCGTTCATGCACCTGGTCTCCTACGCCCGCAACCTGAGCACGCTGCACGAGACGCCCCGCGACCTGCCGATGGCCTTCACGCTCGACCGCAAGCGGCTCCGCGGCGTGTTCGACACGTTGCTCACCGAGGGGAGCGAGATCCTCTCGGAGAACGTTTCCAAGGCGTTCCTGGAGGCTTACGAGATCCCCGTGACCAAGCCCTACCTGGCCCGCTCCGCCGACGAAGCGGTGGAAGTAGCCCAGCGTTGCGGCTACCCGGTCGTGTTGAAGATCCACTCGCCCCAGATCACCCACAAGACCGACGTGGCCGGCGTGATGCTCAACCTGAGCAACAACGACGCGGTGCGCCAGGCGTTCGAGCGGATCACGAAGACCGCCGCGGAGAAGCGGCCCGACGCCCAGATCGTCGGCGTCACCGTCCAGAAGATGGTCAGCTATCCCAACAGCTTCGAGCTGATCCTCGGGACCAAGAAGGACCCGGTCTTCGGCTCGGTCATCATGGTGGGCATGGGCGGGGTGGCGGCCGAGGTGTTCCGCGACCGGGCCCTGGCCATGCCGCCGTTGAACGAATCGCTCGCCCGCCGCGCCCTGGAGTCGCTCAAGTCGTGGCCGCTGTTGCGAGGCTACCGCGGCAAGCCCGGCGCGAACATCGACCGGCTCATCGAGATCCTCATGCGGTTCTCTTACCTCGTGGCCGACTATCCGGAGATCAAGGAGTTGGATGTCAACCCGCTGTTGGTCACCTCCGACGACGTGATCGCCCTGGACGCCCGCGTGGTCGTCGATCGGGAGCTGGCCGTCCATTCGGTCCGGCCGTACCAGCACCTGGCGATCCGGCCGTACCCGGACGAATTCGTCACCGAGCGTCAGATGAAGGACGGCACGCCGGTCATCCTGCGTCCCATCAAGCCCGAAGACGAGCCGATGTGGCACGAGCTCCTGGCGAGCTGCTCGACCCAGTCGCTCTGGTTCCGCTTCAGCTACCTCTTCAAGCAGACCACGCACGAAATGGCCACCCGGTACTGCTTCATCGACTACGACCGCGAGATTGGCATCGTGGCGGAAGTCGAGGAGAACGGCGAGCGGAAGCTGATCGGCGTGGGCCGCCTGGTGGCCGACATGAACCACGAAACGGCCGAGTATGCCGTCATCGTGGTCGATCGCTGGCACGGTCACGGACTGGGCGGAGTGCTCACCGACTACAGCCTGGAAGTGGCCAAGCGCTGGGGCGTGAGGCGGGTCGTGGCCGAGACTTCCAAAGAAAACTCCCGCATGATCGCCACCTTCCGCAACCGCGGCTTCACCATCAACGATCGCCAGGAAAAGGACGTCGTCCTGGTCAACAAGGAACTCGCTTGACGCGGCACGCCGTTGCCAAAGGAGCGTTTCAGGCTGATTTTTGCAGCGGCGACGACTGGTTGAGCTTGTTGTAGAGGGTCTTGAGGCTGATGCCGAGCATCTCGGCGGCCCTGGACTTGTTGCCGCCGCAGTGGTCCAGGGCGTCGTAGATCGCCCGCATCTCCAGTTCGCGGAGCGTGAGCCCGACGAAGGACGCCTCGTTTCGGACGCCGGCAGGCACGCGGCCCGGGGGATCGGAGCCGCCGGCGATACCCGCGCGGCCCGGTGCGGCGAGGAAGCGGCCTGGCAGATGCTCCACGCCGATCGGCAGTCGGTCGCAGAGGATCAGGGCGTGCTCGACGCAGTTGGCCAGCTCGCGGACGTTTCCCGGCCAGGAGTACGCCGCCAGGGCTGAGGAGGCTTCGGGGCTGAAGACCTCCTCCACGTTGCGGAAGTTC
>CAYSGY010000345.1:0-6259 GCA_964430315.1 uncultured Planctomycetaceae bacterium
GGGCCTTCAAGGGGCGGGGTCGGGAGACCCGCGCCCAGCGCCGCGGGCGGGCTCGGGAGACCCTCGCCCAGCGCCTGGAGACCCTCGCCCAGCGCCGGCGGCCGATCCGCGCCTATCGCCTGGTCTGTAATCCTCAGAAGGCCGAGCGTGGCGTCGTCGCAGCGGATCTGCCGCTCGGCACGCATCGCGAGGATCTCCTCGCGCCATGTCGATTCGGGCCGCTCCCAGTATTCCTCCCAGTTGGGCGGGCTCCCCGATTCCTCCTGCCGCAGCGCCCAGTCGGCAATCGCGTCGGTGCAGAGGACGACGAGATCGCCGGGCCGGCACGGCTCCTCGATACGATGAAACGAAAGCCGTTCATCGCGATTCAAGTCGATGCTGCCGAGGACCATCGGATCGCTCTGAAGCTCGGCCGACGTAACGATCGGAAACCTCCGCACCACCGTCCCGTCGCGCACAAGGAAAAGACAACTGTCGCCGATGGCGAGGCCCTGCAAACGCCAAGAGCCTTCGGAATCGCCACTCTCGCGCTCGGCGCAGGTCGCTCCGCGCTCGGCGCAGGTCTCCTCGCGCTCGGCGTAGGTCTCCTGACCTCGCCGATCCGCTGACCGAAGGTCTCCCGCGCCGCCGGAGACCTCCGGGCCTTCCGAGGGCGGGGTCGGGAGACCCTCGCCCAGCGCGGGAAAGGGCGCCGGCGGGAGACCCTCGCCCAGCGCCGGCGGGACGAGGCGGACGCAAAGGAGCGTGGAGAACGCCCCCTCGCGGAGTTTCGGACGCTGGAACCAGGCAAGGCGAGAGACGTCGATCTGCCGGCTCCATGCCGCGCGGAGGTCGGCCAGCCACCGGGCCAGGGCATCGCGGTCGTCCGGGTCGGGCGGGTTGCTCAGGGCCGCCTCGACGAGGATCCCTGCCCATTGCCTCGCGAAGATCGACGAACTCACGCCGTCGGCGATCGCCGCCCTGCCCTGCTCCTCGTCTACCCGCACGACATCCTGGTTCTCGTCCGGGTAGTCGACGTCCTTAGCGAGCGTCCGAAGACGCGACTCGAAACGCAATCGCATCGGGGGCCGGGAGTCTTCCATCACTTGCCACCGCCGACGACCTCTGCGAGGACGTCAAAGACCGCGTTGATCACCATGCCGCGTGCCCCGGGCGACACGCCCGGCCGCTTGCCTGCAAGGACATCGCCCTGCGCAAGCGGGCTGGTCAACTCCCAGAGGGTCCGAAGCCCGTCGGATTCCATGCCGTCGGGCGACGACGGATACGTCATCGCGCGGTGCGCCGCCTCCGTCACGATCACATGATAGAGGACCGGCGGCGGCATCGCCGGCCGGGCCGCGTCGAGCTGGCCGAGGGCCTCGCGCATCGCCCCGGGCTCGAACGCCCCGCGGGTGCAATGCACGATCACCGTCTCCGCCTCCATCCCGGGGTGGGCCGCGGTCCATTGGAGCAAACGCTCGGCGATCTTCGCGAATACCGCGGTGGGCGAGGCCGGCGGCGTGGGCGTCAGGTCGAAAAACACCGGCCGCTTGCGCGTGATCGTCAGGAGGCCCCCGATCCCGTTGGAGACCTGGTCGGTGAACTCGTCCACGCGGATCGTCCGGTCGGCCAGCTCGCTCAATCGCAACCAGGCCGGTTCCGGCGACGGGTCGTCCGGGACGGCAAGGACCTCGGGTTGACCGTCCGGCCCGATCCCGTAAGCCAGCATCGCGACCTCCATCGCCCCCCTGCCCTGCCGGACCAATTGCCCGATCAACTCGTTGACGCGATCCTGCAACCTTCTCCACGGGCTCTTGGGGTCCATGCCCGAAGTGTCCGGCGTCTGACACGAGCGATCGAGCACGAAGGCCACGAGTGTCGTCGATGCGGGGGAAACACAAGATGCCTCGGCCTCGGCGGGTGGCGTAGACTCGGCAACACGTGGCATGTCTTCAGGGCGTAACGCCTCGGGCGAGTCTCCATGCCGACCCACGGCTTCGCCGTGTGACGGCATGCCACCCTCGGTCTTGCCACCCTCGGTCTTGCCACCCTCGGTCTTGCCACCCTCGGTTTCAGCACCCTCGGTTTCAGCACCTTCGCTCACGCGGCCTGCGGTGGCGAGGGTTTCATTGGCCCAGACGGCATAGGCCTTCACGAGGCCGAGGAACCGGATGAGGTCCACCATGCGGGCATTGTAGATCAGTCCTCGGGCGCCTGGGTTCAGCGTCAGCCCGGCCGCGCGAAGGCTGGCGGCCAGGAGCTCGGGCAGGATGCTCGAAGCGCCGAACGCATGCCGAAGCTGGGCCGGCGAGAGGTTCTGGTCGCTCGACGGGTACGTCGTCGCGGGCACACGGCCTGACGATCCCAGTTGGACGTGGAACACCAACGGCGCCTCGCCGGGCCACACGTCCGCCGAGAAGACCTCGCCCACTGCCCAAAATTCCTCTTCCTGAGGGAGATCTCCCAGAAGATGGATCACCAGCGGAGGCACCGAGTAGGAGGCATCCCGGTCTCTCGGCCCTGAACCGTTCTCCTCCGTCGCTCCGAGGAGGAGACTGCGACAGTATTCCAAGGCAGACCTGCGGGAACCCTGGGCCCCGAGAAGCGGAACATACCAAACAGGGAACCGCACGGTCTCTTCCCGCGCCACGCCGTAGCCGCCGGGCCCGGGGATCTTCCGCACCCGATCCTCCACGGCCAAGGGTGCGGCTTCGAGCTCCGAAGTGCCCACGAACCGTCTGGCCTGAAGCGATCCGCCCCAGCGGCATCCCACCTCCTGCTTCCGGTCGGCGGCCAGCCGATAGCCGACCAGGGCGACCTCGACCCTCGGCCCCGCAGCCAGTTGGGCCAACAGGGCGTTCAGCGCATTGGCGTAGCACTCGGCCTTCGGCTTCGTGCCGTCAGCCACCCGGCCCGCCAGCGCGGACGATTCGTCGAGGAGGAATAGGACTCGGGTCATGGGGTAGTAGGCAGTACGCAGTACGCAGTACGCAGAGGGCAGAGGGCAGAGGGCAGATTGCGGTGGTCAATCCGTCCCAGGATTCCTGCGCTTCACCTCCCGTAATCGACGTTTTTCATCTTCCATTTTGCATTTTCCATTTCTCATTTTTCATTCTTCGCTTTCCGCATCTCATCGCAGGATTGTGGCGGCTTGGGTTCCCATGTTGAGGAACTGGATCAGGCAGACCATGTTGGCGTTGAATGCCATGCCGCGGGCCCCGGCCTGGAGCTCGAACCCTTCCTCGGCCGCGTAGCGGTGGAAGCGGTCGGGCAGCACGCTCGACATCTCGAAGAGCATCCTCGCCAGGCGGTCCGGCAGCCCTTCCGGCTTCGAGGGGAACATGAACGGATCGGCCGCCGTGCTCGAAAGGTGGCAGTTGAACAAGAGCACGTTGCCGTCGCTGGTCGAGAGCTTGCGCACGGCCTCCGCGTAGGGCACCGGGTCGCCGTCCTGAGACTCTCCGTCAGTGATGTGGACCACGATCGGCGGGAAGCTGTGCGGGTGGCTTCGGATCCACTCGGCGAGGATGCCGTGCGTCATGTAGAGCATATTGCACATCGGCGTCCCGCCCTGGGCGATCGGGTCGACCCAGACCGGGACCTCGCACGGCACGGAAATCATCTCCCCGGTTTCCTCGGACGGAATCCACTGGTTGCGCGTGTCGATCCGCGCCGGCTTGCCGCCGATCTCCGTGATCGACACGAGCCGCTTGCCGGCCAGCTCGCCCAGCAGCGCCGGCTCAATGATCATGTTGCTCGCGTCGTCGGTGCGGTAGCCGAACACGCCGACGTCCATCCAGTCCTTAATGCCTTCGTCGCCGCTGGCGCGGATCGCCATGTTCTGGAGCCAGCCGTTGATGGCCGTCACCAGTTCGTCGCACTTACGGTAGTCGGACCCGCCCAGGGGCTCCTCCATCGAGAAGGACTGGTCCAGGAGGAACAGGAAGCACGCCTTGTGCTGGCGGCTGATTTCCTGCGAATACGCGGGACGCGACATGATCGACGTTTCCTTTCCGAAGACGTAACACTTCAGCCGTAGGAAGTTGTCGGAAGAGGAGAAGAGAAAAGGAAAAAGCGGGGGAAAAAGGGGAAAGAAGAGGAGAGGATTCCCATTCAGAATTGTGTGATCAGGGCACGGCTTCTTGCCTTTCCCATTCTTCCAGCTCTTTCCCTTTTCCCTTCCCCTATGGGCACTTCATTGCGCTGAACACTTGCCATTTTTCATTTTTCATTGTTCCTTTCCTATTCCGTTCTGCGAACCTCGGGGCTACCTCTCCTTCGCGGCACCCCAGACGATCTGGAGGTCCCGAAGGGCGGACCCCGCGAGGACTTGCCGGGCGAAGGCGACCTCCGTGCGAAACCCGAGCGGCTCGTCGCCGGCCCCCGGCGTGGCGAGGTATTCCTCCCACTGCGATTGGAGTCGCTCGCAGAAGGCGGCGAAGCCCTCCCAGAGTTCGCGGCGGTCGGGCTTCTCCAACAGCCGGGCCCGCCCGGCATGGTAGCGTTCGACCAGCCGCTGTGCCAGCGGGGGCCCCGGCGCGGACTCCAAGTCCGCGCTCGGCCAGGTACCGACTCCGACGGTCGGATTCTGCCGCTGCGTCAAGGTATCGTAACGCTTGTAACCGGCCACGCCGCCGGAGTCCGTCACTTCACGGAAGAAACCGCGGAGGAAGCGGCCTTCCTTGGTCCGGACTTCCTGCAACTCCGGGTCGCCTTGGATCGACTTCTCCGGGAGGAATTCGCCAAGCCACGCGGCCACCCCGGCCCGTAACGCCGCGCGGACCGACTCGCTCGGATGCTCCTCGACGATGCGGGCAGCACGGGCCACGCGCTGGTCAAATCCGGCGGGCAGATCGGACAAACCGACACGGATCGCTTCCTCCTCCGCCCGCCTCTTCGCCCTGACTGCCGACTCGGCCCGCAACGCCGCGAGGTGCGTGCGGCATTGCTCCACGATCGCGCGTTCCGAATCGTCCAGAGGGCCGGGCTGCGAGTATCGATCGAGGAACGCGACGAGCAACGTCTCCTTCTCGTCGGGGGAAGCGGCTGTCTTCATGCGAGCGCTCGACCGCTCGCACTCCGCGTGAAACTCCGCGCGGTAGCCCAGCGACTTGACCTGCTCCGCCAAGGCGGCCTCCGTCGTCCCGGAATGCGAGGCCAACCACTGCCGGGACCGCATGAGGCACTGGTCGTACTGCCGGGCGTTGAAGGCGCTGGCGACCAGGCCTGCCGATTCGGCCGCCTCGGCCTGCGCTTCCAGGCGGGCGATCCGCTGCTGGAGCACGCCGAGGCGTTCACGCACCATTGCCGCCAGGGCCGATGACCCGGGAAGCTTGGCGGCCTCGAGCTTCCGCTGGAACTCCTCCCAGGATTGTCTGACGGCCTTGAGACGATCGAGGCCTTCCCCTCCGTCGGAATCCAGGAGAGCCAGGAACTGTTCGACCACGGTTCGCGCCGCGGTCCACGCAGGCCACGATCGCCGCAACGGCCCGAGCGGGCTCTCCGGCGGCAGGGTTTCCAGGGAGGCGACTTCCGCCGGCGCCATGGCGTCGACGGCACGGAGGGCCTCTCCGACCGGCTTCTGCGACGTGACCGTCGCGGCCGCCTTCTCGGCCAGGGCAGCAGCCGACGCTGTGTCTGCGGATTCCGCAAACGCCGTCCCGGGGGCGTCCACGGGGCTCGATTCCAGGAATCCTCGCACCGTGAGCGTCGCAACGGGGACGGCACCCAGGACTAGGATCCAAAGGGTCTTCATCACACGGGACCCGTGTTCTCTTGGAGTGCGGCGACTTGTCGCCGCTTTCCTTTGTCGGAGACGAACTCAACGGCCGCCTGCTGCACGGATCGTTCCGGTCCAAAGCGGCGACAAGTCGCCGCACTCCGAAGACCGGCGCGCGCGATTCGATGGTGCACCATCGCCGGGATCTCGGCGAGAACTGCGGCGGTCAGCGGCCGGGAATCGCAAGCGGGCAAGGCGGCCCCGACCGTCTCCTCCTCCCCTGCCCTGCCCCGGCCGATTCGTAGGGGACTCGCCGCCAGGCAATCCGATCGCTCCTTCCTCCAATCGAAGGTTGTGGAGCGGCCCTTCCTTGCCCGGTCGCGCGGGCCCTTCTGCTTCGGCCTGGAGCCGGAGCCGGACGCATAGA
This sequence comes from uncultured Planctomycetaceae bacterium, assembly GCA_964430315.1. Classification (GTDB taxonomy): domain Bacteria; phylum Planctomycetota; class Planctomycetia; order Pirellulales; family Thermoguttaceae; genus CALFBP01. The sequence continues at coordinate 6,126 of CAYSGY010000345.1, forward strand.
ATATCCAGTACACTCCGCCGATCACCATCGCCACGATTCCCGCAATCGACACGACGATTCCGACCGTAAGCCAGTTGGAAGTGGTGGCCAGGGACTTCGCCTCAGGCCCGGTGAGCTTCTTGCCGGCTTCCTTC
>CAYSGY010000346.1:0-6256 GCA_964430315.1 uncultured Planctomycetaceae bacterium
GCATGCGAATCCAGGCATCGAGTTCGGGGAAGGTACTGCGGTTACTGTGTTTGAAGTATTCAAACCAGCCCCGCAGCGTGCGGTTGACGTCGGTTACGATCATGTTCAAGCTACGGCCCGCGGTCCGTCGCGTTTTCGCCCGGATCGCGTCCCGGAACTTCGCCAGGCTCTTGCGGTGCGCCGCTCTCCGGCGTCCAGTGTCGCAGGCCGTCGAGAATCTCGGCCTTGAGAAACGCTCCGATCAGGGCCAGCACGCGGCCGTCGCTCGGTTCATTCCACATCCATTTCCCTGCGTCCCTTTGCTCGGCGGGCGTTGCCCCGCTTCCTCGCTCGCATGGACGCTCTGACTCCTGAACGGCCGGTTCTTCGTGCCCTTATCAGGGACATTGAACGCCGTACTTGTCTCCGTTCAGGTCTCCTTGCTTCCTGTATCCAACCTTCCGACCGTTCCGCTACCCAGCAGGCTCGCCACGACAACCGGCCGAATCGAGTTCGTCATCCTGCGGACCAGCCGTTCACCTGCCAATCGACGCCGCGCTGGGTGGAGTTGACGTCGGTTCCTCATCCGTGAGCCGAACGATATACTTATTCTGCATGGAACACCTCCTTGTGCCATGCAGCATCCCCAATCTCTCGAAAGCGGACAACCCCAATTCTCAGCGGTGACGAAGCACTAGACGAGGCTTTTCAATCCCGGGAGGGCGCAAGGCCATTTTGAGTCTCTCTCGTCTTTTCCTGCATTCCTCAGAATCCCACACGGCGGATGTGCGACCGTTGAACGACCTCAAACCTGACGATCCCGATTCTTCGGAAGCCCGCGGCGAGAGCCGTGCGATATCGCGGTTGCGCCTGGCCGTGCGTTGCGTCGCGCTGGCAGCGGCGGTGGTGTTCGCCGGAGTGTTGGCCTCTTGGTCGCTCGGGGCGTTGGCGTTGGTGGCGGTGAGTCCGTTCGTGGCGATCGGTTCGGCGATCGCCGCGAGGGTGGTCGGGTGGACGACCCTCCTGGCTCTGCCCGTCCTTCTGATATCGCTTGTGCGGCGACGATGGTTCTGCCGCTGGCTGTGCCCGACCGGCCTGGTGTGCGAACAGGTGGGCCGGATCGGTTCGGCCGCCGGACGCCGGGCCCCTCGCGTCGGACCCCTCGGACATTGGCTGGCGTTGGCCACATGGGGCGGGGCGTGCCTCGGTTATCCCGTGCTGCTCTGGCTCGATCCGCTGGCCATCCTGGCGAGCTTTCTTGGGAGCCGATGGGCCGCTTTCTTCACGGCGGCCGGCCTGGCCTCGGCGGCCGGGTTGACCGTCCTCCTGCTCCTCAGCCTGATCGCCCCCGGGCTCTGGTGCATGCGTCTCTGCCCCCTCGGCGCGACCCAGGAGTTGCTGGCCGCGTTGCCACGGCTCGGGAACCGAGAGCGGGGAGCGAACGGCGAGCGTGCCTGGCCGCTGGCCCGGCGCGTGGTGCTGGCGGGCGGGCTGGGGGCGGCGTGGGCCTGGACCCTCGGGCGTGCCCGGTGTGAATCCCCGCCGATCCGTCCGCCGGGGGCGCTCGACGAGGCCCGCTTCCGCGGCGTCTGCGTGCGTTGCGGCAACTGCCTGGGGGCCTGCCCGACGAAGATCCTTCAGGCCGACGGCGGCGGGCATGGACTGGGCTCCCTCCTCACGCCCGTCGTGCAATTCGGCCCCGGCTACTGCCGCGAGGACTGCCGCCGCTGCGGCGAGGTGTGCCCCAGCGGCGCGATCGCCCGGCTCGCGTTGACCGACAAGAGGACCGCGCGCATGGGCCTCGCCCGTGTTGACATGAGCATCTGCCTCCTCGGCGAGGATCGGGATTGCAGCATCTGCCGGAACGTCTGCCCCTACGAGGCGATCGCGATGGTCTGGTCCGAGGAGGAGTACGCGGCCGTGCTCAAGATCGACCCGGCCCGCTGCCCCGGCTGCGGCGCCTGCCAGGTCGCCTGTCCGACCGAGCCCCGCAGGGCGATCGTGGTGGTCGCCTGAATGAGGTTGCGCAACTCCGGGAGGGCGAGGCTCCTGCCGAGCCTGTGACAATCGCACGTATTGCCGGGGGATGACGGCTCGGCAGGAGCCTCGCCCTCCCAGGATCACGCACGGTCATTTGGGGATCTTTGACGCCGCAGTCTTCCCCGATTACAATGCCGTCGTGCAGCGGATTCGAGGGTCCCACACGGGAGGCGCGATCATGTTCTCGACACGTGGACGGCTTGTGGCAGCGGCGTTAGGTGGGTTGCTCTTGGTGGCCTTGGCGATCCAGGCCCGCCCGGCATGGGCCGAGGAGAAGGGCAAACTGCGGATCGTCGTCTTCGGGGCCCATCCCGACGACGCGGAGATCCGGGCCGGCGGTACGGCCGCGCTTTGGGCGGCGCAAGGGCACGCGGTGCAACTGGTCTCTGTGACCAACGGCGACATCGGCCACTACGCCATGTCGCGTCCGGAATTGGCCGCCCGCCGGCTCGCCGAAACCAAGGCCTGCGACGCCCTGCTCGGCGCGTCCACGCGGATTCTCGACATCCACGACGGCGAGTTGGAGCCGACCCTGGCCAATCGCCGCACGATTACCCGGGTCATCCGCGAGTGGAAGGCCGACATCGTGATTGCCCACCGGCCCAACGACTATCATCCCGACCACCGTTACGTGGGCGTGCTGGTCCAGGACTCGGCCTACATGGTCACGGTGCCGAAGTTCTGCCCCGAGACGCCGCACCTCCGCGCGAACCCCGTCTTTCTCTACTCCGAAGACGGCTTTGAGCGCCCCAATCCCTTCCGGCCCGACATCGTCGTGGCGATCGACGCCACCGTCGACAGGAAGGCCCAGGGACTCATGAAGATGGAATCCCAGTTCGTCGAGGGCGGGGCCAACGGCACGGCCCCCAAGGACGCCGCCGACCGCGAGGCGCGGCGCAAGCGCGGCTTCGAGGGCTTCAAGGCCCGATCGGCCCGGACCGCCGACCGCTTCCGCGAGAAGCTCATCGCGCTCTACGGGCCGGAGCTTGGCAAGGAGGTCCGCTACGCCGAGGCCTTCGAGATCTGCGAATACGGCCGGCGGCCCAACGCGGAGGAGATCCGCCGGCTCTTCCCGTTCTTCCCGCCGAAGAAGTGACCTCGCTGGCGCTCGTTCCGCGGTCCCTTGGCAGGAGTAGTCTGCCACCACGTTTCCTTCGGAGGACAAGACGATGAGCGAACTGAATCGTCGTGATTTCTTGCAGGCGGCGGTCGGTTTGGCTGCCGGGGCCGGGACGATGGGCCTGATGGACCCGGATTGGGTCCTGGCAGCCCAGGAGGAAAGCCCCGCCGGGATTCCCCGCCGGCCGCTGGGGAAGACCGGGGAGAAGGTGTCGATTGTCGGCATCGGCGGGTGGCACATCGCGTCGATCGAGGAACGCGACTCCATCGCCCTCATGCACGAGGCGATCGACGGGGGGATCAACTTCTTCGACAACGCCTGGGACTACCACGACGGCCGGGCCGAGGAGGTCATGGGCAAGGCCCTGGCCACGGGCGGGCGCCGCCAGAAGGTCTTCTTGATGACCAAGGACTGCAACCGCGACTACCAAGGCTCGCTCGCTCATCTCGACGACAGCCTTCGCCGCCTCCGGACCGACCATCTCGACCTCTGGCAATTCCACGAGATCAACTACCCGCAGGACCCCGACTGGATCTTTGAGCAGGGCGGCGTGAAGGCGGCCCTGGAGGCGAAGAAGGCGGGCAAGGTCCGTTTCATTGGGTTCACGGGCCACAAGGATTTCGACTTCCTCCTCAAGACCCTCTCCAAACCCTTCCCGTGGGACACGGTGCAGATGCCGATCAACGTCCTCGACGCCCACTACCGCAGCTTCCAGAAGAACCTCGTGCCGGAGTGCACCCGCCGCGGCGTCGCCGTGATCGGGATGAAGGCATTGGCGGGCGGGGCGATCCCGAAGGAGGTCGGGGTGTCGGCCGCCGATTGCCGCCGCTATGCCCTTTCGCTTCCCATCAGCACGCTGGTGTGCGGGATCACGTCGCGGGAGGAACTCCGGCAAGACCTGGGCGTCGCGAGGGGTTTTCGACCCATGTCTCCCGAGGAGATGCAGGCCCTCGTGGCCAAGACGGCAGCGGCCGGCAGCAAGGGAGAGTACGAGCGATTCAAGACGACTCGCCGCTACGACGGCGCGTACCACCGCCGCCAGCACGGGGGCTGATGCGCGACGCTCCACGGGAAGAGGACTGGGTGTCAAGGATGCGCGGAACCTGGTGTCGTGGATCAGGTTTGCGGCGCCGGGCGTTGCCGCAGAGGACCCGCCGATACGAGCAGAATGGAGATCATTACATCCCTCGATGACCCGCGCGTCGCGGCCTACCGCAACCTCCGCGATCGGACCCTGCGCGGGGAACGCGTTTTCGTGGCCGAGGGCTACGTTCTCACACGCCGCCTGCTGGAAAGCCGGTTCGAGGCCGAATCCATCCTCGTGGACGAGGAGTATGCCGGCGAGTTCGAACGGCTTGCCGCCGGACGTATGCCCATCTACGTGGCGCCCAAGACGCTGCTCTTGAGCATTGTGGGGTTTCCTTTCCACCGGGGGGCGCTGGCCGTGGGGCGGCGGCCCTCGCCGCGGAGTCTCGAAGAGATCCTGGCGCTTCGTCCGCCGGGACCATCTTCGGATCGTCTCCGTTTGGTGGTTCTTCCCGAGGTGACCAAGCCCGAGAATCTCGGACTTGTGTTCCGCGATGCAGCCGCATTTGGCATCGACGCGATTGTCCTCGGCCCCCGCTCCTGCGACCCGCTCTCGCGCCGTGCGTTGCGCGTGTCGATGGGAGCCGTGCTCACGGTGCCGTTTGCCCGATCGGCGGACCTGGGAAGCGATCTGTCTTCGCTGAAATGCCGCTGGGGTGTGGAACTGACCGCGGCGGTCCTGGACAACGATGCCCCCTCGCTGGCCGACGCCTCCTGGCCGCCGCGCGCGGCCGTCGTTCTCGGAAACGAGTTCGACGGCCTCTCGGCAGAGTGGCTCTCGCTCTGCGACCGCCGCCTGACCATTCCCATGCGGCCAGACACCGACTCGCTCAACCTTGGCGTGGCGGCAGGAGTCTTCCTCTACGAAATGACAATCCGCGGGACCGGCCCGACCGAATGACCTTGCAGGGTTCCGGCAGACCGCTACGGCCCGCCGACCCCGGCGGCTCCGAGGCCAAGCACCCGGTATTCGTGTCCTTGACTCTGCGGGGCCTTTTCCGGCAGGATCTCAAGGGTCACACGGTGTTTGCCGGGGGCGAGTCCCCGCGCGAGTTCGTTCGTCTGGCGGTAGCCGCCCCAGGTCTGGTCGAACCACGCGTCCCGGACGGTGGCGGGCTGATCGTCCACCTGGACCTTCGCCTTGCCCATGGGCCCGCGGATGTGCCAGTCCATCAAGAGGAGGACGCGGCCCTCGATCTCGAACACGATCCGGCTGCCGGGCCGGTCGCTCTTCCAGCATTTGGCCTTGCCGTCAAAGACCCAGCCCTCGTTGGCCGCCGGCTTCAGGGCATCGGCCTCGAACAGGGCGACGTGCTCGAAAAGGTCGCTCAGCAGCGGCTGGGGCACGGGCCCGATCGGCGGCAGACGGTCATCGGCCGGCAGGTCCTTGAGGACTTTCGCCAGAAGCTCGGTGACGAGACGGGCGGCAAAGGCATGGCCCCGATCGTTGGGATGGACCATGTCGGCTTCGACGTCCTCCCATCGGATCCGCCCCGCCTCGATCTCCGGCCACAGGGCGTCCCGGAAACTGAGCATGGGCAGACGGTAATGCTGTCCCACCTTGCCGTGCCACTCCTGGGCGTTGCCGCCGCTGCGGTTCATCATGAACAGCAAAGCCACCGCCGGCTGGTTGGTTTGTTTGAAAATCTGGCGCACAAGCCCCTCCAACGTCTCTGCCGACGCCTGCTGGTTCACGTCGTTAACGCCATACTCGATGATGACGAAATCGGGCCGCCGGGCGAGCAAATCCCTCCGGGCCCGCAAGGCCCCGTAGTTCGAGCCCGTCGCCCCGATCCCCGCGTTGATCAGCGTCACCTCGACCTTCGGAAACGTGTGCCGCCACCACGCGGCCAGTACGCTCCCGTAGTTCTTCTCCCGGGTACTGGCTCTCGCCCCGGCGGTGATCGAGCCCCCGATCACGGCCACCGTGATCGGTTCGCCCCGGCGGGCCTTCGCCAGGACGCGTTCCACGCGGGACGTATCGCCCGGGCTCTCGACCGACCGGGCGAGGATCGGCGCCGAGGCGAGGTC
>CAYSGY010000347.1:0-928 GCA_964430315.1 uncultured Planctomycetaceae bacterium
CTGATCGGCCGGCTGGCGGAGCGGCGGCGGCTGAAGATCGAGGACCAACTGGCCGACGCGATGGTCACGCTGGCCAACGCGGTCCGGGCCGGGCTCTCCTTGGCCCAGTCGATGGAGATCCTCGCCGCCCAGTGTCCGTGGCCCATCAACGCGGAGTTCTTCCAGATCGCCGCCGAGTACAAGCTCGGAAAACCGCTGGACCGGACGCTGACCGAGGCCAAGCAGCGGCTCAAGAGCGAGAATTTCGCCTTGTTCGCCGCGGCGTTGCTGGCCAGCCACGAGAGCGGCGGCCGGCTCAACGAGACCGTCGAGCGCATCGCCCAATCCGTGCTGGAAATGCAGCGGCTGGAGCGCAAGGTCAAGTCGGAGACGGCCCAGGCCCGAAAGTCGGCCGTCTACATGGCCCTGGCCCCCGCCGTGATCCTGGTCGTCTACTACTTCGTCGATCCCGTGAATACCAGGCTGCTATTCACGCAGGTGTTCGGCCAGGTCCTCCTGGCGATCGCCGTCATCATCAACATCGTGGCCTACTTCTGGGCAAAAGCCATCCTCAACCCCGACATTTGACGCGATGAATCCTGCGCTGTGCATCCTTGTCGCCGCCACCCCCTTGGGAGGCACCGGTCTCCAGGCGGTGGCCAGTGCCATGGTCGGCCTTGCGGTGCTTGTCTTCGTGTGGTGGGTCGTTGTGGTCTTGAGGACCGAGGACCTGCAACAGGGGGCGGAGTGGCGCTACGACATCAGCCGGATCAATGAGTTGCGGCGCATCAGCCTCTCGTACCGGTTCTTCCAGCCGGTGATCGGGATCCTGGCCAAGGTCAACCGGCTCAGCCTCCGCGAGGCCCTGCCCGAGATCCAGCGTCAGATCCAGGCGGCCGGGATGCCCCGATTCTGGCTCGCCGAAGAGTACCTTGGTTGGCTCGAACTC
>CAYSGY010000347.1:938-6249 GCA_964430315.1 uncultured Planctomycetaceae bacterium
TGTTCATTACCCCGTTGTATGCGTACTTCTTTGTCACGCTCTTCGGGCTGTCGGGCTTGCTGCCCACCATGGCGGCCTACCTCCTCACCGTCTACATCCTCCGCGTGCGCCTGGCCCACAAGGCCGCTTTCAGGCTCCGCCTCATCAAGCGGCGCATACCCTTCCTGCTCGACCTCCTGACGCTGCTGATGGAGGCCGGCTCGACCTTCCTCAACGCCCTGACCCAGGCCGTCGAGGAATTCCAGGGACATCCCGTGGCCGAGGAATTCGGACGCGTGCTCACCGACATGAATCTCGGCAAGACGAGGGCCGAGGCGTTCACCGCCATGCGGGAGCGGCTCAGCGACGACGAGATCACGAGCATCATCGGCTCGGTCCTCCAAGGGGAGGAGCTGGGAACCCCTTTGGCGCAGATCTTCCGCACCCAGGCCGACGTGCTACGGTTGAAGCGGACCCAGCGGGCGGAGACGATCGCCGGCGAGGCGGGCGTAAATATGCTCCTGCCAGGCGTCCTTGTGATGATCTCGACGGTGCTGATCATTGTCGGCCCGTTCCTGCTCAACTATCTTGCTTTTGGCTTGACTATGTAACGCGAGTGGCGCACCGGCATGCCGATCCGACTTGATTGCCCGCGATGCAAACATGCTTTGTCGGTTCCGACCAAGAAGGCCGGCAGCTACGTCGTCTGCCCGCGATGCAGCGGCCGGTTCTGGGTTCCGGAAGCGCCGCCCGGCGGTCCTGCCGCGCCGTCCGGTGGGGGAGCGTCTGCTCCGGGGGTTGGGCTGTCGGGCTCCGGCGTCTTCCCGATGGCCCCCCCGCCCGCAGTGGGAGTGATCGGCTCCGGCGTCTTCCCCACCGCAACCCCGCCGACCACGAGTCCGGCGAAAGGACCGACGCTTGCGGTGCCCCCGAGCAGCGGATCAATGGGCCCTGTGGGGGCAATGACCCCCCCGTCAAACGGAACGAGCGGCTCGGGCATCCAGGCAATCCCGGTCCCGCCGGCCCTGTCCGGCACAACGCCTACCCCTACCTTGACTGGTTCGGGTTCCTTGCCTAAGACAACACCACCCCCAAATCGTGGGAGTACGTCTTCGGCGAAGAGCCCAGGGGCACCGCCGGCTCCCGGCGCATCCTCCGGGCTGCAAGGGCCCGGGGTGGCGGGCATGAGTTGGTTTCGGAGCCTGCCTCAGCCCGACGTGGCGGGCGGGCGCTCTCGGGCGGAACCGCCGACCGCCGGTCCCGGAGTTCCAATGCCCGCCGGGACTTCGACCCCGGGAGTCCCGCCAGGCGCAAGGCCATCGACCGCCCCACCTGCACCCCCAAAAAAGGTGGCGCGGTTCATCGCGACCGAGGCGGCCCAATCCGGACTCAAGCTGGCCGAAGACGGCAAGCTCCCGGGCCTGCGGCTTAAGGAGCCGGGGGAGTCGAAGGCCAAGCAGGGGGGCTCGGGGGGAGTCAATCCGTTGTTGTTGTTCGGCGCGTTGGCGCTGAGTATCGTGACCTCGGTGATCCTCGTCTTCCTCCCCACCGAATCCGAGAGCCCGGTCAGGTCGGATGCGAAGAAACAAGCTCGCCTGGAGATTCAGGAGAACTATATCGCCGGCATGGACAAGGACGCGGCGCTGGAGCCGTACCAGATTCTCCTGCGAGGCGCCCTTCAGGCCCGCTCGCGCCGCGACTATGCGGAGGAACGGCGCTGCTATCGCCGCGTTCTCGACATGTTGCGGACCGAGCGGACCGGCAGATTCGAGAAGGGGTTGACGGGCAGCCCCACCAGGGACGAAACTCTGGACAAGTTGATCACGACGCTCCTGAGTGACTGAAATGCTCTCCTCTCCCTTGGGGAGAGGGGAAAAGGGAGACGCACCGGACGATGGAATCGACTCCGCGGTACGAAATCCTGAACACGATCGCCACCGGGGATTTCGCCACGGTCTTCCGGGCGAGGGATCGGGAGTTGGGACGCGAGGTCGCCATCAAGCAAATCCACCAGCAATTCCTCAGCGACCCGCGTCAACTCGAACGCTACTGGCGTGAAGCCCAACTGCTGGCCACGCTCCAGCACCCGAATATCCTCACGATCTACGACCTCGTGCGCCCTCGGGGCTGGCTGATCCTGGAGTTGATGCGGGGAAATCTCCAACAGAGCGTCCAGGCGGGCCCCCTCGACCTCGATCTTCTGCGGCTGGTTTTGGTGTGCGGCCTGAACGCGCTCAGCTTTCTCCACTCCAACGGCGTGATCCACGGCGACGTGAAGCCCAGCAACATGCTGGTCGATCCCCAGGGCCGGGTGAAACTCGGCGATTTCGGACTGGCCCGCCGGGCGAGCAACGAGCAGGGCTCGCTTCTCAAAGGGACCACCAAGTACATGGCCCCGGAACTGGTCTCGAACCAGTTCGGCCCGGTGGGACCGGCGAGCGACCTCTACTCGCTGGGGTTCTCGGCCTACGAGATGATGTGCGGTCCCCAGTTCGATTCGCTTTTTCCGAGCCTTTCGACGTTCGGCCGCGACCGCCAGATCGCCTGGCTGATGTGGCACGCGGCCCCCGACCGCCAGATGCCCGAAGTCGGCCGCGTGCTCGAAGGCGTGCCGCCCGACCTGGCCCGCGTCATCGAGCGGCTGGTCGTCAAGGATCAGGCGCGCCGTTATCACTCGGCCCAAGAGGTGCTCCGCGACCTTCGGGCCGGGCAACTCGCCCCGGCACGGGCCGTGGAAGACGCCTCCGGCGCCGACGCCGACGCGGCCAAGAAGAAGCGGACGATGCGGATCGGGGCGATCGCGGCGGTCGTCTTCTCGATGCTGCTCTGCTCGCTGATGCTCCTGCCCGGCAGTCCCAAGAAGGCCACCGAACCGAAGGAACACGAGCCGCTGGTGGGGACCGTGCGGAGCATCTACAAGTCGGAGTCGAGCATCGCCATCGAAGTCCGGCCCGACGGCCATCGTGAACAACCCGCGTTCAAGCCCAGCGACAAGTTCTACATCAACAAGAAGGAGGGGGGCTTCTTCGATCTCAAGGTGGGCGACGAGGTCGAGATCGAGGTCCACCGCGACGAGCAGGGACGCAAGGTCGCCATCGTCCACGCCACGCGGCCCGAAACGCAGCAGGGCCGGATCAAGGCCGTCGAGCCCGATTCCGGCCGGTTTACCTTGACCTACGATACGGAAAAGGGCCCGGCCGACCAGGTGATTCGCGTTCCCGCGACCGTGAAGATCCTCTTCAACGGGAAGGAGAAACTGGGGGCCGAGCCGGTCAAGCTCGCCGATCTGAAGTCGGGCGACCGCGTCGACAAGGTCTCGCACCTGGCCGAGGAAGGAGGCCGCTGCGCGACCGCCTTGGAGGTGCAGCGGGAAGAGACGCTCAAAGGGATCATTCGCGGGGTGGACGTCACGAAGGGCGAACTGACCGTCGCCGACGGGGAGACGCCCGATGCAAAACTCCTCACCTTGCCGCTGGCGCCGAAGTGTGCGGTGACGGTGAACGATCGCACGGTGCTGGAGCAGCGGGTCCTCACGCCCGCCGATCTCAAGCCCGGCGACAAGGCCGCCGTGACGCACGACCGGCAGGTCGTCCGGGTCGACGCCTACCGGACGCTCGGCCAGGCGGGTGTGATTCAAGCCGTGCAGCCGAAAGCGCTGGTGGTCGCCATCGACGGCGAGACGAAGCCGACCACGTTCACGGTCGATGCGACCACGAAGATCACGTTGGGCGGCGAGACGGTCCCGCCCGGGGACCTCCTGCCCGGCGACTCGGTCGACATCACCCACGATTCGCCCGACGCTGCCACCCCCCGGGCCCTCACCGTGGCGGCTCGCCGCGCCGCCGACCCGAGCCGCTGGGGCATCCTTATCGGAATCCAGGACTACGACGACGCCTCGCTCGGACGGTTGGAATTTCCCGTGGCCGATGCCACGGTGCTCCACGAGATGCTGGTAAAGCGCGATCGCGTGCCCCCGAACCAGGCCCTGCTCCTGACCAATGAGAGCCAGGTCCGCTTGCGCCAGGGCATCACCAACTTCCTCGACAGGCTCCAACCCGATCACAAGCTCCTCGTCTACTTCGCCGGCCACGCCTATCAGGATGCCGACAAGACCGTCTACCTTGCCTCGAAAGATTTCAAGAAGGACCGGGCGGCCGCTACGGGCCTGAGCCTCCAGTGGTTGGTCGACGTCATGGAGGAGTGCAAAGCCAAGGAGAAGATCCTGCTCCTGGACGCCTGCCACGCCGGTCCGGAAATCGACGTGCAGAAGGAGCCCTCCACGGCGGAGATGTTTGAGTCGCTGAAGGCCCCGCCGGGGCAGGCGGCGCTGCGGACCGTGACCGGGATTGCGAGTTGCTCGAAGGGACAGCGAGGCCATGCCGTGCCCGCCCGGCAGCACGGGCTCTTCGCCCTGGCCCTCTCGGAGGGCTTCGCCGGCAAGGCCGACAAGAACCGCGACAACCGCGTGGAACCGACGGAGCTTTACAGCTATCTGGCCGACAGCATGGCTTCGCTGGCCGGTTCGATCCAACAGCGGCAGACGCCCCAGGTCTTCCTGCCCGACAACCGGCCGCCGCGCCTTTCGGCCGAGGCCAAGAAGGCGATCCTCGCCCTCGCCAGGCTCGTGAGCCAGAGCAAGATCGACTCAGCCGTCGCCCAGAACCTGTACGACGCCGCCCAGGCCGCCGCAGGCCAGGAGATCGAGCCCAAATTGCTGTTCGGACTGGTACGCCTGAAGTCGGGTCAGAAGGACGACGCGCTGAAGCACTTTGAGGGTCTGAAGGCCGAGCGTCCAAGACTCCTGGTGCCGTCGGAGGCCTTGGCCTGGCTTCGGTTCGAGCGGGGGTCGATTTCCGCCGGCGTCGACGAGCTCGGGGAGTTGCTCGAAAAAATGCCCAAGCCCGGCAGCCCCGAAGGGCTCAGCGCCCCGGAGAGCCAGGCGTTGTTCCCGTGGATCGGACAACTCCGCGAGTTCGCGGGGACGGTCGACGAAAGGCGAAGCGCCCCGGCCCAGACCCTGTCGAAGCTCGATGCCGCCGTCGCCTTGCACGGCGAGGCGGCCGTCAAGCTCTACGAGCAGGGACGCGAGGAAACGCGGGCCAAGGTCAAGGAGTTCGACGCGCGGCTTGAATCGGGAGACGAAGCCGCCAAGGCAAAGGCCCGAATCAACCGCCGCAAGATCACGGAGTACGCCCAGTTCCCCTTCACCGCCGCCGTCGAAGGCGTGCTCGCAGGGCTGGACCGGTAGCGATCGGGGGGGAAATTGCAAATATCAAACGAGTCTGTAGCATCATTACCGGGGCAAGACCTCACGCAAAGACGCCAAGACGCC
>CAYSGY010000348.1:0-6235 GCA_964430315.1 uncultured Planctomycetaceae bacterium
CCTTCACCTGCGCTCCTACCCCAATCCTGTCCACCGCCACTTTCCTACAATCGCACGCGCAGTTCCCGCCCATCGAGGACCCACCCATCCCGCGGATGTTCCGCAAGTTCCTCCGCCACGGCCGCCGGATCTCTCACGTCGAAGACCATGATCCTCCCTATTCGCTGCCGGTACTTGCCGCCGAGTCTCGACACCACCCTCCACACCACCCCTTCCGCTCGCCATTGATTCAGGAACGACCGTTCAGCCCCGTCGAGGAGCTCCACAAAACGGTCGAACTCCCGGGCGAGCCCGTCCTTCATCTTGCCGTCCAAGTTCTTTTCTGAACCCTCGTCTCTCATTGTCGCATTCGCAACGCCGCCATCCTGGCGGTACCACCTTGTCTGTTGTTGGCAAGAGCACGTATCATGGTCACGCTCGTTCCCCCTTGTGTATGGCCAGAACCGTTTCCCTTTCCATTGCCTTCGCACTCTGCTTAGCGTTGTCCCCCAATGCGCGCGCCGAAAGTATGCAAGACCGAGTATGTCCCCGTGTCGTCAAGCACTACGATACCGACGGAGCCACTTGGGACCGCGTCAACGATCGCATCGAACAACGATTTGGATTCCGATGCACTCCACCGCGCGATCGCGACAACTCGCAGTTTCGCCCCAGCATCATCAGTAAATCATCACAGACTGGCCCCGCCGCCTCGCTGCCTAAGGTTGTTCGCTGTTCACAGTTGGATTACTCCTGCACGCCGTGGAGTGCCTGCAACGACGGCACAAGCGGGCGCACTTGCTCGCTGAAGAGCACGACGTGTTACGGGACCTATCCCATGGAAATACAAAGAACCTGTCTTGACTCCCAGTGGTTCGAACAGCAACGTCAACAGGCGCAGAAAGCCACGAACGCCAAGCTTGAGCGGTGGAGGACAATCCATCAAGACATGATTGGCCGAGCGAGGGACTTCGTCGACCAGCGAGCACGCGAATGTGCAAAGCAAGTTGCAGACATCGAAAGCGACTTCGTTCTTCGGTTCAACGAGTATGTCAGGTTTCTCAACGGCGAGATCTCGATTGACCCGCACGAAGCAGAGGAGATCATCGAGGGTATCATCGACGAATGGGAGAAGCTGCCGATCGTCTGCTACTGACAGAACGATTCGACACTCCACCGGGCAGGGTGCTACCATCGCCCGCGTGGATAGCTCCTCTGCGCCCCGCTCCACCGCGATTACGGTCATCAACCTGAAGGGCGGCGTCGGCAAGACGCACACCGCCTGGCTCATCGCCGGCGTGTGCCAGGAGCGGGGGCACCGGCTGCTCGTGGTGGATACCGACACTCAGGGCAATATCACGCGGAGCCTGCTCCCCGACTTCCCCGGCCACGGCGGCATCGAGACCCTCTTCGATCCGCGTGCCGAGGCCGATCCTACGACGCTCATCCACCGGACGCGATTCTCCCACATCGACATCCTCCCCTCCGGCCCATCGCTCGCGCCCTTTGACGTGGCGGACCAGCGGGTGTGGGAGGCGTCGGACCTCCAGTTCGCGCTCGTCGACGCCCTGCGCGAGGCCCGCAGCCGCTACGACTACCTCGTCTTCGACTGTCCACCTCGGCTTTCCTTGGTGAGCTATGCGGCACTCTGCGCCTCCGATTACGTCGTCATCCCGCTGGAGGCCGCCGACTGGGGCGCCCAGGGCATCGTCCAGGTGACCGCGGCCGTCGAGTACGTCCGGTCGTCGCACAACGAACGGCTCTGCCTCCTCGGCTACCTTGTCTCACGATTCAAGCGGGCCCGCGTGTACCAGCAGAGCTACCTCGCGAAGCTCCGGGAGCACTTCGGAGAGCGGGCGTTTGACACCACGATCCCCGACCTGTCACGATACGAGAAGTCCGTCACCCATGGCGTCCCCATTACCCTCCACGCTCCAGCCAGCGAAGAAGCCGGCGTCGCCCGGGCCTTCTTCGACGAGCTTGAACGCCGCATCCGGCAGGCTCGCCGCGCCGGCCCTGAGCGCGGCCGACCAGGCGTTCGGCAGGCAGCCACTGTTGCCGCTCAGTGACCGGCCGGCGGAGAGCGACGCCTCGCATGACGGCCGCCGCCGGCTCGGCGGCGCGTTCCTCATCGCCCTCGCTCGCGTCCGGCCCGACCCCGCGCAGCCGCGGCGGCGGATTGACCCAGCGGCGCAGCGCGAACTCGTCGATTCGATCCGCCGGCTCGGCATCCTCCAGCCGGTCACGGTGCGCTATGTCGAGCAAGAGAACGTCTACCAGCTCATCACCGGCGAGCGCCGCTACCACGCGGCGAAGGAGGCTGGACTCACCGAGATCCCCTGCTGGGTGCAGACGCCGAAGGAACGCGACGTCTTGCTGCACCAGATCGTCGAGAACTGGCAGCGGCTCGACATGCACCCCTACGACCTGGCTGACGCCCTCGCGAGGCTCCGCGACGGGAACGGCTACTCGCAGCGGCAACTCGCCGAGGCAACGGGCAAATCCGAGGGAGAAATCTCCAAGCTGCTCGCCATCCTGGACCTCGCGCCCGACGTGCAGAAGCTCGCCCGCGAGGACCAGTCCGGCCGAATCACGAAGCGCCACCTCTACGCCGTCCGCCCGCTGGCCGCCGCGAAGCAGCAGACCCTCATCGAGCGCGTGCGCGAGGAGGGCATGACCGCCGAGGACACTGAGAAGCTCGTCGCCCGCGAGATCGAACGCACGACAGGCGTCCGCCGTCGCGGAGCGCCCGTGAGCCACCACCGTTTCGCCACCTCCCAGGCAACCGTCTCCGTCACGTTCCGGAAGAAGGACGTGACGGCCGCGGATCTCCTCGCGGCCCTCGACGAGGCCCGCGCGCAGGTCGCGCAGCAGCCAAACGCAGGCGAGGACGAACCGAACACCTGATTTCGTCGATCAATTCCAGCGGAGAAACGGCTCTACAAAGCCCTTCTCGCGCGGCGTTTCCCGGGGAAAGTCTGCGGGCACACCACGCTCCCGGGCGGCGGTCAATTCCGTTCGCGCGCACGCGGCTCCCAGAGCCGATTATACTCGCCCGCAGGCTCCGCATGCCCGCTCCGACCAATCCGAACACCGCGCCCGCCGTTCGCCCTGCCGCCCCTCGCGCCGGCTCGGGCCGCGCGCAGCTCTCGCTCGTCGAGCACGCCCTCTGCCCACTCGACACCGGTGCGACGCTCGGTGGGCCGTTCATCCACGAGACGGGCTACGCCTACACCGACGAGCAGCGGCACCGCCAGCGGGCGACCGTCCGCGTCTGCTGCCCGGAGGGGCTTTCGCCCACCGATGAGTTCTACCTGTGGGGACTCCTGAGCCTCACCTTCGCCCAGCCCAACCCGACGCTCGACTTCTACGCCACGCCCTACTTCTGCATGCGGCGGCTTCGCTGCATCGACCAGGGAACGCACCACGGCGGGAAGAACTTCGCGCTCTTCCGCGCCGCGATCGCACGGCTCGCCGCCGTCTCCTACCGCAACGACCGCTTCTACGATCCGATCCGCGGCGAGCACCGCGCTGTGTCGTTCGGCTTCTTCAGCTACAGCCTCCCGCTCTCCCCAGATTCCGCCCGCACATGGCGATTCGCCTGGGATCCGATCTTCTTCGAGTTCTGCCAGGCCGCCCGGGGGACGCTCCTCTTCGACTTCGACACCTACCGCGCCCTTGACCCGGCGAGCCGCCGCCTGTACCTGCTCCTGAAGAAAATGTTCTGGCGGAGCGATACCTCCCCGGAGTTCGAGGTCCGCGACCTCGCCGTGAACACCGTCGGCTTCGCCGCGAGCCACGAGACCTGGCGGCTCAAACAGAAGCTCGCGGTCACCACCGCCGTCCTCCTCCACCACGGCATCGTCCGCCTTCCCGAAGGGGCCTCCGATCCGCGCCACCTCTTCCTCAAACGCGGCAAGAGCCACTACACGCTGCGGTTCTGGCGAGGGCCGCACTTCGACCGCGCCGATGCCGCCCAGCCGACAGCACTCACCGACTCCCCGCTCCACGACCCACTCCGCTCGATCGGGCTCGACCCAACGACGATCGCCCGCGTGCTCGCACAGTATGCCCCACGCCTCGTCGCCGAGTGCGCAGACATCACTCTCGCGGCCCAGGAGCGGTTTGGAGCCAGCTTCTTCCGCGTGAGTCCGCAGGCGCACTTCATGGACAACCTCAAGGAATTTGCGGCCGGCCGCCGCACGCCGCCCGACTGGTGGCGGGAGATGCGCAGGCAGGAGGAGATCAAACGCCGCAACACCTCGACGACCACCGAGCCGGACGAAACGCACGACCGCGAGTTCGAGGAGTACCTCAAGACCGAGGCCCACGGCGCCTTTGACAACGTCATGCGGCGGGTGTTCAACGACTTCCGCAGAGCGGGCCAGAACGAGCCCGAGGCCCGCGAGCACGCGGAGCACATCGCTCGCACGCACTTCCTCCACCGCTTCCGCGCGAGTACGCGTCCGTCGTCGACCCATTCGTAACACCGTCGCGGGGCCTCCCCGCCGCATCCCTGCGTGCCCTTTCCTTTCCTATTGAAAACACTCGTAGGCAATTCCCCCTTTGCTTACAGGTGAAGTCTTTGAGTACATATCTTTGGCGCAGCAACCGGCGCATGTCTTCGCTCAAGGGAACGCCGCTCCAGCAAGCCGAATCGTCGGACGTTTGCCTCTACGATCGACCACGAGAAACCACCCGCCAAGTCCACTACTCCCCCCGCCGTTCCACCCGCCAAGTCCACTACCCCGTGGGGTGGAAACCACCCGCCAAGTCCACTACTCGCCGCCACGCATCGCCGTCCGACGATATTCCAGTGCGCCCGCTCTGTCACCACCATTACCATATCCATTCCTCACCACCCCCTCGACATTCCTTCGCGCTCACCGTCGCACTCCACCCCGAGGTCTCCCGCGGGGCCGCGCGCGGCGGAGCCGACGCGGTTCGCGGCCCGCGGGAAGCCAAGAATCTGCGCCGTAGGAGGGGACCACACTCGCGGAGCTTCGCCCGCGAGCCCCCCGCACACGACCGACGCCGACGTCTCGTGCCTCGCCGATCTGGCTGGCGATGTGCGGGGGGCTCGCGTGCTTCGCTTGATGCTCGTGTGGTCCCGCACATCGCCGCGGGCTCCCGCGGCACGACCGCTGGAGCGGGACGCCACGCGGCCGACCGGCCGGATCGACTCGCCTCTGTCCTCCCCCACCTCCAGCAGGACGATCGTACCGACTACCGCTCCAGCCACTCCGCGACCCGCGCCCACTCCTCCGCCGTGAGCGACTCCGGCTGCCGGCCCTTGAAGGCCCCGCCGTGCATGGCGCACGACCAGCCGAGCCGCACCGGAACCATCGCCGCGAGTTTCACGAGCGTCGCCCGCGATGCCATCTCCCCGTCCTCATCACAGTCCAGCATCAGCGTGACCACCCCTCCCGCCAACTCCCGCGCGAGCCTCGCCGTCTTCTCCACCTGCTCGTCGGTCATCCCCGCCCCGCACAGCCCCACGGCGAGCACACCGAGCGAGTCGAGCGCTATCACATCCGTCGGAGACTCCACGACGACGAGTCCGTAGCGGCAGAGCGTCTCCCGTGCCTCCTCATCCCGAAACCGGTCCTGCCCAAACAGTTCCAGGCCCCGCTCGAATCCCTTCACGAACCGGTACTTCATCGGCTCCGGCCCGTGCCGTCCGCCCGCGAGCCACGACGCGTGCCTGCCCTCGTACTCCGGATCACGCCCGAACCACGTCAGCACGTCGCCCTCCTCCGAGAGCATCGGGTACACGATCCGCCCGCGCATCGTCCCCCCGCCGCCGTCGCCGCCGGCATCACGGGGGAGGTATCCCATCCGCCAGGCCCGGCAACGCTCCGCGGTCAGATATGGCCGACGGCGGAAGTAGCTCGCGGCCTTCGCGCTCATCATTGCCGGATCGACGACGAACTTCGCATCGAGGTTCACGAGCCCACGGGCCCGTTCGTTCTCCGACATTGCCAGCGGCACGTTCCGCCGCTTCTCCGGTGTCTTCACGTCCGCTTTCGCCTCCAACCGTGGCGACTCCTCAACTGGCGGCCCCTCTCCCGCCGCCATCCGCACGAGGTCCGCTAGGATCGCCTTAAATCTTGATCCCCGCGGTTTCCCGTCCATGTGCTCGCCCGGTTTCATCAGGTCGCACAGAGACACCAGGTTGCCGCCCCGGCCGCAGCCCGCGTGGTGGCACCGCCAGATCTTCGCGGAATGCTCCGGCTGGATAGAGAGCGCCCGATCT
>CAYSGY010000349.1:0-6217 GCA_964430315.1 uncultured Planctomycetaceae bacterium
CTGGCCGGGGTGCTGCTCAAGGTGGGGTCGTATGGGTTCGTCCGCTTCGCCCTGCCCATGACGCCCGACGCCGTCGTCGCCTCGATGCCCTGGCTCTTGGGGCTCGCGGTGGCGGGGATCGTCTATGGGGCCCTGGTCGCGCTGGCCCAAAAGGACATCAAGCGGCTCATCGCCTATTCAAGCGTGAGCCACCTGGGCTTCTGCATGCTGGGCGTGTTTGCCTTGAATCGCCTCGGGATCGAGGGCGGGGTGCTCCAGATGGTCAATCACGGGCTGGCGACCGGCGGCCTGTTCGCCGTGGTCGGCATGCTCTACGAGCGATTCCATACGCGGCGGATCGACGACCTCGGCGGATTGGCCCGGCCGTTGCCGCGACTGGCCACCTTCATGGTTGTCCTCACGCTGGCGAGCATCGGCCTGCCGGGACTCAACGGATTCGTGGGGGAGTTCCTGCTGCTTTTGGGGATGTTCCAGCGGGCGTGGGGCGATGCCCCGCCGATGTGGGCCGGGGCGTTCCGCGTCATTGCCGTGCTGGCGGTCTCCGGTGTGGTCCTTGGGGCGTGGTACATGCTCCAACTGGTCCAGCGGGTCTTCTTCGGGCCGCCAAGGACCCCTCCACAACCGCATCCCGAAGGACACGAGTCGCCGCCGGTCCGCGATCTCTGCGCCCGGGAAATCGTGGCCTTGGCGATGCCGGTCGTCTTCATCCTCTGGATCGGATTGCAGCCCCGGGTTTTCTTGGATCGCATGAGTCCAACCTTGGAGCGGATCCTCCGGCCGGCCTCGCAGTCCTTGTCGATGGGTGGCATGCCGTCACTCGGCGCAGCCGAGGGTCGGCATGGAAGAGACCATGGAGATTCCCATGCTCAGCCGACGCTTCGCGTCGTGAGAGCATGCCACCCGATCTGCGTGCCCTCAGAGGGAAGGTAGATGCGTGCTCCCTGATACGATCGGGATATTCACCGCCGAAATCGTTGTGGTCGTCGTGGCGATTGCCGTCTACGTGGCGGGCGCCTTCGTCGGCTCGCGGACCCTATGGCGCTGGATGGCCTTGGGAGGGCTGTTGGCGGCGGGCACGGCGTTGGCGGCGTCGCCGGACGCCGGTCAGGCGGCGCAGGGGACGCTCGTGGCCGACGCCATGGCCGGGTACGTGCGTTGGCTGGCCCTGGGCGTCGGGCTCCTCCTGCTCGGCATGAATTGGCGGCCGCTCCCAGCCGCCGGCACGCCGGAATACGTCGGGTCCATGCTCCTGGCCGTTGCCGGCACGATGCTCGCCGCCAGTGCCCGCGATCTGGTGCTGCTGTTCGTGTCGTTGGAGTTGATCTCGATCCCAACGTACCTCGTCCTCTACCTCGGCCGGCGCGGCGCGGCGGCCCAGGAATCGGCCGTCAAGTATTTCTATCTGAGCATCCTTGCGTCGGCACTCTTGCTCTACGGGTTCAGCTTCCTTTACGGGGCCGGCGGGTCGATGGGGCTCGACGCGATCCGCGACCGGCTGGAATCGCTCCGAGCCTCGGGCGGCACGATGGGTACCATGGCCAAGATCGCCCTGGCCTTTGTGCTCGCAGGACTCGGCTTCCGCATCACGGCGGTCCCGTTCCACTTCTACGCCGCCGACGTCTACCAGGGCACGACCCATGAGAACGCCGCCCTCCTCTCCGCCTTGCCCAAGATTGCCGGGCTGACCGTCCTGGTCCGCGTGGTGGCAGTGGGGATGACCGGCGTCGCCTCCTACGCCTGGCCTGCGCTTCTGGTCCTCTCCGTGTTCACGATGACGCTGGGCAACCTGTTGGCCCTTTGGCAGCAGAACGTGCGGCGGCTCCTGGCCTATTCGTCGATCGCGCATGCCGGCTACCTGCTCATTGGCTTGGCAGTGGCCATGGCCCCGGCCAGCGGCGGCCAGGGACATTGGGACGGCCTTGGGGCCATGCTCTTCTACCTGCTCGGCTACTCGGTCGCCACGATCGGCGCGTTCGCGGTTCTGGCCGTGTTCGGTGAGGAAGGACGGCAACTCGACCGCGTTGAGGAGCTCAGCGGACTGGCCTGGACCGCCGGCCGGCTCAGGCCGTTGTTGGCTTGGACGCTCGCACTCCTCTTGTTCAGCCTGGCAGGCATTCCGCCGCTGGCGGGGTTCTGGGGTAAGTTGGCTGTCTTCGCCAGCGCGCTCACGGTGGATGGGATGGAATCGGCCGGCGTCCGGCCGTGGTTCGTCGCCTTGGCGGTCGTCGGCGTGTTGAACTCGGCCGTGGGCGCGGCGTACTACCTGCGGATCGTCGGGGTCATGTTCTTCCGGACGCCTTCCGACACGCTGCGCGTCAAGCAGGCGAGTCGCGGTCCGATTCTCACGGCGACGGCCAGTGCCCTCGTGGCGGCGGTCCTGATCGGCCTCAGTCCGGGCCCCTGGATGGGCTGGGCCGACGACGCCAGCCCCACGGCCGCCACGCGACAACACCGGGACCGCGGAGTACAATCGAACGAAGTGGGGGGATTCGGCGGTGGAGAAGCGATGGGCGACGCCACGCGGCGGGCAAGCCCGCCCGCTAAACGGGACAGCGTGCCGGTTGTCTCACCACGGACCACCGGCCCCTGACCCTTGACCCCTGACCCCAGCCCCTTCCGCCATGGCACGCTCGCGGACCGATGCAAAGGAACTGGCGCGGCTGCTCGATGCAGTCGCCCGGCCGATCTACGTGCTCAATGAGGAGCAGGGGATCGCGTTCTGCAACCGGTCCTGCCTCGACTGGCTTGGTTCATCGGCGGAGGCGATTCTCGGGCAGCGGTGCGTCTACGGGCCGGGCGCGGAGGGGGCGCCCGATCCGGTGGCGGCCGGGCTCTGTCCGCCGCCGGCGGCCTTGCGCGGCCAGGAAATGGAAGCCGTGGTCGGCGCGTCACTCGCCGACGGCCGACTCACACGACGCCGCGCCCGGTTCTTCCCCTTGCGAGGCGACGCGGAAACGGTCGTGGCCGTGCTGGCGATCGTCGATCCCGAGGAGTGGAAGGAGTCGGAAACCGCGCCGTCGCCGGCGTGTCCTACCGAGGCCGCCCTGTTGCACGAGCGTCTGCGACGGTTCCGGCACCGGAGGGCGGGCCAGTATCGGCTGGATCGTTTCGTCGGCAGTAGTCCGGCGATCCGCCGCGCGCGGTCGCAGATCGAACTGGCGTCGGGGAGCCGGGCGAATGTGGTGATCGTCGGGCCGCCGGGGAGCGGCCGGCAACACGCGGCCCAGACGATCCACTACGGCGCGGCCGAACCGTCCGGGCCGCTGGTCCCTTTGGCCTGCACCGTCCTGGCGGCCGACGTGATCGCCTCGACGCTGGCGGCCATTGCCTCGCCGCGGCTTCCGCAGGACGCATCGGGCCACGGCACGCTCCTGTTGAACGATGTGGATCACCTCGCCACGGAGGCCCAGGCGGAAGTGGCCCGCCTGCTGGCCGGGAAGCGGTTTCCGCTTAGAATCCTCGCCACCGCGAGCGAGGATCTCATTGACCTTGCGAGGCAAGGCAAGTACCGCGAGGACCTGGCGACCGCGCTCAGCACGCTGGTGATCCGGTTGCCGCCGCTTGCCGATCGCCGCGGCGATATTCCCATCTTGTCGCAACACTTCGTCGAGGAAGCCAACGCACGGAGCGGGAAGCAGGTCGCCGGGCTGTCGGCCGAGGCCTTGGATCGGCTGGATGCCTATCCCTGGCCCGGCAACGTAGACGAGCTAAGCCAGGTGATCGACGAGGCCCATCAGGCGGCCGAAGGGGTGGAGATCGTGGTGGGGGATCTGCCTCCGTCGATCCATCTTGCCCATTCCGCCGCCGCCCGCCCGCGCCGCCACGAACAAACGATTGTGTTGGAGGAATTCCTTGCCCGCATTGAGCGAGAACTGCTCGTCCGCGCTTTGCGGGGGGCCAAGGGCAACAAGACCAAGGCCGCCCGGCTCCTCGGCATGACCCGCCCCAAGCTCTACCGCCGGCTCGTCCAACTCGGGCTGGAAGAGCCGCCGCAGTAGCTGGGGGCGATCGGGCGGAAGGAAGATTGCAGAGCGGAAGCGTATCAGAGAACATGATGGATTGATAGCGTGTCAAAAGCCCACGGGTTGCAACCCGTGGGCTTGGGCGGCCATCGATTCCCCATCGCAAGACGACCGTAGGACCACCGACCATGTCAACCCTCCGATTGCTCCTGGCCGAGATCGGTTATCGCAAAGTCAACTTCCTTCTCAGCCTGGTCGCCGTGATGATCGCGGTGACGCTCTTCGTGGCGGGCCCGATGCTCGTGGATGCCTACCAGGAAGAGACTCAGAACCAGATCGACCAATGGCTCGCCCAGGTCGGTGTGCTGGAGGAGCAGGTGGGGACCATGCGTTCCGGCATGGCCAAGGTCGAGGCCGACACGGCCGCCGAGATGGCGAAACTCGCAGATCAGACCCGGCAGCTCATGCGCGACATCGGCTTCAACCTGATGATCACGCATCGCACGGCGAACATGAGCGACTTCTGGGCCTCCGATTTCGCGGCCGTCGACATGCCGCAGGAATACGTCGAGCGGCTCGGCACCGATCCGCGTCTTACGCTGGTTGCGCACCTGGTGGCCACCTTGCAGCAGAGAATCACCTGGGAGAATCGCAAGGTGCTTCTGGTGGGTTATCTGCCCGAAGTCTCCCAGGCCGACTCCGGCCACCGGCAGCCGATGGGCTACCAGATCGAGCCCGGCACCGTGTTCCTTGGCTACGAGCTCGGCGTGGGGAAGAAGGCGGGGGAGACGATCAAGGTCCTGGACCGCGAGTTCCGCATCGCCCGCGTCCTCCGCGAGCAGGGAAGCAAGGAGGACATCACGATCGCGATGCACCTGGCCGACGCGCAGACCCTGCTCAACAAGCCGAAACGCATCAACCAGATCATGGCCCTGGGGTGCCGCTGTTCGAGTTCCAGCCTGCCGAAGATCCGCGAGCAACTGAAGGAGATCCTCCCGGAAACGCAGATTACCGAGTTCCGCTCGATCGCCGTGGCCCGGGCCGAGCAGCGGACCGTCGTCGAGGCCAAGCGGAAACAGATCCTCGGCGAGATGCAAACCGCGCTGGCCGAGCGGGAGAAGATCCTCGCCGAGCGGAAACAGATCCTGGCCGATATGGAAACCTCCCGCGACCGGGTGCAGCGGATCATTGAGACCCTGGCCGAAGTGTTGACCCCGCTGGTGGTGCTGGCCTCCGCGGTCTGGGTCGGGCTCTTGGCGCTGGCCAACGTTCGGCAGCGTCGATCGGAGATCGGCCTGCTTCGGGCCCTCGGCAAGGGCTCCTGGACGATCGGATCGCTCTTGATGAGTAAGGCCGTACTCCTCGGGGTCTTGGGCGGCGCGGCCGGCTTCCTGGCCGGAACGCTCTTGGCCCAGTGGCTCGGTCAGCGGGCCTTCGAGGTCTCGTCCGGTCTGTTCGGCATCCGCTTCGACATGCTCCTCTGCGCCGTCCTCGGGGCCCCGCTGGTCTCGGCCATGGCAAGCTACTTGCCGATGCTGCTGGCCCTCTCCCAGGATCCCGCCGTGGCGCTCAGGGAGGAGTAGCGGGAGGACCTTCCTAACGCCCTGCGCCGCAAGGCGTTTCGTCGCAGCCAAGTGGGCTTCTTTCCCGGGGCGGATTGTGCGATACTCACGGTGGCTGTGAATCTCAACGCAATCCACGGAAGGAACCACGATGGCCGCCAGGCCGCTTCGGATCTTCTTTTCTGTTGGGGAACCTAGCGGCGACTTGCACGGGGCGAATCTCATCCGCAAGTTGCAGGAACGGTGTCCGCAGGTCGAGACCATGGGCTACGGCGGCCCGCAGATGGCTTCGGTGGGATGCCGCCTCCACACCGACCTGACCGCGCTGGCCGTGATGTGGTTCGCCCGCGCCCTGGCCAACTTGCACATTTTCTGGGGCCTCGTGGGCCGCGCCGACCGCTTCTTCCGCCACCATCGTCCCGATGCGGTGGTGCTCATCGACTATCCGGGCTTCAACTGGTGGATCGCCCGGCGCGCCAAGGCCCACGGCATTCCGGTCTTCTACTACACGCCGCCGCAGATCTGGGCGTGGGCGCAGTGGCGGGTCCATAAGATGCGCAAACTGGCGGACCACGTCCTGTGCAGCCTGCCGTTCGAGGAGCCTTGGCTTCGCGGGCACGGGTGCAACGCCACGTTCGTCGGGCATCCCTTCTTCGACGAAGTCCGCCGCCAGCCGCTCGAGGATTCGTTCCT
>CAYSGY010000350.1:0-1847 GCA_964430315.1 uncultured Planctomycetaceae bacterium
GTAGAAGATGTTGTACTTCACCTCGATGCCCGACGTGGCGGCCGTGTTCGAGTAGAACATCAGGTGGCTGCCGTTGCGGTCCGGACGCTGCGCGTGGGACCATGCCGTCCCCGCCTGGATGCAGGTGTTGTTGACGAAGCGGATGTTCCTGGTGACGGCCGTTTCCGGGTTGTTCCAGTACTCAAACGAATACTCGGCGTTACGGATCAGGTTGTTGCGGTAGGTGATGTTGATCTGCTTCGACTCGGGCCCGCGTCCCTGGTTGGTCAGTGCCGCGTCGTAGACCTCCCAAATCCGGCAGCCTTCGACGAGGTTGTCGTGCGCGGCGCCCCAGAATTCGATGGCGTTGCCGAAGCGCACGGGCTTGCCGTCGGGCCGGGTGAACTGGTGCGCCCCGCCGATGTAGCCCAGGTCGCAGTTCCGGATCACCAGGTCGTGGGTACCACCTCCGCCGAAACCGTGGGCCGCGCCGTACATCACGGCCAACCCATCGTACACGACGTGGTGCTTTCCGCTTTGGTTGACCACGTGCCGGGCGAGGGCCAACTCGATGCTGGAATGCCTCGCGCACGGGGCCGTGTCGCTGTAGAGATAGACCCGCTGCGACGCGCCGTCGTAGTAGTAATCGTAAGGCTTCTTCAGGTCGTCGATCGACCACTTCTTCCACCCGCAGACCGCGCCCCCGTCGAAGATGAGGTTGCCCACGTCGACAACAAGCGGGTCGGCGATGCTCGGCGTGACCGTGTCGAGGCTTTCGGGCTGGAACTCGAAGACGGCGCCGGCGGGCAGGCGACCGCCGAGGCCGACGTGCAGCCGTCCGTTTTCGCCCGACTGCGAGACCTCCATCGCCAGGCGACAGGGGGTCCACTCCGGGCCGAGGGGCTGGGCCGTCGGGCCCGACTTCGCAAACCGCATCCACGGCGGCCCCCCGCCCAGGACGCTGAACCCAGGGAAGCGGAACGGCTTGCTGCAACGGGCGCGGAACGTCAGCATCAAGTGGGCGCCCCTCTCGACAGGCACCTCGGGCCCCCAGAGCTGCACGTGATTCGAGGCGGTCCCGCTCCCGGTGCTGGAAAGACGAACGATCCGGCCCCCGGGGTCGGCGACGTGGCTGAGGTCGACGCGTGCCCCGCCCTCTTGATGGCGCGACCACGTGCCGGCGCGCAGGTCCAGGAGCTTCCGGCCCGGCCGATATTCCATGGGCAAGGTGGCCCAGACCTTCGCGGAGACCGGCACCCAGTCTTCCGGACGGCCACGCGGCACGGAGCCGAGAATCCGGGGCTTGTCGCCCTTTCCGAACGAGGTGTACGTGACCGGCGCGTCCCGCTCGCCGCTGGCCGGAACCAGAGACCCTCGCCACGTGCCGCCGCACTTGAAGCGGACCGTATCGCCCGGCTTCAATTCGGCCGCGTTGACCCGATCGAGGCTCCGCCAGGCATGCTCCGGGGAGTGCCCGTCGCTTGGGTCCCGGCCGGTTTCGGAGTCGACGTAGAACGTTCGATTCCGGTCGTGGGCGTCTGCCGCGCCCGCGGCCTCCAACAACGCCGCTGCGAAGACCAGCCAGACTGCCGCGAGACCTAGGCTTCTGCGCGGCGCGACCCGGGACTTGTGGATCGGATCGTTTGAAGAGGGCATCATCTTCCTCCGGGGGATCTGTCCTGTCCAGTGGCACTGAGGTTCGATAGATCACGAGTCGCCGATTTCTCTAGCCCAGGCGTTCACGCCTGGGACTCTCACACCGCGGCCTGAATTCCCAGCCCCTTCAGGGGCTTTGCTTCAGAAAGCCCCTGAAGGGGCTGATGTCGGGTCTAGTTGGCTTCGCGTCCCAGGCGTAAACGCCTGGGCTA
>CAYSGY010000350.1:1857-6208 GCA_964430315.1 uncultured Planctomycetaceae bacterium
CGACGCCAAATCCCGCGGTGACTCGCACTTGCGTCTTGCATGTGTGTCGAGCTCAGTGCCATCGGCCATTGGGTCCTGCCCAATCGACGACAGCCTACACATGGCCCCCCCAGTGGGCAACCCCAACGCTCGAATAGGCCGGGAAACCAAACGACCTTGCGTGGACCGGGAGGGCGAGGCTCCTGCCGAGCCGTGATGCAACCGCCAAGATGCGCGTTCGTCGCAGGCTCGGCAGGAGCCTCGCCCTCCCGGGATTGTGAGACCCGGGACAGGCTGGAAGCCTGTGCTACTTGTTCTGCGATGGGCTCTTGAGTTTGAGCCGGACGGTGACGGTGCCGGAGTTGTCGGCCAGTTCGGTCCATGCGTCGCTGCAACGAAGATAGAGGTTGCCGTCGCCGGGAGCGGTCAGCGTGCCTTCGGCGCCGAGTTCGAGGGGCTTGCCCAGCCGGTTGTCCTTCATCAGGACCGCTACGAGCCGCCCTCGGCCCCCTTCGCCTCCGCCGGCATCCACGGCCTCGACGTCGGCGGCGGTCTTCCAGGTCCCGGACGTGGTGTAGTCGAATCGCTGCCCCTCGGCCACCGTCAGGCCGGTGGGCTGCCATCCCGCCCGGGCGAGCACCTTGACGGTGGTGGTCCGGGAAGAGGTCGTGCAGGGCGTGAACTTCTTTCTCCAGTCCCAGGCGCACAGGTCGGCGCGAAGCCCGGTCGCCAGGTGGTCCACGAGGAAGTTGTACTCGAATTCGATCTCTCGCCATCGCGAACCGAAGACGTTCTGGAAATCGGCGAGCCAGAATTGCTCCTGCATCGCCTCTTCGACGCGGATGCGGCCCTTGTCGAGATACAACAGGCCGAGCCGGCGGAAATCGGCGCTGTAGTTCGGGCTGGTGGCCAGCAGGTGGCACAGAACCCAGCGCCACGCGTAGTTCTCCCAGCAGTCGCCGGTCGCCTGGAACGGGGCGAGGATCTCGCGCAGGTCCTTCCTCGGAGACTGCGTGGTGAGGTACTCGATGACCCGCGGATCGGCGTTCACGGCAGGATCGCCCTCGCGCCAGTACTTGCCCATCTCGGCCATGCCCTCGGAGTACCACGTGGGCCCGGTCGTGGCAAACGCGAGGTGGCAGAGGGCGTGGACCGCCTCGTGCATGGGCGTGCCGTACTCGGCGGCGGCATAGGCGACCGACGTGGCGTCGACCGCCACGCCGCGCAGATAGAAGCTCTGGGAAATGGTCAGTCCGCCGCCCGCCCGGGCGCTGGCGAACCCGTCGCGGTCGAGCGTCCGGAGAATCTCCCCGGGCCATTGGCCGGCGTTCTTCACGACGACGCACGGGATCATGATCTTCTGAAGGACCGCAGCGCGGCGTCGGGCGTCGGGGATCCAATAGGCCGAGATCAACTGCACCATCGTCTCCAGGCGGACGACGAGTTGCCGGGCCTCGTCCTCCGGGAGGTCGCTGACGACCCAGAAATGCCCGTACTGACACGCGAGGATCCCCTCGGCGACCGCCACAGTCTTCACGCTGGCGACCTGGGCGGCCACCGCCGCCGCGGCCTTGCTGGTCTTGCTGCGGGGCTTGGCCGCCTCGACGGAACCGTCCGCCGTCAGCACGACCAGAAACAGTGCAGCCACCAGGGCAGGGGCGACGTGTCTTCTCATGCCGTATGCCTTCCAGGATTCTGCGACAACTTGGCCAAGGGGGACCGTCGCCTGTGAACGGGAACTTCTCTCCAATCTATTCCGGAGGAAACCAGTGCGACAACCCCACCTCCAGGATCGCCAGGACCATCCAGGCGACCAACGTGCCCACGGCGACCCGGCGGTCCACACGGCCCCCGGCCGGACCGAGGCCGAAACGCGGACCGAGGCCGTTCCAGAGGAAGAGGCCCCCGGCCACGGCCGCCAGGCCGAAGAGCACCAGGAGCCAAGGCGGAACGCCATGGGCGACCAATTCCCGGCCGTCCCCCCCTTGCAGGAACGCATCCATCGCCACCGCGCAGGCCGTTACCGCCAGCGAAACCAAGACAATGCCGCCGGCCAAGCAGAACGCCCTACGGCGTTTGCCGCACCACTCGTCGCAGAGTCCGACGGAGAATTCGACCCTCTTTGTGAACAGATGGCCGAGCAAGCCCCCGGCGATCGGATTGTACATGTGGGCGACGAGGGTTGCCGAGAAGCCCGTTTCGGCGGCCTGCTGCACGCGGCGGCCGTGCGCAGGACGATTGGTCTTCACGCACCGGTCAGGGAATTCCTCCCCCTTTCTGACCACCAAGAGGCTTCCGTCTCGCCACATAGTGCTCCCATCGCGGCCTCGCTTCGCTCGGCCGCAACCAAACGGAACGCGCTCATTCGGCCGGTGGAAAACGTGCCCGCCATGCAACCGGAGTATAATGCCTCTTCTCTGTTCCGCTTGCATGAACGAAGGCGTCACTTCGCTCTGTGCGCGCTGCACCTGCGAGGCCCGGGGCCTGAACGGGCCTATCCTCCGGTCGGCCCCTGCGGCGGCTCTTCGGGCTCGGCGAACAGTTCGCGAAGGTCCAGACGCAAGCCCGGCAAGACGTCGCCGCCATCGAGCGCCTGGTCCGCGTCCAGGACGTCGCACTGCTCGGGCGAGGTATAAACCCGCACTTCCTTGCGGGGCCGGTGATACACGTACCACACGAGCCGCGATCCGCCCGCGAAATACTCTTGAAGTTTCTGCTGCATTTCTTTGCGCGTATTCGATCGGCTGATAATCTGCACGGCCAGATCGGGCGACTTCTCGGAGAAAGCCCTCCGGGTGATCTTCCGACCCGGCAATCGGGCCCAGGAGAAGAAGCTCACGTCGGGGATCCGCACAAGCCCAGGGGCCAGCCGAACCATGGCGTCCGAGGACAAGACGACTCCCAGCTTGCGCGGACGGACAAAGGCCCAAAGCAGGTGCGTCAAGAGCGAACCGAGGTAGGCTTCATATTCCCCCATGGCTTTCTCCACCAAGACCCCGTCGACCAGTTCGCACAGCCGGTCCTCATGCTCCCGGATCTCGACCACATCGCGTTCGGTGGCCGTGCCGGGCGCGGGCGTGTGGCGGATGCGGTGCAGGGGGATCGCTCCGAACCGGTGGACCAGGTCCAACGCGGTCCACTCACTGAAGTTGGATTCCGTCGTCTGTGCCATGGTCTTTTCGCGGCATCAGGGAAACGTCGAGAGACGCGATTCATTTTTGATTATCTACGGGCCCCCCCTCAAAAGCAAGGAAAGGACGGCTGCCCCAGTTCGCCTCGCGCAGAGGACCATCCGTTCTCAGCGGCGTTGGCCGCCACCCTGTCCACCCTCGCCACCCAGGGATTGGCGGAGGGAACTCAAGCCGTTAGGATTCTTGGAATTCGGCGGATACGTTCCGTCGGGGTTTGGGAGTTGAAAGTAGGAGGACCGGCATCGCGATGAGTAGTAGCACCCCACTTGTGGACCCATTCGAGGCGCGAGACACCTTTTCAACCGGAACCGGCTCCGGGCGGGCCGGGATCTACCGGATCGCCCGCTTGGAGGATGCGGGCCTCGCGCAGATCGCCAGGCTGCCCTACTCCGTGCGGGTCCTGCTGGAATCGGTCCTGAGGAATTGCGATGGCTACGCGGTGACCGAGGCCGATGTGAAGCGGCTTGCAGCTTGGGGGGGTGATTCTGTGCCCCAAGGGGAGGTGCCCTTCAAACCCGCCCGCGTGGTCCTCCAGGACTTCACCGGGGTGCCGGCCGTGGTCGATCTGGCGGCCATGCGGAGCGCGATGAAGCGGCTCGGGGGCGATCCGAAGCGGATCAATCCGCTGATCCCGGTCGATCTGGTGATCGACCACTCGGTCCAGGTCGATCGGTTCGGCTCGCCCGACGCCCTGGCGGCCAACGTCGACCTGGAGATGGTCCGGAACCGGGAGCGCTACGAGTTCCTCCGCTGGGGCCAGCAGGCGTTCGACAACTTCCGCGTGGTGCCGCCCGCCGTGGGGATCATCCACCAGGTAAACCTGGAGTTCCTGGCCAAGTGCGTCTTCCTCCGCGACGACGGGCGAGGGCCTGTGGCGATTCCCGACACCCTCGTGGGCACCGACAGCCACACGACGATGATCAACGGCCTGGGCGTGCTCGGGTGGGGCGTTGGGGGGATCGAGGCGGAGGCGGTCATGCTCGGGCAGCCGCTCTACATGCTCGTGCCCCAAGTGATCGGTTTTCGGCTCGAGGGCCGCCTGCCCGCCGGCGCGACGGCCACGGACCTGGTCCTCACGGTGACACAGATCCTGCGGCGCGAAGGGGTGGTCGATAAGTTCGTCGAGTATTTCGGGCCGGGCGTGTCGGGCATGACCGTGGCCGACCGGGCCACGCTGGCCA
>CAYSGY010000351.1:0-6196 GCA_964430315.1 uncultured Planctomycetaceae bacterium
GTTCCCGGAACTCGTGATTGTGCCGGACGGGTCGCTCTGGTACGTCCCTTTTGAAGCGCTCCAGGTGAACGCCGACAACCGCCTCCAGCCGCTCATCGCGAGGTTTCACCTGCGGTACGCGCCGACGGTTTCGCTCGCCGTGTCCGACGGCCGCGTCCGCCGCAATCTACCCAAGACCGCCGTGGCGCTCGGCCGGCTCTATCCGCGGGATAGCGATGCGGCCGCCGCCGCCGGCGCCAAGGAGATCGCCAACGTGGCGCCCGAAGCGGCCGTCTTCAGCCGCCCCCCCCTTCCGGCCGCCTCGTTCCTGCTGAAGACACAAATCGGCCAGTTGATCGTGCTCGATGATCTCATGGCCTCCGACCGTGGTCCTTACGGCTGGGCCCCGATCCAAGTGGAACGGGGAAAGCCGGGGAATACCCTGAACGACTGGCTGACGCTGCCGTGGGGTGGGCCCGACGTCGTCGTGCTCCCCGGCTTCCATACGGCGGCCGAGAACGCCATGCGCCGCGTCCCGCGCGGGGCGGCCGGGGCCGACGTGTTCCTCTCGGTCTGCGGACTGATGTCCTCCGGCGCCCGGACCCTCTTCTTGAGCCGTTGGCGGACCGGAGGCCAATCGAGCGTCGATCTGACCCGCGAGTTCGTCCAGGAGCTTCCTCACGTCGCGCCGTCGGACGCGTGGCAGCGGGCCGTGATCGTGGTTGCCGAGAACCGGCTGAATCTCGACGCCGAGCCTCGCATCAAGAAGACGGCCGGCGACGAGGCCCCCAAGGGGAACCATCCCTTCTTCTGGGCGAGTTGCATGTTGGTCGATCCGGGCTCGCCGCTTAGCGCAAGCGACCTCGAAGCGATGAAGCAACCGCCCAAACCGAAAGACGCGGAGCCGAAGGAGGCGAAGAAGCCGGGCGAGAAAGCTGCGCCCGGCAAGGCGGACGAGTCCAACGTGCCCGCCCGGCCGGCGGGCAAGCAACCGGGCATGGAACCCGCCGACGACGGTGAACCTGAGAAGGCGTCCGCCTCCAAGTCGTCGAAGAAGGCGGGCGTCAAGAAGAGCAAGAAGCCCAAGCCTCCCAACCCGGCGTGAACGCCGGGCCTGCAATGAACAAGGGTCGTGAACGACCCTGTACCGGTGCGTAACAACGAGGGCGTTGCCCAGGGCTTTCCTTTTCTGCCCCTTCGTGGCTGAGGAGGGCTGGCGGTTGGGTGGCACGCCCTGAGGCTTTGTGAAGGGCGTGGTTGATCCGGCGGCATGTCCCACGCCCGTCGAAGACTCCGGGCGTGCCACCCGACCGGCCCGGTGTTCCTGGCGTGCGGTGAAGGCGGTATACTTACGCTTGTTTCGGGGAGACGAACCAACGGAGTGATGCCGATGCACCGAACCTATCGATCCGTGTTGCTTACGCTGGCCGTCCACGCCGGCCTCTTGTGCGGACTCGCCGCCGCCGCCAACGAAGGGCAAGACGACCTCGACAAGGCGACCCGCGCCAAGGTCAATGCCAAGACGCTCAGTGACCTCTCCGAGGTGATCCGCCTGGCGGAGAGTGCGCTGGCCCAAGGGCTCGATGAGGAGAACACCCACTTCGCCAAGACGCTCCTGGCGTCGACGCTGAGCCAGCGGGGCATTGAGACCAGCAAGACCATCTTCGAGAGCCTTCCCCCCGACCCGCGCTGGCCGCAATTCCGCCGAGTCGCCCTCGAGGACCTGGAGAAGGCCGTCAAGCTCGACCCCAGCCAGGCGGAAGCCCACTGGCGCATCGCCCAGTTGAACCTCCTGCCCGAGGGCGACGCGAAGGCCGCGGCCAAGGCCCTCGACCTGGCGATCCGCCACTCGAAGGAAGACCCGGCCCTCCGGGTGCGGGCCCTCATGCTTCGGGCCGGGCTTGAGAAGGACGTGAAGAAGAAGCTGGCCGACCTGAACGAGGCGGCCCGCATCGTGCCGGGCAACGTCGCCGTGCTCCGGGCCCGGGGCGAACTCTACTCCCAGTCGGAGAAGTTCCCCCAGGCCCTGGCCGACCTGGACGCCGCGCTGAAGATCGAGCCGAAGCACGCCCCGACGCTCGAAGCCAAGGCCATGGTGCTCGGCAAGATGAAGAAATCTGAGGAGGCGCTGGCCCTGATCGACCAGGTGCAGAAGCTGGACCCGAAGTCGATCTCTCCCCTGGTCCATCGGGCGCGCATCCACGCCATGCAGCCCGACCTCCCGGCGGCCCTGAAGGACCTCGACGAAGCCTGCCGCAGGGAGCCCGGCAATGTGGCCGTGCTCTTGCTGCGTGCGAGTGTCCACCAGGAAATGAAGGAGAACGAAAAGGCCCTGGCCGACGTGGAAAAGGTCCTCGCGCTCCGCCCCGATTTCGACGTGGCCATGCGATTCCGCGCCGCACTGCTGGCCGGCGAGGGCAAGTTCCGCGACGCCATTGCCCAGGTCGAGGAACTCCTCAAGACCAGCCCCGAGAACCCGGACGCTCAACTCCAACTCGCCTTGCTCTTCACGGCGAACCAGATGTACGACAAGGCCGTCAAGGTCTACTCCGAGCTCATCAAAAAGGACCCCGGCAACTGGACGGCCCTGCGCGGCCGCGGCGACGCTTTCCTGAGCATGGGAAAGCACGCCGAGGCCATCGCCGACTATGAAAAGGCCTATAAGATCGAGCCGCACGACCCCGGGTTGCTGAACAACTTCGCCTGGGTGCTCTGCACCTCGCCGGTCGACAAGCTCCGCAACGGCAAGCGGGCCCTCGAAATAGCCAAAGAAGCGTGCCGGCTGACCGACTACAAGCAGGCCCACATCCTCAGCACCCTCGGCGCCGCGTATGCTGAAACCGGCGACCTCAAAAGCGCCATGGAGTGGTCGAAAAAGGCCATTGCCTTAGGCAAGGAAGAGCAGAAAGCGGACCTGACCAAGGAACTGGAGACCTACAAGGCGGGAAAGCCCATTCGCGAGCTCAAGAGCGTCGAAGAGGCGAAGCCGGAGGCGGACAAGCCCAAGAAGGACAGCAAGAAGCCGGCGGATAAGCCCAAGAGGGAAGAGAAGAAGCCGGCGGACTAGAAACCACTCCCCTCTCCCGTTGGGCGGCCTACTCCCGCCCCTCCAGCACCGAGGCGAGTTTACCGAGGGCCTCGGTTTCGATCTGGCGGACCCGCTCGCGGGTCAGACCCAGGCTCTCGCCGATCTCCTTCAGGGTGCGTGGTTCGTTGTCGTCCAGGCCGAACCGCATTCGGAGCACCGTGGCCTCGCGCTGGTCCATGATGTCGAGGCGTTGGAGGACGTGGGTGAGGTTGTCGCTTTCGAGCAGCTCGTCCTCCGGGCTCCGCATCCGCTCGTCCATGATCATCTCGCCGAGCGACCAGCCGGCGTCGCCCTGGTCGGTCTGCGGCGTCAGGTTGTAGATCTTGATTGCCTTCTTGATGATCGGGAGTTTCTTGCGCGGCAGGCCGAGGACGCGGGCGATTTCCTCCGGCGTGGGCGTCCGGCCCAACTCTTCCGTGAGCCGGGAGCTGGCGCGACGCCACTTCGACAGCAGTTCCACCATGTAGGCCGGGATGCGAATCGTCTTGGCCGAGTTGATCAACGCCCGCTTGATCGACTGCTTGATCCAGTAGCTTGCATACGTCGAGAACCGCGTGCCCATGGCAGGGTCGAAACCCTCCACGGCCCGGAGCAGTCCGAGGTTGCCTTCCTCGATCAGGTCCTGGAGGGTGAGCCCTTTGCCGGTGTAGCCCCGGGCGATGTTCACCACCAGGCGGAGATTGGCGCGGACCATGCGGTCGCGGGCATGGGGATCGCCCTGCCCGATCGCCACGGCAAGGTCCTGCTCGTCGCCGGACGAGAGCAGCGGCGTCTCATTGATCTCCCGGAGGTAGGTCTCCAGGGGAGACTGCGGCGTCGAGGCGTTTGGTCGGCGTCGAGACTTGTTCATGGGTGCGAGTGCCTGGTGCTATCGGCGTAAGCCCAGACAAGCTATCGACGCCCCGGCCGCGTTTCTCCAGCGAACGCCCCCGGTGACAAGGTGGCGCGTTTGTGCGTGCGGCGCCAAACGTGCCGACGGCGATGGCCCCCAGGGAAAAACCCTAGACCCTCCGGGGCGAGGTGGATCGGGAGATCACGCAGGGAACGATTGGCACGAAGCCGCCGTGGATCGCAAAGCTGCGGAGTCTAGGGACACCACGACTTGCGCCGCCTGCGCGGGGTCAGGTCGTTCCGAAGGGAACGACGATATGACCCGATCCACTTGCCCGCGGGCTAGCGGACGCCAGCCATGCAGCGCACCGCCGGACCGGAGCATGCGCCCCGCGGCGTCACGCTCCGGTCCCTTGAGCACACGGCCGGGGGGCGCTACTTCGCCGACTCCGGATCTTCGTCGGACGGTTGCGACGGGCGGAGGGGTTGGATCAGCGGACCGCTGCTCCGCCCCACGCCACCTTTGAGTTCCGAGGCCGGGATGCCTGGCGAGGGCGTCTTCGCCGGGGACGGCGCCGGGGTCTCCCCACCGGCCCCCCCCTCTTCACCCCATTCGACGCGCTTGCGTGACAGGCCGATCTTCCGCTCGTCGGAATCAACCCGGAGGATCTTCACCTCGATCTGCTCGCCCACCTTGACGATCTCCTCCGGATTCTCGACCTTGTGGTCGGCCAGCTCGGAGATGTGCAACAGCCCTTCCAAGCCGTTCTCCAGGCCCACGAACACACCGAAATTGGTGATCTTCGTCACCGTGCCGGTGACGATCTGGCCGGACTCGTACTTGCCCGGGATGTCGCGGGTCCAGGGGTCCTCGCTCATCTGCTTCAGGCCCAAGGCGATCCGCCGCCGCGTCTGATCGACCGAGATCACCCGGCACTCGATTTGCTGGCCTTTCTCGACCATCTCGTTCGGGTGGCTGATCTTCCGGGTCCACGACATGTCGCTGACGTGCAGCAGGCCGTCGATCCCCTCCTCGATCTCGATGAACGCCCCGTAGTTGGTCAGGTTGCGGACCGTTCCGTGGACGATCGTGCCCGGCGGATACCGGTCGGCCACGCGGTCCCACGGGTTCTCCTGGGTCTGCTTCATGCCCAGGGAGATTTCCTGCTTGTCCTTGTTGATCGCCAGGACGACGACTTCCACTTCGTCGTCGATCTGGACCAGCTCGCTGGGATGGCTGATCCGCTTGGTCCACGACATCTCGCTGATGTGCACGAGGCCCTCGATCCCCTCTTCGAGCTTCACGAACGCGCCGTAGCTCATCACGTTGACCACGCTGCCGCGGTGGCGCGTGCCCACCGGGTACTTGGTCTCGACGTCCTCCCAGGGGCTGGCCGACTTCTGCTTCAGGCCCAGGGCGATCTTTTCCTTCTCGTAGTCGATGTGGAGGATCTGGACTTCGATCTCCTGGTCGATGGAGACCATCTCCGACGGATGGTTGATGCGGCCCCAGCTCATGTCGGTGATATGGAGCAGGCCGTCGATTCCGCCCAGGTCCACGAAGGCCCCGAAATCGGCGATATTCTTGACCACGCCCTTGCGGAGGTCGCCCACCTTGAGCTGCGCGAGCAACTGCTCCTTCTTCTCCTTGCGCTCGGCCTCGATCAGGGCCCGGCGGCTGACCACGATGTTCCGCCGCGCCTCGTCGATCTTGAGCACGAGGCACTGGATCGTGCGCCCGATGTAGTCGCCGATGTCGGCCGGCCGGCGGATGTCGACCTGGCTGGCGGGGAGGAAGACGTTCACGCCGATGTCGACCAGGAGCCCGCCCTTGATCTTCCGGCTGACGATGCCGGTCACGACGTCGGCCTCGTGGACCGACTCCATCACCTTCTTCCAGGCCTCGATCTTCTCAGCCTTGCGCTTGCTGAGGGTGATCATGCCGCGGGAATCGTCGACCTGGCCGAAGACGTCCTCGATGTCCTCGATGAGGACCTTGATCTGCTGGCCGGGCGTGGGCGGTTCCTCGTGCGACTCCCACTCGTTCAGGGCGATGATGCCCTCACTCTTGTACCCGACATCGACCAGGACGAAATCCCCCTCCACGCGGAGGATGCGTCCCTGGACGATCTCATTGACGGCAACCTCGCCGCCCCCCCAGTCGATTTCATCCGCCGGGGTGCCTTCCAGCGCGGCGTCGAATTCCTGCTGCCATTCTTCCTCGCTAAGATCCAGACCACGAATCAGGTTACGATTGACCATGATTTTTAGGTTCCACCACCCGGTCGGTGGGCACAG
>CAYSGY010000352.1:0-6187 GCA_964430315.1 uncultured Planctomycetaceae bacterium
CACGTCGGTGCTCACGGGCATGACCGACGCCGGGGCCTACGCCCTCTGGTACATGCCGTTCGGCAAGCAGGCCGTCCTGGAATTGGTGAACGAAGGCACCCAGGCGAGGCAAGTCCGCTTCGAGATGACGCACGCCCCGCTCGGCCGCCCGTTCGAGGGACTGGGGCATTTCCACTGCAAATGGCACCGCGACGCGTTCCCGCTCTCCAAGGACCGCTGGCCCGACTGGGTCATGCTCCGGACCGAGGGCCGCGGGCGATTCTGCGGCGTGATGCTCCACGTGTGGAACCCACGGGGCGGCTGGTGGGGCGAGGGCGACGAGAAATTCTTCGTCGACGGCGAGAAATTCCCCTCCACGATCGGCACCGGCTCGGAGGACTACTTCGGTTACGCCTGGTGCCATCCCCACCTGTTCCAGAAACCGTTCCACTGCCAGACCATGACCGAAAACAACCGGGGGCACCAGTCGGTCCTTCGCTGGCACGTGGTCGATAACATCCCGTTCCAGAAGTCGTTTGAGGGCTGCATCGAAAAATACTACCCCAACGACCGAGGCACCCTGTATGCCTGCACCACCTGCTGGTATCTGGCCCCCGGCAGCGTCGATCCGTTCAAGGCGGTCCCGGTCGATCAGCGCCACGGCTACTATGTGAAGACGCCCCTGGTGGCCGGCGGATTCAAAGTCCTCGGGGACCCGCCCGGCGATGTCCAGACTCAGGAGATGACCCACTTCGGCGCGGGCAAGTGGCGCGACAACGACCACCTGTGGTGGACCGGGGCCAAGCCGGGCGACAAGCTGGTGCTCTCGGTGCCCGTCGAGAAGGCGGGCAAGTACCGCGTCAGCGCGGTGCTGACCAAAGCGATCGACTACGGGATCGTGCAGCTCAGCCTCGACGGCAAGAAGCTCGGCGGCCCCATCGACCTGTTCAACAACGGCGTCGTCCGCACCGACCCGCCCGTCCCGCTCGGCGTCCATGACCTCGCCGCCGGCGACCACAAGCTCACGGTGGAGATCGTGGGAGCCAACGAGAAGGCGGTGAAGTCCTATATGTTCGGGATCGACTTCCTGGTCTTCGAGGAAGAGAAGTAGCACGCGCGACGACGCGGGCGGGGAGCATCGCACTCCTGCGATCGCGTAAACCCGCTCAATTCGATTCTGCCTTGCGACGCGACCGTTTCGCGATCGCGGTCCTGGCCGCGGAGCGGCCGGGCTTGCGTTCCCACGCGGAGCGTGGGAACGAGGGGTAGGAACGAGGATCGCGGCGGCGTCACTCGGTCTCGCTGGGGGCCGGCTCGGCCACGGGGACCTCCCAACCGCCGCCCAGCGCCCGGTAGACGAGGATCAGCCCCTCGGCGATCTCGCCGTGGGCCTGGGCCTGAAGGTCCTGCTGCTGGACGAGCGTCTGGGCGATCAGCGCGACCCGGTTGAAGTCGACCGCCCCCTCCTCCTGCTTTCGCGAGATGATGGCGACCGCCTTCTGCGCGTTGGCCACGCTCCGGTCCAGAAGCTCGGCGCTTTCGTGGGCCTGCACGAATCTCGCCATCGCGCTTTCGACTTCCGCGTTTGCCTGGAGCACGGTCTGCTGGTATTGCGTCACGAGCCGCTGGAATTCCGCATCCTGGAGTCTCACGTTGTTCCGAATCCGGCCGTACTGCAGGATGTTCCACTGGAACGCCGGTCCGACGTTGCCGTTGAGGGAGTTGCTCGTGAAGAGCCGCGATAGTCCCCCGGCTTCCCAGCCCAAGGTGCCGTTGACGGCGAAGATCGGATAGAGGTCCGCTTGCGCGATGCCGATCCTCTCGGCCTGGGCGGCGGCCAGACGCTCCGCCCGCCGCACGTCGGGACGCCGCCGCAAGAGATCGGCGGGCACCCCGACGAAGATCTCTTCGGGCACGTCCGGAATGGCGCGCTCGCCGAGCTGCCGTTCGAGGTCGAAGGGGGCCGAGCCCAGCAACACGCACAACCGGTTGCACGCCTCCCGCAACGCCACGCGAAGACGCGGGATTTGCGACTCCGTCTGGTCGAGAATGCTGCCGGCTTGGGCCGCGTCCAATTCGTCGCGCTGGCCTTCCTGGAATCGCCGCTGGGCGATTCGGTAGATCTTACGCTGGAGGTCGGCGTTCTCGCGGAGCAGCTCGATGCGCTTCTGCAACGTGCGGACCTGGACGTAGTTGGAGGCCACGTCGCCCAACAGGGTCACCAACACATCATCGTAGCCGGCAACCGAGGCATCGAGCGTGGCGTCGGCCGCCGCGATCGCCCGGCGGATCCGTCCCCAGAAGTCCAATTCCCAGGAAAGATTGAACCCGAAGTCCCACTGCTCGAAGAACGACGGGGGAACGTGGAATACGGGGTATCCCGGCACGTTGATGTCGTAGCCGGGGGTGACCGCCCGGTTGTAGGCCCCGAAGGCGTTCTGCGACTGCGGGAAGAAAGTCCCCTTGGCGATCGCAAGCTGGGCCCGCGCCTCCAGGATCCGGAGGCCGGCCTCGCGCAACGACAGGTTCTGACTCGCCGCCGATTCGATCAAGCCGTTGAGCGTCGCGTCGTTCAAGACGCTCCACCATCGGACCGGCGGCTCCGAGCCCGACCGCACCCGCACGTCGGCCTCGTCGATCCAAGTCGAAGCCGGGCTTGCCGCGGGGGGGCAGTAGTCGGGCCCCACTTTGAAGCCGTTGCGAACGTACTCCCTGACGCCCGTGCAACCAGTCGCGCAAAGGACGAACGCGGCCGCCAGCAGGGCGTACCAACGCGGCCGGAGCGTGCGGGATTCTCCCTCCATGCGTCCTGTTCCCACCGAGGATGCGGCCGGCCGCAGGATGGGCAACTCCTCGGCGGCAGGCCCCGTCCTTCCGGCCTCCGCGCGGGGTCCCTCCCTCCGTGGCGACGAAACGCTACGGTCGGCCCTTTTCCTACAATCGAAACACTCGGCACCACCAGAACAGGAACCTGACCTGATCCGTCACGCCCCGCATTTCCTGCAGAGTCACCCCGCCTTGCCTGTCTTCACAGGCCGCCGGGCAGTCGAGAGAGACGTAGGGTGGGACAAGCGGAGCGCCGGCCCACCAGGATCGAATGGTGCCCGGCGTCTGGGGGGCCGGCGCCCGCTTTCGCGGGCTGGTCCCACCCTACAGATGCGATTGGCACCCTGCCGGGATCGCGGGATCGAGAGGCGTCTACTCGTCGAAGCCGTCTTCTTCGTCGCCCTCGGACGCGTCTGCCGACGCTCGGGAGCGGAACCACCTCAGCACGTCGACGACGTTCGAGAAGTCGTCGGTCCAGATGCCGACGCGGTCGTCGGGCGGGATCGGTTTCCACTTGGAGTTCGTCGCCAGTGAGCCCAAACGCTTCTCTTTGCGCACGAGGATCACCCAATCGGAGGCGAACTTCCCCCGCTCCTCGTCTTCGTCGGAGACCGTGTCGTCCCGGCAAATCCGGCACACGAGGCCCAATTCGCGGGCCAGATTTCCGACGACGGGTGCAAGCTCCAGGTGGCGGTTCGAGACGTGAACCAGCAGAATCCCGGTGGCCGAGAGCTTGCGGAAGTAGACCTCGATCGCCTCCTTGGTCAAGAGATGAATCGGGATCGCGTCGGAACTGAAGGCATCGACGATCAAGATGTCGAACTTGCCGGGCGGGACTCGCTCGTCGTCTTCCAGCGTAATCCTCGCATCGCCCATTTCGATGGCGACGGGGACCCCATGGGCCTCGGCGTCGGTCACGTAAGAAAAGAGCCTCGCGGAATCATAGGAGATCCGCTTCACCATGGGATCGATCTCAAAGTAGGTCACGCGCTGTCCCGGTTTCGCCCAGGCCGCGGTGGTGCCGGTCCCGAGGCCGATGACGCCGATCTCGCGCGTCTGCACCGGGTCCGCCAGCCTGGTGAAGACCTGGCCGACGGGGCCGGTGCGGAAGTAGTAGGTGATCGGCGTGCGGCCCTTCTTGGCCTTGGCCCAAAGGTCCCGCCGATTCGGAATCTTGTCGGCCAACTCGTCGGAGATTTCGGCCCACTGGGCGCCGTGGTTGGTCGACCCGTGCACCAAGGTGTGCTCGATCCGCTTCGTGGCGTTGTCCAGATCGACGACGTCTTCCCGCACGCGGACCACGCCGAAGAAACTCCTCTCTTCGTAGATCGTGTTCGTCCCGGCGCCGAAGAGCATGAGCCTGGCGGTGAGCACGACCAGCACTCCGAAACCGAACCGCACAGGGCGAGCCTGGAATGCGAACGCCGCCATCGCGCCCAAGGTCAGGATTGCGGTCTCCAGCCCAAGGCGCCAGTCCGTCGTGCCGAGCGATCGAAAGAACTCGCCCAGGCGCCCGTTGTCGCCGCTCGGCCAGGGCAAGTGCTGGCGGATCCATTCCAGCACGCTGTTGAGGCCGCCCAGCCAGTTCAACCGTTCGAAATGCCACTCCGTGCCGCCGAAGCGCGTCGGGATCTTGTTGATGCGACCGGGGTGGTAGAGGCCATACAGCCCAATCAACGCTGCCAAGAGCAACATGGGCAGAAGCAGATCGAGCCACCGCGCAACCCCCGGCCTTCTTGCGAAGCATCGCGCTCGTCCGCCGAGCGCGATCACCCGATGAAGGCCGGTTTTCCGGGCAACCATGGTGAAGAACAGCTTCACTGCATTCGTAACGGACTGAACCGCTTTCCACCGCGGAACGCGAGTGGCCGGTTTCGAGGACAGCAGCGTGGGCCGAAGCATGCAGGCGACGGCCACCACGAGGGGATACTCCAAGACCTGATGGAAGAGGCGCGGGGCCACCAGGGCATTGAACAGCCCGCCCAGCACGCCGCCCACCGACATCCAGATGTAGAACTCGGTCAGATAGACGGTGGAGGGCCGGGAGCGGGCCAATTCGCCGTGGCACACCATGGCCGTGACGAAGAAGGTGACCAGGTGCAAGAGCACCAGCCACTGCATCCACGACGAGGTCGTCTGGAAGAAGACGATCGTCAACAGCACCACCAGGAACGGCTGCGTCCAGACCATGAGCCGATGGGGCAGGATCGTCCATCGGGCGAACACGAGCACGAAGGTGAGCAAGTAGAGCGCCAGCGGGATCACCCAAAGGAGCGGGACCGAGGCGATGTCGGTCGAAATGAACGTCGTCACGCCCAACAGCAGGCTCGATGGGGCGAACGACAGCGCAAGCCACCGCATGCGCAAGGCGAAAGTCGGCGCTGCCGGCTCGGCAGCCTCCTCGGTGGGGACGTCGACCGCTTGGCCCGACGCGCCGGCCGCCGCGACGGCCAACTTGCCCGGCGACCACCAGAGCGCCAAGGCGCAGGAGAGCGTGAGCCCCACGAGCATCGCGTATCCTGCCGCCCACCACCACGCCTGTCCCGCCAGCGGCAGGTACGGCTCCACGAGAAACGGATAGCCCAGCAAGGCCGCCATGCTTCCCAGGTTGCTCGCGGCGTAGAGGAAATACGGATCCCGGCCCGAAGGATGGCCCGTGTCGGCGAACCAGGCCTGCAACATCGGGGCGCTGGCCGAAACGACGAAGAAGGGCAATCCCACCGTGACACTCATCAGCAGAAGGAGCCAGGGAATAGGGTTTTCGCCCGTAGGCGGGTTCCAGTGGGCCGCGAGTCCGATCGGGAGCACCAGCCACGGCAGGCACAAGAGCCCAAGGTGCACCACCGCCTGACGGCGTGTTCCGAGCCACCGCGTGGAGAGGTGGGCATAGAGGTATCCGGCCAGGAGGACCGCCTGGTAGAAGACCATGCAGGTGTTCCAGACCGCCGGCGTCCCTCCCAGACGCGGCAACACCATCTTGGCGAACATCGGCTGGACGAAGAACAGGAGGCTCGCACTAACCAAGAGCGTCAAGGCAAACAGCACTTGCATCGCCAAGTCCTCGGGAGCGCTGCGGCAGACCGCGGTCCACGACCGCACCGGCCCGCCCCATCAGGGCATTAGAGAAGAATACGTCAAGAGAACCGTCCGTCCAAGACTCGCGCGAACACGGGAGAGGATAGGGCCGCGTGAAGTATCCCCGGTTCGGGGGGGTGCAGAAAGGAGATCGGGAGTGTGATGCCCTTACCGGGTTTGCCGGGGAGTCTCGAGGCGTCCGAAGACCATCCGGCCTGCGCTGGTCTGCAAGACGCTCGTTACCGCGATTTGGACCGACTCCCCAACGTGGTCGCGCCCCGCCTCGACGACGACCATCGTGCCGTCG
>CAYSGY010000353.1:0-6150 GCA_964430315.1 uncultured Planctomycetaceae bacterium
GGGGTTCCAGCGGTCGTCCTTGCAGGCATCGCTGGTAATGACCCCTTGGTTCTGCTCCAACACGTAGTCGACGATCGTCTTGCTGATCGTGATCTTATCGTCGGCGTGGAAGTCTTTACGCGTGCGCCGGACCTTGGGGATCAGGCTCCGTTTCTCTTTGTCCAGGAGCATGATGCAGCCGCGGTCAGGCTCCACCCACTCGAAGATGTGGTCGAGGATGCGCTGCAACAACTGGTCGATGTCCAGCGTCTGCCCGACGGCCAGGGCCGTGCGGTAGAGGACTTCGAGATTGCCCCGGGCCCGCGCCAGCCAGGAGTTCTCCGCCTGGTTGGCTCGCAACTGGAGCAGGCGGGTTCCTTCCTGCTGCGATACGGAGCGGACGATGCGCGACGGCTCGTCGGCCGCCACGCGGGCGGTGATATCGACCTTGCCGGTAACGTCTTCGAGCGATTCCTCGGGCGGGCCCGTGAAGAGCATCAACGTGCTGCCCATCTGGACCTGGTCGCCCGTGGCCAGACGATGCTGTTGGGTCCGCTTCCCGTTCACAAACGTGCCGTTGGAGCTGCCGAGGTCCACCAGCAGATAGGTGTTCTCCGTGCGCTGCAACTCCGCGTGATGACGCGACACCTCGGTGTCGTGAAGTTGGACCGTGTTGCCCGAATCGCGTCCCAGCCCGACGGTCTCGCCTTCCAACTCGAAGCGAGTCCCCTGGTCGTTGCCGCGGATGACGAAGAGCGAGGGCACAGCGAGGACTCCAAGGACCGCCACCCCACCGAGAAGGGGTCTTCCCGACGTCCGGACCCCTCCGTCCAGGCACTCGGGCGTCATCGCAGGACGGGGTTCCGCGTCTGTCCTCGGCGGGCAGAGGCTGGAAGGACTCTGCGGTGGCAGGCAAGCGCTCCGTCCCGCGTGCCGGACAGAACCCTAGGAAGCCCGCCCCGCTTCCTGCCCGGACCCGTCGAGCAACTCTTCGATTCTACGGATCAGCGGGCCGTAGTGATAGGGCTTGCGGACAAATTCTCCGGCCGGGATTCCTCCCTCGCCGCGGCGCAGAGTCCCCAGAATCACCAGGGGCGTCGCCTTGGCTTCGGCCTCGCGTGCGAACGGGGCGCACAGGTCCTCCGACGAGGTCTCGCTCAACTCCAGATCGAGCACGATCACGTCCGGTTGGTGGTGCC
The DNA here is from genome assembly GCA_964430315.1 of uncultured Planctomycetaceae bacterium. Taxonomy (GTDB): domain Bacteria; phylum Planctomycetota; class Planctomycetia; order Pirellulales; family Thermoguttaceae; genus CALFBP01. The sequence continues at coordinate 1,179 of CAYSGY010000353.1, forward strand.
GTGCCAACTCCAGACCGCGCTGGGCACGGCCCGCGGAGAGAATCGTGCAGCCACGGCGTTCGAGGGCCGTCTTCAGGACCTCGCGGTTCTCCGGAGAGCCGTCAACGATGAGCACGCTGCGTTCTGATACCAAGGGGACACCCTCCGTGGCGTGGATCGGGTGGACATCCTTGTCCGCCCGGGCAGGTTCGAGCGGGGCGTCCGTGCCGCACTCGAAGGGGCCGAAGCATAGCGATCCCGGGCCTCCGTGTCAAAGTGAATATCTCAAGCACGTCCTCGTTCCCACGCTCCGCGTCCTCGTTCCCACGCTCCGCGTGGGAACGCAAGCCATGCCGCTCCGCGGCGCGGGCAGTCCCAAGCGGCAAGTGGTAGGGTGGGACAAGCGAAGCGCAGACCCACCAGATCTGTCTACAGACCCTGGCGGGACCTCGCTGCGCTTGTCCAACCCTGCGCCGGCTTCGCCGGGAGTTCGCAACGCCTAGCCGCCGGCCGTCTCCGCCGCAACCCGCACGGGCCGCAGAGCGGCCAGACGCCCGTTCCCACGCGGAGCGTGGGAACGAGGCCGCTGGACAGCGAGGAAACGGCGTCTGTAACGTGTTCCCGCCCAAGAGGTTGCGGCTTCACGTCCGGCCGCAATTATCTGCTCTTTACGCAAACGGCCTTTGCGGGCAGAATACCGCGTCGCGTGTGTGGCTTCTTGCCTCTGCGGGCGGTGCATGTCGCGGCGGAATCTCAGGAGTCGGAGATCCGGCACGTCACGGACGACGGGCTTTAACAGCAAGGAGTGCTGAACGTGAAGAAATCTCAAGTCTGGGTCGCTCTGGCGAGTTGTTTCCTTGTGACCGCCGTGTTCGTGGCGGGCGTCTCTGCCCAACAGCGGGTGGCCCCGGCCTCCGGGACGCGAAGCGGCAGCGAGATCGCACTGATCGACATCGGCGTGATCTTCAAGAACCTCACCCGGTTCAAGGCCCACATGGCGGACCTCCAAGCCGACATGGAGCGCGCCGAACAGCAGATGAAGAAGGAACGCGATTCGCTCCGCGCCCTCTCCGAACAACTCAATGCCTACAAGGCCGGGACGGTTGAGTACAAGCAGCTCGAAGAGGAAATCACGAAGCGTTCGGCCGACTTGAACGTCCGGTTTCAACTCCAGAAGAAAGAGTTCTCCAAGACCGAGGCCAAGATCTACTACATGGTCTACCAGGAGATCCAGCAGGAGGTCGACGCCTTCGCCCAGGCCAACGGCATCGCCGTGGTCCTGAAGTTCAAGAGCGAGCAGGCCGACGCCGAGAAGCCGGACGAAGTGCTCACCGAGCTCAACAAGCCGGTCATCTGGTATGCCCGCAACCTCGACATCACCCCGATCATTCTCGAATCGCTCAACCGGCGGGCGTTGCAGACGGAGCGCCCGTCCAACGGGCCCGTGAATCTCCCGCGGAGATAGCGGCAGCGAGGTCCTTTCGGCCGGGCATGCCAGGATGGTCCGCCCGGCAGGAAGGAGGAGGCCCCGGCGGAATCCCTTAGTCACGGACGACTAGCCCTTCTCGATGGATACTCCTCGCAGGCAACGCACGATCGGCGCACGCGCCACGGTGACCGGATTCGGCTTCTGGAGCGGACGCGACATCTGCCTGGAGTTCCGGCCCGCGGAGATCGACACGGGGATCGTGTTCGTCCGCCACGACTTGCCGGGATGCCCCCGGATTCCGGCGCAGATCGAGCACCGGGTTGACCAGCCGCGCCGCACGAGCCTGCGATGCGGACCGGCCGGCGTCGATATGATCGAACACGTCATGGCCGCCCTGGGCGGGCTGTGGATCGACAACTGCGAGATCTGGGCCGACCAGCCCGAAATGCCCGGCTGCGACGGCTCCGCCCTCCCGTTCGTGGAGGCCCTCGACCGGGCGGGGATCCTGGAACAAGAGGCCCCGAGGCCGAAACGGATCATCGACGCCGCGATCCGGCTCGGCGACGGCACAAGCTGGATCGAGGCCCAACCGGTCGCGGACGGACGACCGCTTTTCCGTTACGACTTGGATTACGGCCCCGAGTCCCCGATCGGACGGCAGACGTACGAGACGGCTTTGACCCCCGACGTCTTCCGTCGCGAATTGGCGCCTTGCCGCACGTTCATGCTGAAGGCGGAGGCCGAGTGGCTTCTGGCCCAGGGCATCGGGCACCGCACCCGGGCCCGGGACCTCCTGGTCTACAACGGCCAGGGACCGATCGAGAATCGGGAGCGGTTCCGCGACGAGTGCGCGCGGCACAAGCTCCTGGACATGCTCGGCGATCTGGCGCTGGCCGGGTGTGACCTGGTAGGCCGGTTCGCCGCCCACCGCAGCGGCCATCGCTTGAACGCCGAGTTGGTTCGGGCCCTGGCCGGCAAGCCGGAAAGCACGTCCTGCTGGAAACGCTGCGCGTGAGGTGCAACGCGACCCAACATGCTTCAGAGGAGCCGCGACGATGGCTACTTATGTTGCCGACAACGTGTATATCGATCCCCGGGCGGAGATTGAGGAAGAAGTCGAGATCGGCCCCTTCTGCGTGATCGGTCCGGGCGCTCGCATCGGCCGCGGGACCCGGCTCGAGAACAATGTCACGGTGATGGGGAACGTGACCCTCGGGGAGTACAACCACGTTTATCCCGGAGTGGTCCTCGGCGGCGAGCCCCAGGACATCAGCTATAGCGGCGCCGATACCCGCGTCGTCATCGGCAACCACAATATCCTCCGCGAGTGCGTGACCATCAACCGCGGCACGGAGAAAGAGGAGGGGATCACCTCGCTCGGCGATCACAACTTCCTCATGGCCTGCTCCCACGTCGCCCACGACTGCCGCCTGGGCAACCACATCATCCTCACCAACGGCGTCCTGCTCGGCGGCCACGTCCACGTGCACGACTACGCCTCGCTTTCCGGCGGCGCGGCGGTTCATCATTTTGCCACGATCGGGTCCTACAGCTTCGTGGCGGGCCTCAGCGGCGTCCGGCACGACGTGCCCCCTTACATGCTCGTCGAAGGCGTCCCGGCCCGCCCCCGCTGCATCAACGTCGTCGCCCTGAAGCGAAACAACTTCACCTCCGAAATGATCGACTGCCTGGCCGAGGCCCATCGCCTCCTCTACCGCGCCAAGGTCGGCCTGGAGCACGCACGGGAAATCCTCCGTTCCAACGGCCAACTGATCCCCCACGTCCAGCACCTGCTCGACTTCGTCGACGGCCAGCATCAAGGACGCCACGGACGCGGACGCGAGCACAGGAGGGCGGCGTGAGAAGAATCCGCGTTGCCGTCGTCGGTGCCGGAAGACTGGGCGGCTTCCACGCCAAGAAGATCGCCGGGTTCCAGGACGTCGAACTCGTGGCGATCGTCGATCCGGTCGCATCCAGCCGCGAGCGACTGGCCGCCGAGTGCGGGACACAAGGACTCGCCGAGTGCGGTCCGCTGTTGGGTCAGATCGACGCCGCCGTCGTCGCCGCACCCACCCAGTTCCATCACTCCATCGCCATGGGACTGCTCCGGTGGGGCATCCACGTGCTCGTCGAGAAGCCGCTCTGCGCGACCGCGGCCCAGGCCGACGAACTCGTCCAGGCGGCGAAGCGGAACGGCGCCGTGCTCCAGGTGGGCCACGTCGAACGGTTCAACCCGGCCGTGACCGCCGCCTTCCCCAACGTCGCCGGTCCGAAGTACATCGAGGCCGTGCGCGCGGGCTGGTTCACCTTCCGCTCGACCGACATCGGCGTGGTGCTCGACCTGATGGTCCACGATCTCGACCTGGTCCTCTCCCTGGTCCGTTCGCCGCTGCGGAGGATCGAGGCCCTGGGGCTTTCCGTCCTCGGAGGCCATGAGGACGTGGCCAGCGCCCGGTTGGAGTTCGAGTGCGGCTGCGTGGCGTCGCTCAGCGCATCGCGAGTCAGCCACGAGCCGGTGCGCCGTATGCAAGTCTGGTCGGGCACCGGCTTCGCCGGCATCGACTTCGCCACCCGTCAAACCACACTGGTTCGCCCCAGCGAGACACTGCTCCGCCGAGGGCTGGACGTGGCGGCACTCGCTGCCGACGGGACCCAGGACAGGGACCGCATCCTCCGGGAACACCTGCGGCGCGAAGTGACGCAGTACGACGCCGTCGACGCCCTCGCCCTGGAACTGGAGGATTTCTTCGAGAGCATCCGGACGCAGCGCCGGCCGCGAGTGCCTGGGGAAGACGGGCGCGAGGCCGTGGCGCTGGCGGAGCGGATCCTCCGGAAGATCCAGTCGCACGCTTGGGACGAGCGGGCGGACGGTCCGGTCGGCCCCTTCGCGATTCCTCGCCCGGCCGTCATCCCCGCCCCGCACTTCGCGGCCATCCCTCCCCAACTGCCTTTCCCACGCCGCGAGGCGGGCTGAAGTCAGCCCATCGGTTCCGCGTTGCGGTGGGCTTGCGCCTGGCGGCGGAAGGCGGTGGGCGTGGTGCCCTTGAACCGGCCGAAGATCACATCCAATTGCCGGGCGCTGGTGAATCCGGCCTGACGGGCCACGGCCGAGACGGGCAGATGGGTATCGATCAACAGGTTGGCGGCCGCCTCGGTCCGCGCCTTGTGGATCTCTTCCAGCACCGAGCGGCCCAGCAGACGCCGGAAACGCCGTTCCAGGTCGCGGCGTCCCACGGCCAGTGCGTGCGACAGGTCGGCCACACGCATCGGCTCGCCGACATGCTGCCGCAGGTAACGAAGCGCGGCCTGAACCGTCTCGTCTTCGACCGCCATGACGTCGGTCGAATGCCGGGTCACGACGCGAAGCGGCGGCAGGAGGACTGGCTGGGAAGAGGCGCGCTCGCCGGCCATGCGTCGATCGAGCAAGGCCGCGGCCTCGAAACCGATATGCTGCGACGGCACCTCGATGCTCGACAGCCACGGCGCCGTGATCCGGCACTCCAGGTCATCGTTCCCCACACCCAATAGGGCCACGTCGTCGGGGATACGCAGCCCGAGTTGCCG
>CAYSGY010000354.1:0-6131 GCA_964430315.1 uncultured Planctomycetaceae bacterium
GGAACAGATGCCCGCAGGTCAGAATCAACGCCTCCCCGCCGCGGGCGTCGATGATGGTGCCCGTCCCGCAAGACTGACCCGTCGCATCTTCGATACGCAGCCGCACGGTCCAGGCAAGGAAGTCGGCCTCCGTGGGAAGCTGCGTCTCGGGATTCGAGCCATCGGCCTCGCTGGTCCTCTGCGTCTCCGCGGCCGGTGTGCGCTCCTGGCCCTGGACCGAGGAGACGGCCGGGGCCGAGGCGAACGTCGTCGCGCTCCGCTCCGCAGGGATGGCCACCGCGGCCGCGGCGGAGTCCTCGCCGGGCACCCAGTTCCCGGGCGCCCGGGCCTCGGGCGACACCGCCAAGGCCGGTTGGCTCCCCGAGCGCGGCGGCCGTCCCCGTGCGAGCATCTGCTCCAGCCGGCCGACGCTGGTTGCCCCAACCTCCCGGTCCACTTCCCGGCCGTCGACGAGCATCACGAAGCACGGGATGCCGCGGACAGCGAACCGTGACGCCGTGGCCGGGTCGTGCTGGACGTTGATCTTCCGGACCGGGTAGCCCTTGGCCGCCAGTTGTCCGACCACAGGGGCCATCGCCCTGCACGGACCGCACGAGTCGCTGTAGAAGTCCAGTAGAACGGTCTCGCCCCCGCCGCAGAGATAGAGCGCGAGAACGGCAGCCTGCAATGAACCCATCGTCCACCTCCTCAACTTGCGCGATCGTTCCCTCCGTCGACCCAAGGGTCGCGCACGATCCGGGGTGAGGAGACAGGGAGAGACCTTCAGCGAGGCGAAGCGGGACGGGTGGGAAGCGAATGCGGAGGTGTGCGTTGGATGGGTCGAGACTGCTTCGCCACGCGTCCGGTGCTTGAACCGGCGACTTCCCTGTCACCTTCCTTCCGGAGGATCGGGCACCGCCGCAAACGTCGTCCGGGCCGAGTGCGGTCTCGGCCGCGGATGCTCACTTCGCGACGGCCGACGGTACGCTCGCGTCGAACTCCTTTTCGTGAATCAACATGCACACGAATCTCGATGCGGGCGTCCCTTCCTGGGGACCGCATCGAACGGGAGCAGCATTTTCACCGGAAGCCCACTTTGCCACAATCTCAACTTTTCGCTTTTCTGGACGCGGTCGCACAAATCCACCCCGCAGGACACCCCAGCGAGCCCGTGCTGCTCCCCGCCCCTTTTCGCTTCCCGCATACACCGCCCCCAACGCGACGCGAATTTCTCGGCCATTGCCCGAGATCGGGCAAAGGTCTATATTCGTTCCCGGCCCGCTGCCCGCATCTTCCCGCTCGGCAAGCGGGATCCACGTGATATTCTTGGGGGGGTACAAAATGAACCTCAACGACGTCAAGTACAACCGCTTTGCCCTGGTCCGAGAGATGCTGGAAACGCCCGCGATCGTCGGGCGTTTCGACTTTGCGCAGTCCGCCCAGGCTGCCGAAGCAGCCAAGCAGTCGGGCAAGCTCTTTCTTACCGGAGAGGGCTCCAGCCGGATCTTCCCGGCCAAGAATCTCATGGTAGACCGCCTGCGCCTCGGCACCCCCATCAGTGTGTTCACCGAGGGCGCTCGGCAGGCGCACGAATACCAGCTCGCCGATTTCGTCGTCTTCGGGGCCAGCAACAGCGGCAAGACGAAAGAAGTCGTTTCGCTGTTTACCCAGCTTGCCAAGCAGGGGCACCAAGCCCGTTTCGGGCTGACAGCCAACGCGGACACCCCCCTGGAGAGCCTGTGCAACCGCTGTTATACCCTCCGTTGTGGTAAGGAGAACGCCGTGGCGGCCACCAAGAGTGTGGTCGAGCAGGCCCTCTTCTACCGTTCGCTCCTGGGACCCTTCGAGGCTGGGCAAAGCCCCTTAGTGCGGAATCAACGCGAGGCAGGCGAGAAGGCCCAACAGGTCCTTGAGGCGGAACTCGATCCGGAACTGGTCCGCTCGATCGCCGCGGCGCCCACCGTGTACTTCGCGGGCCGGAACAACGGCGTGGCTGAAGAACTCGCCCTCAAGACCAACGAAATCACCCACAAGAAGAGCGATTACCTCGAGGGGACCTACGCCGTCCACGGGATCGAGGAGGTGATGCGCGGCGACGAGGTCGTCATCGTCGTCGACCCCTTCCCCACCGAAATGCAGAAGTTCAAGGAAGTGCTCGTCGACGGGGTGGGCCTGAAGGTCATCGCCGTGGCCGGCCGGGAGACGATCTTCCCCACGATCCGCATTCCTGAGGTGGAGGGCTACCAGTCCGTGCTCCAACTGCTGGCCGGCTGGAACATCCTGGTGAGCGTGGGCGTGGCCCTGGGAATCAACTTAGACAAGGCGGAGCGGGCACGGAAGATCGGCAACGAAGTGGCGCCGGCGCCGTAGGGGACTGGGGAATTGGATTGGTCTTGGGTCTTGGGTCTTGGGTTTTGGGCGTTGGGCGTTGGGCGTTGGGCCCCGGGGAGATGCACTCGCAAAGGCCAAGGCCCCAAGTCCTAAGACCAAAGACCTAAGACCAAAGACCCAAAACCAAAGACCCAAAACCAAAGACCGCTTGCCAAGGTAGCTCTCTTCAGCGCCCGAGAGGGAGGAATACTCGATTGTCGCACGGAATTAACTACTATCGTCGCAAGGCGGGGGCCACGCAGGTCACGTCGGACATCGCCGAGCTGCTGCCCGACTGGCAGGGCGAGCGCGAGTGCTGGATGTTCGTCTCCGCCCACGACGACGACATCGTCACCGGCGCCGGCTTGACGTTCCAGGCCGCACTGGCTGAGGGGGTTCAAGTCCATGCCGTGATTACCACGGACGGGCGCATGGGCTACTGCAAGTTCACCCAGCGCCGCTCGATTTCCGAGATCCGCCAGGCCGAGGCGGAGCAGTCGTTTCAGATCCTCGGGCTGCCCGAGGATCATCTCCACCTGCTCCACTTCCCCGACTGCAACCTGAACCCGTACCGCGGGCGCCACTTCGCCACGATCGGCGATCCGACCGAGGTGGAAGGGGCCAGCGGCTTGCAGAATGCTTACCCGCACATCCTCCGCCAGATCCGGCCCACCCGGGTCTTCTTGCCGACGATCAGCGATCTGCACCCCGATCACCGGATCGTCAACGAGGAGATGTTGATCAGCCTGTTCCACGCGCAGGGGAACATCTGGCCCGAATTAGGCACTCCGATCGAGACCGTCCCGGCCGTGTACGAGTACGCCACCTACTGCGACTTCCCCCAGGCGCCGCAACTGCGGATCGTAACGCCCGAAGCCATGCTGGAGACCAAACTCCGGGCCATCAAGGCCTACGCCAGCCAGGAGCAGATCGACGTCTTGATCGACGTACAGCGCAAGGCCGGCCCGCAGGAGTACGTCCGCGAGATCGAGTTCAACTTCTACTCCCCGCAACAATACGAGAGACTCTTTGAAGAGGGCCTCGGCGCCGGCGACTAGGGACTTCTGGATCTCGTTCCCACGCTCTGCGTGGGAACGCACGCAGGGCCGCTCTGCGGCCCGTGACGCCGGTTGCCCGACGGGCGATACGATTGGAAATGTGGTAAATTTGCCCCGCCCCGCCCTACATCACGCGCCGCGGAGCGGCGGGGGCTGCGTTCCCACGCGGAGCGTGGGAACGAGTTCAGTCGGATGAGCCAGAGAATGCTCCAGAGAATCTGCTACCTCGGCGACGACACGCTTCAAGGGGCCGCGGCCTACCTGGCAGGGGTCATGGCCCATTTCGGCCTGCCGTACGACCACGTGGCCAGCCCGGAGTCGCCCGACCCGGAGTTCGCCTCGCGGCAATATGCCCTGTACGTGGTCAGCGATTACCCCTCCTCCCGCTTTCGCAAAGGAGAGATGACGCACATCGCCGAATGCGTCCGCGGCGGCTCGGGCCTGCTGATGCTGGGGGGCTGGGAGAGTTTTTTCGGCAAGTCGGGCCAGTACCACCGGTCGCCGCTGGCGGAGGTGTTGCCGATTGCCATGCTCGACAGCGACGACCGCCGCAACGCCGCGCAGCCGTGCTTGATCGAGAAGGTGGCCGACCATCCGATCCTTGAAGGACTCCCCTGGGACCGCCCGCCAGGAATCGGGGGCTACAACGCCTTTGCAGCAAAGGCGAAGTCGGAAACCTTGCTCCGCTGTGTCCGGTTCCGTGTGGAAACGAAGGGAAATGGGAACGTATTCAAGTTTCGTCGCGGAGAGCCGGCCCCGCTGTTGGTGGTCGACACGTGGGGCGAGGGCCGCACGGCCGCCCTGGCCACCGACGTGGCCCCCCACTGGGTCGGCGGCCTGGTCGACTGGGGCGATCGTCGCGTCCTCCAGGAAGTCGCCGGCGGTTCCATCGAGGTCGGCAACTGGTACGCGGAGTTCTTTAGAAACCTGCTCGTGTGGACGGGGAGAGGGATTAGGGATTAGGGGCTGGGGGCTGGGGGCGGGGGACCAGGCATCGTGCCGCTTGTGCAGGTCGCGGAATCGGGTTCCCTCTCCCTTTGGGAGAGGGTTAGGGTGAGGGCAGCAGTCGTCGCAACGGATCTGGAACACCCACATGGATCGCGACCGCCCTCACCCCCGGCCCCTCTCCCGCAGACGGGAGAGGGGAGGTCGTCGGGTAGGTGCTTGATTCAACGGTACTTCCCCTAATCCCTAATCCCCAATCCCCAATCCCCAATCAAGGACCATCCATCATGCTTCAAGACAACGCCATTATCGGTCAGAGCGGCGGTCCGACGAGTGTCATCAATGCCAGCCTGTGCGGTGTCGTCCAGGGTTGGCTCGACGCGAAGCCGTCGGGCCGCGTTCTCGGGATGCGGTTCGGCATCGACGGGTTCATGCGGGGCGAGGTGATCGACCTCGGACGCGAGGACGCCGCCACGCGGGAACGCCTGCGCACGACCCCAAGCTCGGCGCTGGGTAGTTCGCGTCACAAGCTCCGCGACGCCGATTTCGAGCCGATCCTGGCCATGCTCCGCAAGCACGATATCCGTTATTTCTTCATGATCGGCGGCAACGACACGATGGACACGATTCACCGCGTCGAGGTGTATTGCCGCGAGAAGGGGTATCCGCTGGTGGGCGTCGGCGTGCCGAAGACGGTCGACAACGACCTGTTCGGCACGGACCACACGCCCGGGTTCGGCAGCGCGGCCCGCTACGTGGCCCTCTCCGTGAGGCAGGCCGGCATGCTCGCCCGCGACATGAAGCGGGTCGACCAATACGTGATCTTCCAGACGGTGGGCCGTTCGGCTGGCTGGCTGCCCGCCTCGGCCGCCTTGGCCCGGTCGGCCGACGACGACGCCCCCCACATCATCCTTATGCCCGAGCGGCCGTTCGACCGCGAGCAATTCCTGGCCGGCGTGAAGGAGTGCTACGAGAAGCACGGCTGGTGCAGCATCGTGTGCGGCGAAGGGATCTGTTATGCCGACGGGACCCCGGTGAGCGCGTCGACCACGACCGACACGTTCAAGAACGTCGAGTTCGGCGCCATGGGCGGGACCAGCGCGGCCATGATGCTCCACCGAATGATCGGCGATGCCCTGAAGTGGCGGGGCGAGTTCCAGGTGTGCGAGTCGCTGGCGATGTGCGCGGCCGACCGCATCAGCCCGCCGGACCTCGACGAGGCGTTCGCCTGCGGCCGCAGGGCCGTGGAACTGGCCGCCGAAGGGACCTCCGGGGTCATGGTGAACCTCGTTCGGGAGTCGAGCCAGCCGTACCGCTGGTCGCTGGGGACCGTGCCGCTGGCCGACGTGGCGGTCCGCGCCAAGCCGATGCCCGACGAGTTCATCGCCCCCTCGGGCACCGACGTGACGCCGGCCTTCCTCGACTACGTGCGTCCCCTGGTCGGCCCCCTGCCCGATTACGCCCGGCTCCAAGGCATCCCGGCCTGAACCCGGAATTGTGGCCCCCGCCGCCGTAGGTTATGCTTCAGCATAACCCGTCCCAGATTTGGTGCCCTTTCCGCGATTCGGTTATGCTGAAGCATAACCTACCGTTGCCGCGCCGCGGGTCGCGTGCGGTGCGGGTCCGCCCTACCTCTTGATCTCAAGCGATTGCCCATGACTCAACCACGCGAAACGATCTCGAAGGAGAAGGCCCAGTCGCCTTTCTTTGTGGGCCTGGACCTGGGCGGAACGAACATCAAGGTCGGCGTGGTCGACGACCTCGGCCGGACCCTTTCCT
>CAYSGY010000355.1:0-6083 GCA_964430315.1 uncultured Planctomycetaceae bacterium
TCAACCCCGGTCGGCCCCCAACCACCCCGAAATCGCTTCCGCAACAGAAACTCATTAGCGTGGAAGAGCAGCTTTCCGGGTGGTACGCGTTGCTGCGGCGCGCCAAGACGGCGAATGAATTGGTCCCGGTTTATCAGCGGATGACGGAAACGGTTCGGTTCTTCGCCAGGCTTCCCCTTCTGAGCTTCACCGAAACAGCAGCGACCCTTTACGAGCAGTTCCGCAGGCAAAAGCGGCGGACCGGCCGAATGGATCTCCGCATCGCCGCGATTGCCTTGGCAAACCACGCGACCCTCGTCACGCGAAATGCAAGTGATTGCCTGGAACTTGAGGGCTTGCCCGTTCTCGACTGGAGTCGTCCGTAGCATCGAAGAACATCCTTTGACCGTGATGGACTGCACGCTCGACCGGCCGGACTCCATGAACCTCGACGAAGAGGCGGCCTTCGGCCATGTGAAGACGCTGATCGACGCCACCCGGCGTCACCAAGGCGAATTCGTCGGCCTCTGGCACAATACCCAGTTGGCCGCCAACGCCCGGAATTACCACAAGCGACTCTACCGCCGCGTGTTGGACTATTTGGGAAACGTGCTGGAATGCGGTTGAGGAGGGCAGAGGGCAGAGGACAGAGGGCAGAGGACAGAGGACAGAGGTTGGAGGCGAGGGATCTCCCTTCTCCCCTCTCCCTTCTCCCCCTCTCCCTTCTCCCCCTCTCCGTCTCTCCCCCACTCCCTCCTTCCCTGTCGCCGCCAGAAGCGTTAGAATGAAGGGGTGCGTGGATGGGCGGGATAGGAGCGAAACGACGATGAGCGAGACTCCTAGCGATTTGGCGACTTTTCACCACTTCATCGCCGAGCAGCTCGCCGACGGCGCGGAGCTTACTCCCGAGGAGTGTCTGCGGGTTTGGCGGGTCGAGCACCCCAGCCAGGAGGATCTCAATCAGAGCGTCGCGGCGGTCAGACGGGCGCTGGCGCAGGCCGAACGCGGAGAGGGAAAAGTCCTTGACGATTTCGACCGTGATTTCCGCGCCAGCCGGGGCTCGGCCGGCAAACGATGACCTACACGGTGGTCATCCTGCCGGAGGCGGAGCAAGACGCCCATCGCATCTACCGGTGGATTGCCGAGCGGTCCCCGCGCGGCGCCGACCGGTGGTACGAGCGTTTCCTGGCGGCCCTCCGCCGGCTGGTCTCCGAGGCGGAGGTGTGCGCCCTGGCGCCCGAAAACGAATACGTCGAACCGGAGATCCGTGAGATCCTGTTCAAAACGCAGAAGGGTCTGCGCTATCGCCTCCTGTTCTCGATCGAGGGGAGAACCGTCCGTGTTCTCCACGTCCGTGGCCCCGGTCAAGAGCTTCTCGGTCCCGGCGAACTCCACGATGCCCATTGAATCCGTGACGCTGGGGTACGCGGCCTTCGACCATGTGAAGAAGCTGATCGACGCCACCCGGCGTCACCAAGGCGAATTCGTCGGCCTCTGGCACAACACCGTCCTGGCGGCCAGCGACCGGAGCTACCACAAGCGGCTCTATCCACGGGTGTTGGACTATTTGGGAAGCGTGCTGGAATGCGGTTGAGAAGGACAGAGGATGGAGGCGAGGAATCTCTTTTCTCCCCACTCCCCACTCCCCTCTCCCTTCTCCCTTCTCCCCACTCCCCACTTCCCCCTTTCCTGTCGTCGCTTGAACCGCTAGAATAAGGGGAAAGGCTGGCTTCACAAGCAGGAGCTGGATCGGCCATGGCCACGGTAACCGACATTGGGACGTTGATTACACAGACGCCAGACATCTGCGGCGGGCGGCCGCGCATTGCCGGGACGGGGGTCTCCGTGTTCCGCATCGCCGGCTGGTACAAGCTCGGCTGGTCTCCGGAAGAAATCTCCCGTCGGATCGGCCACATCGCCTTGGCGCAGGTGCATGCGGCGCTGGCGTACTACCATGCCAATCAGGAGTCCATGGAGGCAGAGATGGCCGCTGAAGAAGAAGAGGCGGACCGTCTGGAGCGCGAGCACCGGGCAGCACGTGCGGCGCACGCGGTCGAGGAAGAATTGTGAAGATACGGCTCTACGTCGACGAAGACGCGATGGACGCCGACCTCGTCGACGCGCTTCGCACTCGCGGCGTGGACCTCCAAACGGCCTCCGAAGCAGGCATGATCGAACGCGAGGACCACGAACACCTGGCGTACGCGACCGCACAGGGCCGCGTCGTATACAGCTTCAACAGGGGACACTTCTGCCGGCTGCACGCCGAGGTTCTGGCGCGGGGCGAAAGCCATGCGGGCGTCGTTGTCTGCCGCCAACAACTCTAGGGTGTCGGCGAGCAGATGCGAAGGCTCTTGAGAATCGTGGGCCGTGTTTCGGCCGAGGAAATACGCAATCGACTCGAATTCCTCACCGACTGGGCCTGACCTCTGACCCCATGCGTTTCGTGACCATCGTCGGCGCCCGGCCGCAGTTCATCAAGGCGGCCCCGTTGAGCCTTGAACTCCGAAAGACCCACCAAGAATTTCTCGTGCACACGGGCCAGCACTACGACGACGCCATGTCGGGCGTGTTTTTCCGCGAACTCGGAATCCCGGAGCCGGACCGGCACCTCGGCGTGGGATCGGGGAGTCACGGGGCGCAGACGGGCCTCATGCTCCAACGGCGAAACACGTTGCCGCGATCCTCGCGTTGGGTGCCGCTGCTGGCTTGTCCAGCAGTGCGGGGTGGGGGAAAGAGAGCCGAGAGGACGTGACAGCCACCAGATTCAGGGAAGACAGGTAGCCGCCACGCGACAAAGCCTCCCATGTTCCTCATATCCGGTGGCTGTCACCTTCTCTTCTTCCCGACAAGAAACCTTTGAAATTGTGCCGGCCCCCGTGCTACAAACCCTTCCGCTCACGCCGGGGCGTTCCCGTGGTGCGGACGAGGGATCGCGCCGGTGGGCCGCAGAAAGCGAGGTTGTCGCGTTGCGTCCGCGGAAACCCCGGGGGGGCCTGTCGATGGATACCCGTGTCGAACCCTACGTCGCCCACGAAACCGCCTGCGTCGAGCAGCCTTCGACGATTGGGCCGCGGACCCGCATCGGGCGATTCGCCCACGTCAAGCCGGGCGCCACGATCGGGGCCGACTGCGATCTCGGCCCCGGCGCGGTCGTCGGCTCGACGGCGGTCGTCGGCGATGGTGTGCGGATCGGCCGCCACGTGGTGGTCGACGACGGCGTGGTGTTGGAGGACGGCGTTTTCTGCGGGCCCGGGGTCGTGTTGGCCCCGGTCGTCAAGCCGCGGAGCGAGCGCCTCGATGCGTGCCAAAGGCTGCCGATCGTGGTCCGGCGGGGCGCCAGCCTGGGCGCCAACGCCACGGTTATCGGCGGCGCGACGGTCGGCGAGTATGCGATGGTCGAGGCCGGGTCCGTGGTCGCCGGCGACGTTCCCCGCTACGGCGTGGCGGCAGGCGTCCCTGCCCGCCAAACCGGGTGGCTCTGCCGCTGCACCTCGAGCGCCCTGAGCTTCGAGGGGAGCGCCGCTGCGTGCTGCCCGGCGTGCGGCCGGCGCTACCGCTTGGATCCGAATCGCGGCCCCTACGAAGATTCCTCGGAGGAAGAGCAGGCCCGCGATCAGCAGCGGCGCCTTCGCCAAGAGGCGGCCTTCCGCCGGATCGCCGGCTCGCCCGGCGGCCGTTGAGGGAGACGCGGAGAGGGGGAGACGCGGAGAGGGGGAGATGGGGCATGAAGAACGGGGGGAGGCAAAGTGTAGGGGGCGTGCTTGGCACGCACGCGAGGGGAACGGTGCGATTCTCGGGGAAGCACCCCGTCCATACGGGTCAGCACGACGACGACGACACGCTTGACGGGCCAGACGAGCGTCTAGCCCCCTTTCCAACGCGGGGGGGACCGCTAGAATAGGGAATGGGGACGGGGTGGCCTCGGGAGCACCGCTCATGAGCACGTTGACCGACATTGGAACGCTGATCGAGCAGACGCCGGACGTTTGCGGTGGCCGCCCCCGCATCGCCGGGACGGGAGTCTCCGTCCGCACCATTGCGGGCTGGTACAAAATGGGAATGACTCCGGAGGAGATTGCGACGGAAATCCCACATCTCACGCTGGCGCAGGTGCATGCCGCCCTGACCTATTACCACGCGAACCGGGAACCCATGGATGCGGAGATGGCTGCGGAACGGGCTGAAGCCGAGCGATTGGAGCGCGAGCACCGTGTGGCGCGTCGGCAATCGTGACGATCCGGCTGTACTGCGACGAGGACTCGATGCGGCACGCCCTGGTGGCGGCTTTGCGTAAGCACGGGCTGGATGTCTCGACCGCCTTGGAGGCCGGCGCTACGGCGGAAACCGACGAGCAACAGTTGGCATTCGCTACAGCACAGGGAAGGGTCCTTTATTCCCACAATGTCGGCGACTTCTGCCGCCTTCACGCCCAGTGGCTTTCCCATGGCCAGTCGCACGCAGGCATCCTATTGGCCCACCAGGAACAGTTCTCCGTAGGCGAGAGGATGCGAAGAATCTTGAGGATGGCGGATTGCCTCTCGGCCGAAGAAATGCGCAATCGACTCGAATTCCTCACCGACTGGGCCTGACCTCTGCCCTCTGACCTCTGACCCCATGCGTTTCGTAACCATCGTCGGCGCCCGGCCGCAGTTCATCAAGGCGGCCCCGTTGAGCCTGGAACTCCGAAAGACCCACCAAGAATTTCTCGTCCACACGGGCCAGCACTACGACGACAATCTGGCAATCGCCTTCGCCTGATTCCGATGACACTACCATCGCTCCTCGGGAAACGCCGGTTGAACATTCTGATGATATCCCTGTGGGACTTCCAAGAAAACGGTATGCAGGTCACACTGCGCACTCCGCTCTACTTCGCCGAGCGAGGACACCACGTCAGGTTTCTCGTCCATCCGGAAGCGACGGCCATTCCGTCTCCACTAGTCAACCTGCATCCGAACCTCTCAGTAGTTCGCTTCGATTTGCCGTTCAAATGGCTCGGACGGATTCCATCACTGCGTCGGCCTCGGCAGTTCCTGTTCTTTCTCGTTGCGTGTCTGGCCTACACGCTTCGACACTGCCGTGGAACCTACAGCCCGGATGTCATCTACGCAGCGGAGGCCGACGCCGTTCTCATCGGAAGCCTGCTGCGCCGGTTGTTTCGTGTCCCGCTGGTAACGCGATTCTATGGAATAGCTCGAATCGCCGCCCACTACGACGCAGAACGGAGGTCACTGCGGCGTATCGGACGACGACACCTACTGTCTCGGTTGGCGCTTACGCGGCGGGCCGACATGGTGATCGTCACCAACGATGGGACGAATGGCAAGGAGATTACAGAATGCCTGAACCCGGGTGGGGTGAATGTAAGGTTCTGGACCAACGGAGTGGACAGAGTTGAACTTCCCGCCGGAAGTAATCAATCCTTGAAGGAAACCTTGAAGATCGCGCCCTCGGATGTTGTGCTGCTGACGCTATGCCGGCTTGATCCGATGAAGCGGGTGGATCGGGCAATCCGGGCTCTGCCCCGCATCCGACAAGCCGTCACCGGGAACGTCAGACTTGTCGTTGCTGGCGATGGCTCTGAACGTGACAGTCTCCTAAATCTGGCCCACGAGTTGGGGGTGGACGACAGCACGATCTTCGTTGGCAAGGTGCATCATCGTGACGTTTACGCATTCTATTCCGCGTGTGACATCTTCCTTTCCCTATATGACGGGAGCAATGTTGGGAACCCGCTTTGGGAGGCGCTGAATGCTGGGTGCTGCATTGTCACTCTAGATACCGGGCAGACCGGCCAGGTAATCGTAAACGGCCGAAACGGCATACTGCTTGACGCTGACGCGGACGACAGGATTACTGCAGATCGGATAGCACGTGCAGTGACGGACTTGGTGGATGACCCTAGTCTTCGGGCGAGACTGGCGACCGGTGCGAGACTCTACGCTGAAGGGAACCTCTGGAGTTGGGACGACCGCTTGCAGGCAGAGACTGAGGCTATCGAAGACCTGGTGACTGCTGCCCAAGCAGGTTCGGAAGAGGCAATGAACTAATTGGTTTCTGTTGCGGAAGCGATTTCGGGGTGGTTGGGGGCCGACCGGGGT
>CAYSGY010000356.1:0-5236 GCA_964430315.1 uncultured Planctomycetaceae bacterium
TTTTCATGCGCACCACTTGCTCGCCCTGGCTCCCTTTCTGCTGCTCACCGCCACCGCTATAGCAACTATCTTTACTATCTAAAGCGTCAACGGGTTTCGGTAGTAAAGATAGTTGTTGTAGCGGCACTGACAAAGGAGAGCAAATGCCAAAACTGAGTAGGCACCAGAACAAGACCGTCCTGGATGGTATCGGCGATGCGATTCGATTCAGCCTCCGCACGGACGACGATCAAGGAGAAATGTTCAACGCGGCGGACGGGCTCAAGCACCTTTGCAAGGCTGTCTGGGGCACGCTCCAGAGCCCGAACGTCTGCGATAGCAACCTGGAACCCGCGAACGTCGTCGATGCGATCGACCGTCTCGCCTCTGGTGCGTTTGCCATCGCGACAGCGATCAAGGAATTGGCGCAAGCAGTCCACGAATCCAGAAAGGATGAGCGATGATTTTCCTACAGTATCTTGCCGAGAACCTCATGGGACCGCCCGAGCAAGTCAAGGGCGAAGCGAGATGGACGTGCCCATGGTGCGGACATCGGGGCTTCCATATCCGACCGGACAAACCAGAATTCAAACCTCGGTGGTCTTGTTGGCATTGCGGGCAGTGGGGCGACGAGCATGATTTGCTCGCACACTTCCGGCCGACGCTTGACTACGGCCAACGATTGATGATGCTCGATGCCCTTCGAGAAGAGTGGGAGGCAACGGCTGCCGAGTCCGCTGATATTCTCCCGGGGGCGGGGAGTACACGCTACGCCGTTGCTCAGGCGTGGTCTCAAATCGACCGGACGCTGGGCGAGTGGGAAGCCTCCAACGCGCACGCTCTCCAAGTTGTGAAGATGGTTTTGGAGGTTTGCCACGAGAGGAAAGTGAACGTCGAAGCCGTGGTTGCTTACTGGGATGGTATTGAAGCGCTGCAAGCGGTCGTAGGTGGTTATGATGCAGCATGGGATCGCACTGTGAAGGCCAAGGCGAAGACGATGAAGAAACGGCAGGGGAACGGCAGGGTCTAACTAATAGACACCCACCCAGGAGCAAATCCTACCGTCTCCCGACGAAACACATGAGAAAACGGCCGATCGAAGCAGACGTTTACCTAGGGTAGGTAATTCTCCAAGCGACGAAAACCCCTATAAAACAAGGCTCAAACGAGATTCGACCCCAACGCAATTACGCCCAGAGCGGGCGTAAAGAGGCGAGAACTGGCCCTCGAAAGTACCCTAGAACACCCGAACCAAAGGCCCCTGGATATGCCCCGAGTAGGTAAGGGAACTCGAAAGAACGAGCAGCACAAGCCGACGACGCTCCCGGCGAAGTTCAAGGCCGGGTTCCTTGCCGAGTTGGACAAGCGCACGGAGCTGGCCAAGGCGCTACGAGCCAACTACGAGAGCATCGTCACGGATATCGGCGGGCCGGAAGACGTGGGCCACGTCAAGAGTGCGATGGTTGAGCGGTTCGTCTGGTTGGAGGCGGTTCTCCAAACCCTCGAAAACGAAATGGCGAGCGGCGCATCAGACAAGGCTGGAGTGCTTGGCAAATGGATACAGGCCACCAACAGCCTGACCGGCTTAGCGCGTCTTCTCGGGATCGAGCGTAAGGCCCGGGTTATCGACTTGAAGACCTACATCGGAGGGACCGAGCGGTGAACATCCTTCAGGCCATCGAAGACAAGAATCTCTTCCGCCCGTTCCTAGCAGACGGCAAGGATTCCCTGACCACCTGGAGCGCTTGGGAAACCGCGCTCCGATGCCTCTACGGCCTACCGATTCGGAAGCAGGCCCACGACCTTGTGAGGGCTTGTACCGGCCGTGACCCCAACAAGTTGCCCAAGGCCGGCTTTGATACCGCCCTCTTCCTGACTGGCCGACGTTCGGGAAAGACCCGCATGGCCAGTATCATCGCCGCCTACGAGGCCGTCCTGTCTGGCCGGGAAGCCAGACTGGCCAAGGGTGAGCGCGGAATGGTGCCCGTGGTCAGCCCCACGAAAGCCCAGTCCGGCGTCGTAAGGGATTACATGCGGGCGATCTTCGATACGCCGATCCTCGCTGGGGAGGTAGTCAGCGAGACCCGAGAAGGCTTTGAGTTGAAGAGCGGCACGAGGATTGAGGTATTGGCTGGGGACTGGCGCACCGTCAGGAACTACACGGGCCTTGCCGCGATCGTAGAGGAGGCGTGTTTCCTGGGCTTTGCCGAAGAATCCAAGGTCAGGACCGATACGGAATTGATCCGCGCCTTGAAGCCTTCCCTTGCCACGTGCGGCGGTCGGATGATCGTGATCTCCAGCCCCTACGCGATGAAGGGATGGTGCTTTCAGCAGTGGAAGCGGCACTTCGGCCGGGATGACTCCCGGGTTCTCGTCTGGAACTGCCCTTCCCGGACGATGAATCCGACCCTTCCCCAGAGCGTGGTCGATGAGGCTTTGGAGGAAGACCCGCAAGCCGCCGCGTCTGAATACCTGGGTCAGTTCCGCGACGACCTCGCCACCTTTCTCCCCAGAGACATCATCGAAAGCCTGGTCGTCAAAGGCCGCATCGAACTACCTCCCCAGCCCGGAATCCACCACGCGGCTTTCGTTGACCTCAGCGGTGGTCGCGTGGATGACGCTGCGCTGGCCATCGCGCACAAGGTCGGCCCCGACCGAATCGTTCTGGACTTCATCCGACGCTGGAGACCTCCCTTCAACCCCGACGCCGTCATCGCCGACATGGTTGGCGATCTCCAGCGGTACAACATCAAGCAAGTGCTGGGCGATAACTACGCGGCGGAATTCGTGCGCTCCAACTTCAAGTCCCGTGGCGTCCGATTCGAGCGGGTCAGCACCAACCCCTGGGCGCAAACCATCACCGCCAAGGTCGCTAAGAACCGCTCCCAACTGTACCTCGAAATGCTCCCTCGCCTTCTTGCAAGCCAAGTCGAGTTGCTCGACAACCCCACACTCATCAATCAGCTAGCCGGTCTGGTCCGCAAGACCCGCTCCGGCGGTCGGGACATCGTGGACCACGCTCCCGGTCAGCATGACGACCTCGCCAACGTGGTGGCCGGCGTCTGTGATTCCGTGATGCAACGCCAGCCCGCAAGATTGGGCGTGCTGTTCGCAACCGATTCGAGCGACGACGGGATGGCTTCCGTTCGCCGCCTTGCCGAACGAGCCCGCCGCGATGCAGAGGCCGATTACCGCGACCTCCGAAAAGGCGACGAGTTGGCAGAAGGCATGTGGATGCCCAGCGGATCTGGAATCTTCTCCCACAAGGCACCCGTTAGCCGCGACGCCCCACGACCGAACCCTCTAGGAATTCCAGTACCCTTCGACAACCAATAAGGAGTCAATCATGCCGATCGAAACGAAAAACGAGTTCATGGCCAGGCACGGAACCCCGGAGCGATCGCCGGATGAACGGCTCTGGTACTTCCCTGACGGCGCGACCTTGAATGAATTCGACGGCGGCTTCCACGCCTCCGAGCCCTCGCCGGACGATCGTGAGCGGCTTGAAATCATCCGCGACTACTGGCGTGCGGTGCTCCAGCGGATTGCGGACCAATTGCGCCGCTTGAAGGCGGTCATCGGCGGGCGATCGCCTGTTTTCCAATGGGACCCGAAACTGGGAAATTTACCCCACGGCTTGGACGCCCCTGGCATGGCCGAATTCCTGGTCGGCCTTGCCGCAGACCCCAAGGCGAAGCTCCAGGAGGCGGAAGCGGCACTGGCGGCACTGCCCACGAGCCAAGTCGAAACCGAACGCGAGCGAAGGTTGAAGCGAGCCCTAGCCCGCCGTCAACTCCGCCTCCAGGAGCAGCAGAACCGCGTTCTTCAGAGCACGATTTGAAAGGAACCGACGATGAAAAAGTACATTCTCGTTTCAGGCATTCACTCCGCCAACGGAAAGACCTATTTGCCAGGCGACACGGTGGAGAGCGAGACCGACCTTGCGGCCCGTTTTCCGGAGCGTTTCGAGGTCTGGCAGCCCGGCGACGATGATCCAACCGAACCCGCAGAAAAGGAGGGTTAGCATGCCTACCCAAGTGACTTTTGGCGCATACAAGGGCTTCGGAACCGACTTCACCCCGATTCGACCGCCCAACCCGAGATGTTGCAGCGATGTTCATGTCTTGTGCCCGCAATGTGCAGCACTGGCCTTGAAGCAGGCGGGCGTCACGACCTGCAACGAAGCCGAGCCGACGGTCAACGCTCATCAGTCCGGCCTCACTCCCACGCCGCCGCCGGATGAGCGCATCGCACCGCCGAAGCGGAGCGAGCCCTGCCGGCCATGCGACGATGCTGAGGGGCGAACCGAGCCCGGACCCGTCAAGTATTCGCCCTCGGGCATCCCGCTGACCTACGTGCCCTGCCCGGGTGATTCCTGAAGTAACCTACAACACGAAAGGAACGAAAACATGACTGGCAAAATCGCCTACATCGAGCCGCCCGCCACGAGGAATCCCGAGCGGAGAACAGGCAACATCAATGCCGACAACGGCACGTTCTGCACCTTCCCGATCTCCCAGTTGGTCAACCCGCCCGAGGTGATCGACGGGAGCCTCGTCGGCCGCCGGTGCGTGTTCAACATCGAGCACCAAAGCGACGCTGTCAAAGTGCGGCTACTCGATTGAACGTCCAGGACCGCCCTTGAGCAAGGCATCCTGGACCGAGGGGAGCGGCGTCGAGGTCGCCGCGTGACTTGCTCCCGGCGGCACGGTCGGTTCTCCCATCGGCCGTGCCGCCGTCCCCTCTTGATGAAACGATGGGGGCGCGAGGGTTCGAGGTTCCTTCGCGTGAGGCTCCGGCCGACCCTTGACGGCCGTAGAGCCCCGGCGATCCGGAAGGTGGCTCCATCCGACCCGCACGCCCCCCCCATTCAATTTCGAGCGGCCCAGAGGTACAACATGCCGCGATCGCCGCCCCATCCGTTTCGTGTCTGCCAATGGTGCGGCCGACTTTTTATGCCGGCGGTAGGATTAGGCGCGACCCAAGCGGCTAAGCAACGCTGTTGCTCACACCGATGTGGGGCCCTGCTCCAACATGCCCGTAGGCGGGGCGGACCACTGGACGACCTCAGCGACTTAGCGGACCTGTCGCCGTTGGACCTCCTGGTAGCGACAGCGGAGGTACGGCAGCAATGGTCCGAAGCCGAACGCCTTCAACGCCTCCGACCGGATGAGCGGCCCGTCCCGTGGTCTCCCCCCGTAGTCGAGGGGGCCATCCTCGATGCCCCTAGATAGGGTGGGGGTACCTGATCCACCGT
>CAYSGY010000356.1:5246-6035 GCA_964430315.1 uncultured Planctomycetaceae bacterium
CGTATACCCCCTAGCAGGGGGTATTCTCTCGGTGCCCCGTAGGCTTGCCGTAGGGGCCGTTCTGGCCCATGGGCCCCGTTAGCCGACCTTCTCCCAGGAGCCCCTAGGGCGACGCCGTAGGCGTCCTACGGAGGTGTTTTGGGGAGGGGTCCGACCTGGCCTTTTCTTCCCGGGGAGCCGGGGGTGAACTAGGCCATCAGTCCCTTTCGGTAGCGCTCTAAGGGCGGGAGTATGTACGCCCGAGAGGGCGCATAAACCGACCTAAAACGACGTTACGGGAGAAGCCGGAGAAGTGCCGAAAACCCTTGTTTTTACGGTATTTTCGACGATTTTCGGGGTTGGGGTAAAAACCCTGGTTTCCTTTATCAGGGTAGCGCTCTAACCAACTGAGCTATGCACCCGGCCGCGGGGCCCTGACGCCGACACCCGTCGCTGTCCGGCTCTCAAGCATAGGATTTCCATCGGCTCGGCGTCGTGGACAACCGCAACAGTCGCATTGTATTCGCTCTGGTGGCGGTGTGAAAGGGCCTGGCCAGAAGGCCTCGGCCAGGCCTGCCGGGCCACACCACCCGGTATGGGCAGCGCATCCGGAAAATCCGATACAGTCCAGTCATGTTACCGCGTCTAACAGGCCGAAACTGTAGAAGTCGCTGAGAACTCGCTGGGGACGGTCCGTGCGCAAAATTCGCGTATCAAGAGGAGGGAGAGCAATATGAAACGGGTGGTTCGCCCTGGAATGGCTTGGGGGTTCCTGATGGTGGTGGTTCTGCTTTTCGCGGCCCAGGCCTG
>CAYSGY010000357.1:0-6026 GCA_964430315.1 uncultured Planctomycetaceae bacterium
ACATGTGCCGAAGTTGTTTTTGAACGCCGGCTAGACCCTGAACCCCGAACCCTGAACCCTCATCAAAGACTCTTGACCCGCGGCAGATACTTCGCCACGTAGTGGGCGTTGAACTCGTCGCCGCCGGGGGCGTTGGCGCTCCGCCAGACCGGCGGCTCGATGCCCCGGGCCACGCAGCGCTTCACGGCCTCGATTTCCAGCCGATGGGCGATGAAGAAGTCGATCACGTTCGAGTTCGGGGCGATGGGCGTGTCGAAGCCCGGCACGCGGACCGCGCAGTCGCCCACCGCGTTGTAGTCGTCGATGCACACGTCGGCCAGGTCGAAGAGGTTCTTGCGGCTCGGGTGCCGGATGAAGTGGTCCGGCGGCATCTCGTTCTGCCACTTCGACGAGCTGACCGCGATGATCTTCGCTCCCCGTTCCTTGGCCTCCAGGGCCGCGTCGATCGTGGCCGGGTTGATTCCGATGTTGTGGAAGATGATGAGCAGGTCGCCGGGCTCGAGGCGGTAATACTTCACGATGCTCCGCCCGTAGTTCACGCAGCGCTCCAGTTCCAGGTACTTGAGCGCCTGGTTGAACACGGAGAGGCCGGTCTCCATGATCGGGTTGATGTTGGCCAGCCCTCCGGCGCGGAAGAACATCTCGCCCATCACGAGCGTCGTGTGTCCGCCGCCGCCGTAGACGTGGATGAGCCGGTCGGCGGCGATCGCCTCGACCATCAGGTCGGCCGCCTTCTCGATGTTCTCCCGCTGCTCGGCCTCGATCTTGCGCATCAGCGCGATCGTGGCATCGAGGTATCCCAGGTCGGGCTGCTCGTTGCTCATGGTTTCTCCTTGCTGGAATGGACTAGGGACGCCAATCTCTCGTCATTTCGCGGCAGGAGTCGCAAGGATTGCCTTCAGCGCCACGTCCTTTTCGATCGGCGGCAACGGGACCTTCACGCGGCCTCCCGACGACCGGACGGACGACTCCGACACGACGCTCCCGCTCCGCGTGTCCCAGACCTCGACTCGATAGGATCCCTCCGCACAGACCGGAATCGTGATTTCCGCGCCGGCGATCGTCGGCGGCTTCTTGCCTTGGTGGCCCGCCTCGTACCACGTGTAGCGGCGATTGTGGACCCAGGCCAGGCTCTTGCCGTCGGTTTGCAGGCAGAAGCCGCGCAGGCCGTCGTCGGAGACCGCAGGCGCGGCCATTTCCCAGTGCGGCCCGGTGAGCGATTCGCCTTGCAGGTAGTTGCGCATCGCGGTGGCATGATAGAGCTCGTTCTTGCGGTCGATGAACGCTCCCAGCCATTCGGTCCCGCCCACGGCGTGTTTCAGAAACAGGCTGATCCACAGATGATTGTGGAACGAGATGGCTTCCGGAAACTTCCATCGCTCGCCGCTCAGGTAATACAAAGCTCGCTTCGGCCCGTACTGGTCGGCGGGCTTGGTCCACTCGACCATGCCTCCCTCGGGGTTGACCAGCGGACAGCGGTACTTCTCGTACTTCTCGTTGATTTCGAGGCTGAGGGTCACGGCGTCGACTTCGCGTTTGAAGTACCAGTCGGGGATGATGATCGCATCGCCTCCTTCCGCCACGGACCGCGGCCCCTCGCACATGACATGCGGGTGCTCGTAAACATCGATCGATCGCACGTAGCTCTGCAGGTCTTTGATCCACGATCGCACCATCGACGGCGAGAATCGCGAGCCCGCCTGGCCCTCGTCGCCGATGGCCCACAGGAGCAGGGCCGGGCTATCGCTCATCCGCGCCACGAAATAGCGCAGGTGGTCGCGCTGCATCTCGATCGCCCGTTGGTTGACGTACAGTTCCTCCACGCTCGCGCACGGCCCGCCCTGGGCCGTCGCGTAGGGGAGCGTGTCCAGGCCGTAGATCACCGACCGGCACAGGTCGTCGTAGCACGTCACCCAGTAGATGCCGACTTCCTCCAGCGTGCGCAGCCGGTGTTCGCACTTCCACGCGACGTGCTGATCGAGGTATCCGCCGCGCGTGTAGAGCCGGCCGAAGAACTCCGCCAGGCAGTAGTCGTAGTTGGAGCCGGCCGCCGCTTTGCGGCGATAGTAGTCGTCGAGCCGGCGCGTCGAGACGTGTCGCGGGTTGCCTCCGAAGATGTAGTTCTCGTCGCGGAACCAGCCGCTCGGACCGATGCCGAAATACGACTCGCCGTTGTCGAACTCGAAGAAGCGAGGATCGCGCTTGCTCACGCGCAGAAACCCCTTCCGCTTGGAATCGACCACTTCGAGCTTGTGGTCCGGCGTGCGCCGCACCCCGGTCTTGTCCTGGGCCAGCATGTGCAACTTATGGACGCCCACTTCGCGCGGCCGGTAGTACAGCCGCCAGGGACTGCACCGCTTCGGCAGCAGGATCTCTTCCGCCCCGGCGACGGCCACCGACGCAAAGTCCTGCCAGAAGAAGGCGGGCACCTTCTCGGTCCTTCCCGACGGCGTTTCCACGAGCGCCTGCACGTTGATCTGTCGCGGGTCGAAAGCGTTCTCATAGCGTGCAGCCAACTCGAGGGGGATCGTCAACCGCTCGAACCGTTCCGCGCGGGCCGGCAGCCCTTCGCAACGCACGGCCAACGCGCGGTCGTCGCGCGTGGGGCAGACGCTGTCGAGTTCGACCCGATGCGGGCCCGCCGCCTTCAACGCAGTCTCCGCGGCGAGCACCAACACCAGTTCGTCGTCGCGGAGGACGTAGGGCGGGATCTCCAGCGCCCGCAGTTCCGCCGGCGCGAACGCCGTCTGCCCGCCCCGGGCAAGCAGCGCATCGCCCAAGTGCAACACGACGCCGAGCGGTCCGGCCTCCTCGCGCGACAACTCGATGCCGCCGCGGGCCGTGCGACAAAACGGAAGGGAACGATACAGGAGCACGTGGCCCAGGACCCCGCCGCCACGCGCCTGGGCCGTGTCATTCACCCGCACCAACAGCACGTTGTCACCGCCGAAACGCGCTTGGGGCGTCAGCTCCACGTCGACCGGCCCGGGCACGCGGGCACCCCAATGATAGGTCCTTCTTCCCAGGTGCGCGCCGTTGAGATAGAAGTCGGCCACGTCGTCGACGGCCGTGCAGAAGAACCCCAGACGCTGGCCTTTCCATTCCGCCGGCACGTGGAACCGCAGCCGGAGCCACGTCACCCGATCGTTTAGTTCCGCATGGCCCATGCTTTCCCATCGGCGTCCGACGCGGATCGGTTTCCAGCCTTCGGCCTTGCCGATCGCCTCGTGCTCGGTCTTCGCACGCTCCGCGTCGCCCTTCATGTCGGCTTCACCGCGGCCGAAGCCGACCTTGGTCGTCCATCGCGGCTCCTTGGCCAGGTACTCCCAGGGCGCGTCGCGCAGGTCGACCAGCACCTTGTCGGCCCCGATGCGGACCCCATCCGCGCCGCGGGCGGTCGGGGCCGGGCTTGTCCACGACGCGGCCACCAGCAGCGCGGAGGCCGCGAACTTTGCCGCCCGAAACAGCCGCTGTCCGCCACGGGACGGCGGCGACGAAATGGGGTTGCTCATGGCTCAGTCTCCCGTGACCCCGGTTACCGTCCGAGCACCTGCCCGTAGGCCCTCCCGATCGTGTCCCACACCTCCAGGGCCCGGGGCGCGGCGAGCACCGTGCCGTGGCCGCCGCGATAGGTCCAGGCGAAGATGCTCTCGACGCCCATGTCGGCATAAAGCCGGATGACGTCGCCGATTTCGGCCAGATTCTCCGGCTCCTGGTAGTAGCCCATCACCCAGCGCTGATTGCCCTTGCCGTGCTTCCGGGCCACGTCGAGGGTGCGCTGGGTGATCGAGCGGAAGAAGCTCCGCGGCAACTGGTAGGAGAGGATCGTGCTGCTGAAGACGTCGCAGGCGTCCGAGGCGGCGACGCGGTCCCAGTTGTCGTAGCCGCGGTTCTCCGTCACGTAGTACGTACCCAGCGTGGCGTGGACGCAGCAGATAATCTTGCTCGTGGGCCGGATCTGCTTGATGCGGCGCGCGGCCGACTCCAGGATGTCCAACGCCCGGTCGTGCCGGAACCGCTTTACCTCGGGCGTGAGCAGGCGGGGCATGGCGTAGCCGTACTCCGCCTCGAACATCCGCCGGCAGAACTCGCAGCGGCAACTCCAGTCGTCGCCCGCCCCGCCGGTGATCGAGGCGTAGCCCTTGGGCAGGGCGTAGTGCGGCTCGTCCCAGAAGAAGCCGTCGGCCTCAACCTCCCGGGCGAGCTTGTCGCAAAGCCCGAAAAAGTAGTCGCGGAACGCCTTCGTGTTGAAGCAACACGCGGGCAGCGGCTCGCCGGTCATGGCCGAGACCTGCCGGTTGCCCGGCTGGTTTGTCAGGAAGAGACTGGGCGGCTCGCCGCCGAACCATTTGCCGATGCCCCAGGTGTCGAGGTAGACCTTCAGGCCCATCTCCCGGCCGGCCTGGGCAATGGCCTTGATGTTGGGAAACCAGAAATCGAGATCGAATTCCGATAACGCCAGCACCACGGCCGTGCAGTGGTGGTCGAGCATTTCCTGAAAGTCGCGTTTGGCGTGCTCCACGTAGCTCAAGCCGTAGTAGCTGACGCCCGTTTCGATAACTGCCATGGTTAGGACCTCTTGTTCACGCCCGCACCCCCTGCCCCTCTCCCGTCCAACGGGAGAGGGGAGCGTCATAACATCTCGTACACGTCTTGGCCCGCCGCGGCCGGCTGCGGCATCGGGGCCGCGGGGTCCGTGCTGCGACGGACCACCAGGTGCGGCTCCAGGAGAATCCGGTGGGCGGCCCGCCGCGAAAGGCCGCCGGTTCGGTCCTCGAGGAGGCACTGGACGGCGAGCCGGGCCATCGACTCGACCGGGTAGCTCACGGTGGTCAGCGGCGGGCTGGTGACCTGGCTTTCCGGCAGGTTGTCGAACCCGGCGATCGCCACTTCCTCGGGCACGGCGATCCCGCGCTCCTGGCAGCACTGCATCGCTCCGATGGCCAGCAGGTCGTGGAAGGCGAACACGGCACGGGGTCGATTCTTGCCCCGCAGCAGGCGGGCCATGGCCGCGCGGCCGTGCTCGACCGCGCCCCCTTCGGCGTTGACGATCCGATCGGCGTCCAGCGACACGCCCTCTTCCAGCAGGGCCGAGCGGAAGCCGCTGAGCCGGGCGTCGCGCGTCATCCGCCGCATGAAGCCGATGTATCCGAACGATTCATGGCCCATGCTCAGCAGGTGCCCGGCCACGGCCGCGCTGCCGGCGAAACTGTCGGCCACCACGAAGTCGGCGACCACTTTTTCCACCTGCCGGCTGACGAACACCAGGCGCTGCCCGCGGTCGAGCAACTGCTGGTAGAGTCCCAAGCAGGCCTCGTCGAGGCCGGGAACCACGAGGAGCCCCTCGACACCGATCTCAAGAAAACTCTCGACCGCCTTCTTCTCTCGTGCGAAGTCGTATTGGCTGCCGGCCATGAGCACCTGGTAGCCGCCCGCGGCGGCCGCCTGCTGGACGTGGCGGCACAACCGGCTGAAGAAGGGATTGGCGATATTGGTGATGACCATCCCCAGACGCCGCGGCCCGGCCGCCTCGCCGCTCCCCGCTTGGCGGCGGGCGGCAGCACTGATCCGCGGCGCGTTCGTGGAATCGCCGGTCAGGAGCCCCTGGTCCTTCAGTCGCTTGACGACCTTATGGGCGGTCACGAGCGCCACGCCGTACCGGGCCGCCACCTGACGCACGCTCATGAACCGGGTGAACGCCTCGCCGTGCTCGCCGCGGCCCAACTCCTCGGCGATCCGCTCGACGATCTCTTCGTAGCGAGCCATTGTTATAGACTGTTGTGGCTAACGCAGAACGTCCGGGCACTCGCCAAGTTCTAACGTCCGCCGCGAGATTTGTCAACATTCTGAACTTCTCTTCCGCAACGAGGCCCGTTGCGATAGGTCACGGTGCTATAACAATCGTCCGCCATTCGTGCCGTGAAACATAACAGTCCCTCGCTTGCGCTTCGGGCTGGTGTCCGAGGGTGTCCGAGAAGTGCGCAGAATCCGTCCCCTCTCCCTCTGGGAGAGGGCTAGGGTGAGGG
>CAYSGY010000358.1:0-229 GCA_964430315.1 uncultured Planctomycetaceae bacterium
CCCCCTGCTTGAAGTTGAGGCAACCCTCCAGGCGCACGTCGGCCCAGAACGTCTGCAATGCCTGCGTCCGTGCGGCGGCCAACTGCATGGGACTCACTCCGGTCGTCATCCCCGAGGACGCCGCGTTCATGCCCGAGTCGTCGGCAGGTATGCTTGCCACGCCCCCACCTTGTCCTGCGGGCACGGTCCCGGGCATCTGGGTCGCCATGCCGGGTGCCGCACCCGGGTT
>CAYSGY010000358.1:239-6026 GCA_964430315.1 uncultured Planctomycetaceae bacterium
GCATGACCGGGCGCGCCATCATCCGGGGCATGGCGGCCAGGATGCTCCGCGTCTTGGCATCGAGGCAACTCATGGGGTCCTTGCCCTGCGGGAAGGTGACGACCACGCCGTCGAGCTTGTTGCTCCGGTTCAGTTCGCAGATGGCTGCGACCGGGCCGCCCATGCTGCCCGCGAAGAGCGGCATCACCTTGGGGTCGGCGTCCGCACGGTCCATGAGGCCCTGGGCCGAGGCCAACGCCGCCTGCCAGGCATCCAACTGCGCCGGGTTGAGCGGGCCGGAGAGCCCCGCGATCTTCGCAAGTCCGGAAAGGTCGGCAACCTGTGCCGGCTCGGTGCTCATGTCGCTCGAGGGCTTCTGTCGCGGAGTCACGACGACCGTGAAGGGCCACTCGACGAAGGGCGCGTCGGGCACGTCGCTGGCAACGCGGACCAGCATGCGATGTGTTCCGCCTTGATCGTCGTCCGGCGGTTCGAGCGTGACGGCTCCCGAGGTCCGGTCAATGCGGGCCCAGGAGGGCGAGTCCTGCAGGGCGTACCGGAGCTTGCGTGGCGGATCGTTCCGGTCGCTCGCCCGGACCACGAATTCCCCCCTGGCCCCCGCCTCCACTTGTTGCTCCGGGATGGCCTGGACACGCGGGGGCAGGAGCCTGGCTTCCTCCACGCTGACCAGGAAGGTGATGGAATCGGCGAGGTCGGGCGCCTCGAGCGCGGACACTTTCACCGTCACGGGGTGCTTCACGCCCGCCTGCTCTCGCGAGGGAGTCCACCGGAAGACGCCGGTCTCGGCATCGATCACGGCCCCCTGAGGAGGACGATCCGGAAACTTGAACAGGAGCCGGCCCGGCGCCGTCCCACGATCCGCCACCTCGACCTTCACGACAAGGGTCTGCCCTTCGTCGACCGTCTGATCGCCGATTCGTGCGAGTTTCGGAGGCGTGGGCTTGGCTGGCACGGCGACGGGCTGCTGGGCTGCGGTGGCAGGAGTTGCAGCCTGGGCCGGGGTGAGGGCCTTCGGCGTCGCGTGTCCCTCGCGATCTCTCGTCCCGGGCCACACGAGGTACACCACCAGCGAGACCACCAGGAGCAAGCCAACCGCCGCACCTCCCCCCAACGCCACCAGGTTGAACGTGCTTCTGCCAGACGCTGGAATCCCGGGGCCTTCCGCCGTTTCAACAGGCGGGAACCGGCCAACACCTCCCGGCAATTCCGGGGGCGTCCGCAACGCGGGCGGCGGTGATGGGGCCGGCCGGGGAACGTCGGGCACTTCCAGCCTCGACGCCGGCTCCGGCTTGGATTTCGATGCCTTGAGCTTGATGCGCAACTCGGCGTCGTACCGCGACTTCTTCTCGGGGTCCATCAAGCAGGCTTTGGCCCCCGCCAACTCGTTGAGAATCCGCTGCGAAAGCTCGGAGTGCTTTCCCAACCCATAGCGGCGAACATGCCCAATCTGTCGCTCGGCCGCATCGCGGATCACTTCGACGTCGTCTTCCAGCGGCACCAGCCCGAGGAGCCGATAGTGACTGGCCGGCTGCTCTTCCGGCGGAATTCCAAGCCAACGATGGTATGGATCGAACTCCTGCGTCATTTCATTCCCCGGGGACAATCCCTCTTCGGCCTGACCGCATGTCACTCCCCCCGCGACAAGTCAGGGTCCATGCTACCGGATCTCCCTCCCCTGTGCAACCAAGAACCCCCGCCAGGACAGGGGACAAGAGATGCGGCTCGACGCCCGGTGCCAAACAAGGTGCACAGGCGTTCGCACGTCGCAAGGCTCGCCACCCGACCCGCTAATCAATGTCTATTGGGTAGCTAACCATCCAGAGTTCAAGCTGCTCAAGGCGTTCCTTCCATGTCGCCTTGAACTGCCTCATCCATTGGCGGTTCGCACTGGTATCGGGCACGTCCACGACAAGGCGGCCAAGAGGGGAAGCAGCACCTCGAATCGCCGCCACCTGCTGCTCATAGGTCGCCTTCCCCCTTACCATGAAGTGGATGTCTTGCCCCGCAAGAGCTTCGAGGGCGGCTTCGGGAACCAGGTGTTCTCCGGTCTTCAGGTCCCGGAGAATCGACCGAACAGGAAACCCAAGGCCCGCTTCTCTGTCTCGCAATCGGGGAACGTAATCACGACCATCGTTCGGTTACCCTCGGGGATCTCCTCGACTCTCACCCAGCACCGACGACCCAATGATACGCCCCAAGGTCCCAGGGCTGCAATTCACCGGGTCGTCATGTCCCGCGGTCCGGGCCTCTAGTCGAAGACCCCTGCGCCGAATTCGTTCTTGGGGCGTTCGGTGCGGGCGGGTGTGGAGGGCGGGTGGTGCGGGCCGTGGGGCCTTTCGGCGGGTTGGATCTGGGCGGGTGCGACACCCGACGGACGGACTTCCCGCGCCTCGGCCACCGTCTCCTCTTCGTGGAAGTCGTCGTAGTTGGAGACATAGCCGGGCTGTTGGGCGCGAGTCCGCTCCTCCTGGTAGGCCTCGATCACGCGGTTCTGGATCATCTCCCGGCAACCGGAATTGATCGGGTGGGCAATGTCGGCGTAGAGTTTCGTCCGCCCTTCTTCGTCACGCAGGGTTGCCGCCTCCTTCAATCGCGTGCCGCACTGGTTGCAGTGGGCCGCACGAAGGTGGTTCTTGGCGCGGCAGCTCGGGCAGTGCGCGGTCAGCTTGCGGCTCGGCATCGCCACAAACGGACCGCTGGTGCCTTCGATGATCTTCAGGTCGCGGACCACGAAGGCGTCGTCGAACGTGATCGAGCAGAAGGCTTTCAGTCGCTCGCCGGGCTCCTCCATAAGCTTGATGCGCACCTCGGTGATCTGCACGGCGGTTCTCCTTAAGAAAGGGGCGATCCTAGGGGCACCCTCGAACTGCTAAGGCGACTCCAACTCCGCGAACCTGCAAGCGTTGCGCGACGCGCCGGGCATGACGGGCGTGACGGCAGAGTCCGAACCAGCACGACCCGCTGCCGCTCATCTGGTGCCCCACGCAATCGGTCTTCTCGAACTCCGCACGCAGTCGGCCGATCCAAGGGGAAAGCGCCGCCGCGGCCGGCTCCAAGCGGTTGGAAAGCCGCCGGCCCAATTCCCCCAGGTCTCCGCGAGCCAACGCCTCCACCAGCGGCTGCACTTGTCTTGCCGGACTGCCCGGCGCGCAGCCACGATACACGGCCGCTGTCGACAACCCGACCGGAGGCCGGACGAGGACGAAATGGAGGGTTCCGAATGCGGCGACCGGCTCGACTCGTTCTCCCCGACCGCGGCAGATTGCCGGCCCTTGGGCGAAAAACAGTGGCACGTCGCTGCCCAACTCCGCCCCCAGGTGCGCCAACTCTTGCCACGACCACCCGAGGCCCCAGCCCGCGCTGGCCGCGGCCAGCGCGGCGGCAGCGTCGCTCGAGCCTCCACCCAACCCTGCGGCGGTCGGAATCCGCTTCACCAACCGCAAGGTTCCCCCGCTCCGCACGCCGGCCCGGCGCCGGAGCAGCTCCACGGCACGCACGACGAGATTATCGTCCCCTTGCGGGAACTCGCCCAGCCACGTCCCGTCGGCGCCCCACAAGCCCGACACCGGACGGCACTGAAGACGCAACGGCCCGTCGGCCCCTGCCGTGAAGGATAAGGTATCGTATAAGGCAACCGGTACGACGAGGCTCTCAACCTCGTGGTATCCGTCTGGCCGCTTGCCAAGCACCTCGAAAAACAGATTCAACTTGGCCGGCGCATGGACGACGATGTCGTCACCGCGCTTCTGGAGGTGCATCCCCAAAACATCCTTATGGGGTCTCGATCCGCGTCCCTAAGGAATCCCAGTCACGTCAGAAACGACACGGATACGAGCCTGCCCACTGAATCGGATGGGATTCTAACGCGATCCTCGCCAAGCGTCAATCACACGCCCTTCGTGTCGAAGAGAAAAACGGCATTTCTTTGGAAAAACCGAGGCCGGCAAGATGCGCAAAACCAGAGCATTGCGGCGCTTCCGGGGAAATGGCTAGATGGCCAAGAATGGGGAGCGTGGAGTCTGCGGTTCTCAGCCGTCTTGGTTGCCGGAGGCGGCCGAAGCGCGTCGGCGGGCACGAACGTACTCGACCACCATCGGCATGACCGAGATGAGCACGATCGCCACGATCACCAGCGAGAAATTGCGTTGGACGAACTCGCGGGTCCCGAAGTAGTAGCCGCCGTACACGAAGATTGCCACCCAGGCCACCCCGCCCACCACGTTGTAGACGATGAACCGGCCATAGTTCATCGCACCGATCCCGGCCACGAAGGGCGCGAACGTGCGGACGATCGGCACGAACCGGGCCAGGATGATCGTCTTGCCCCCGTACTTTTCGTAGAACCGGTGCGTGCGGTCGAGATACTCCTTCTTAAGAAATCGGATCTCGCCGCTGAAGGCCCGGGGACCGATCCACGCCCCCAGCCAGTAGTTCACCGTGTCGCCGAGGATGGCGGCGATACTCAGGAGGAGAAACAGCCAGTGCGGGTCGAGCGACCCGAGGGCGGCGAACGATCCGGCGGCAAACAGGAGCGAGTCGCCCGGCAGGAAGGGCGTCACCACCAGGCCCGTCTCGCAGAAGATGATCGCCCAGAGGATCAGGTAGGTCCACGTCCCGTAGTCGCGGATAATCTCGCCGAGATGCCGGTCGAGGTGCAGGAACAAGTCGACAAGGTATTCGATCCATTCCACGAGAATCACCCCGGCCAGGGACTGTTGGCGGACACCGCTACACCATGAGGTCGGGAGTCGTCTTCCGTATCGGCGGCACACGATCTATCACAGAGACACGTCAGATCGCCGACATGGGAAACGACGACCGCCCCCCTCTCTTGGCTCTCAACTCCGCGCGAGCTTATGAAAACGCTGCATGAGGTCGCGGGTGATGGGGCCGGGGGTGCCGTCGCCGATCTTGCGGCTATCGACCTTGACGACCGGGATGACCTCGGCGGCGGTGCCCGTCAGGAAGCATTCGTCGGCGATGTAGACGTCGTGTCTCGTGAGCGCCACTTCGGCGACCTCGATGCCCGCCTGGCGGGCCAGGCCGATGCCGGCCTCTCGGGTCACGCCTTCCAGGATCCCGGCGTCGATGGGCGGGGTGAGGATCTTGCCGGCGCGGACCACGAAGATGTTGTCGCCGGTGCATTCGGCCACTTCGCCCTTGTGATTGAGCATGAGGGCCTCGATGCAGCCGGCCTGGATCCCTTCGATCTTGGCCAAAATGTTGTTGAGGTAGTTGAGCGACTTGATCCGCGGGTTGAGCGACGCGGGGTGGCTCCGCGCCGTGCTCACGGTGATGATCTCCAGACCGTTGCGGTAGAGTTCTTCAGGGTACAGCGCGATGCTGTCGGTGATGATGATCACCGACGGACGTTCGCAGCGGTTGGGGTCGAGCCCGAGCGTGCCGATCCCCCGGGTCACGAGCACCCGGATGTAGCCGTCGGCGATTCCATTGACGGCCAGCGTGTCGCGGATGGCCTTCGCCATCTCGTCCTTCGTGATGGGGATTTCCAGCCAGATCGCCTTGGCCGAATTCCAGAGGCGGTCGAGGTGTTCCTGCATCCGGAACACGTTGCCGGCATAGCTGCGGATGCCCTCGAAGACCCCGTCGCCGTACAGTAGTCCGTGATCGTAGACGCTGACTTTCGCGTCCTGTTTGTCGTAGAGCTTTCCGTCGATGTAGACCTTGAGCGTCATGGCAGTGGTTGGGCAAGGGTATTGTTGAGGGACAAAACACTCCGCAGGATAGCATATAACCCGTAGGGTGGGACAAGCGGAGCGCCGTCCC
>CAYSGY010000359.1:0-6022 GCA_964430315.1 uncultured Planctomycetaceae bacterium
GTGGTTCGCTTGCTATACTTGACCTAAACGAAGTCATTGTCCTTCTCGCAACTTCTGGTGCTCCTGATCGGCCGACGGCATCCGACCGCCCTTACAAGTATAGACGCCGCCGGGGCTCAAAAGGTTCATCGGATTTCTTGCCGCCACTCCACCAGTAATATAGATGCCCTCCGACGGCGGTTTATTCCCCGCAGACACCAGAAACCTCTCGATCAGGCACGGTTGAGAAACGCCCGACGCTTCTGCTCTGGGAGCTTCTCGACGGCGTAGCGAAGCATCGTCCTCGGCATCGCCCGGCAATGCTGCCCGAGGAATTGCCCCAGCGCTGCCACGTTTCGCTTGCCGACCTCCCGGAGCATCCAGCCGACCGCTTTGTGGATCAGGTCTTCGCGGTCGCCCAGCAGGAGTCCGGCGATCTTGAACGTATCACCGAAGTCCCCGAGACGGATGAAATGGAACGTCGCCAGGATGCTGATCCGTCGATCCCAGAGCCACGACGACTTGGCAAGTCGATAGAGCGGCTTCCGGCTTCTATCAGCAAGATACGTCCCAACGATCTGCGGAGCCGAGAGGTCCACCAGGTCCCAGTTGTTGATGTGCCGCGTGTTGGCCAGGTAAAGGTCGCAGATTCGTTTCCGTGTGGCGGAGTCGGCCTTGGCTGACTGCATGACGAGGATCACCAGGGCGGCCAGCCGCTCTTCGTGGATTGCGGAGTGGAGCAGGCACTCCACTTCCGGCAACTGCAACCCCTTGAACTCCGTGGCGACCTTGCGAATCACCGGCACCCGCACCCCAATGAAGGTGTCGCCCTCGCCGTATTGCCCAGGCCCGGTCTTGAAGAACCCGGCCAGAAAGGCAGCGTCTTTGGGATTCCCGAGTCGGCGCAGGTGTGTTTGGAGGTCTTTGGCGCTCATGGGGCCTATTGTCGGCTCCCAAACCCGGAATGCAAGAAAGTAACCCCTTGCGAGGTGGCCGAGGTCGGCGGCTTGGGCAGTGAGACAATCGTCGCTGGCGGCCCCTCGGCGTCAGGTCGGGGAAGCATGATGGGCACCGCCAGCCCCAGCATCGGGCTCGGGAACAAGACCAGACGGCTCATGGGTGTGATCGCAGGAATAGACCGCATAACAGAGGCGAAAGTCACAGACCAAGACTTTGACCGCCGCAGCGGTCCAATCCGACTAACCCAGTTTCATTTCGTGGAGCAGTTTCACAAGCACGTCGCCGTGGCACGCCTCGGGCTTGCAGTGGCAGCCCAGCCGCTTGCCGGCCAGCTCTGGCAGGGCGGCCAGGAGATCAGGTCGGCGAAGAAGATGAGTCTCATACAACTTGATGACTTGCTCGCGGCTTCCATCTCGGCCGATCTGGAACGGGTTTCCCCATTTCGATGGCCGGGCAATCAACACGTTGTACCCTTCATGGCGGAGGTTGACAACGCGAGTCATGTCATGCCGCCTGAAGCACGATTGGTATTAGGAATTGGTTCCTCATGGCGTGCGATGCTCTCAGACGCAGGACTCTGCCATCCTCACGTTGAAGCCAAGGGGGATTAGGGCGGGCTAAACGGCATACCGCAAGCGTCCCTTCCCGGTGGATGACTGAATACTCTTCGTCGAGCGAGAGACAACAGTTGATCTCTCTCGCCGTGTCCGGCCCAACCAGCCATCGCATCAGACCTTTGCGGGATAGTCTGCTGGACACGTATTGTCCGCCGCCTTCTCGGCAGGCTTCGTCCTCGTCAGTCTCGACGGCACACAGGTTCATACGCACGTCCGAATCGCAGCCGTCAGCCACCGCGCCGACAATGGCCAGCAGGACCACGGTTGAGGTCAGCAGTTCCTTGAGGTGCTTCCTTCCGCTGCGGACCCGCGACCAGATTGTGCTTTCCGGGACATTGGCCACCTCCGCCGCCGACGCATGAGTGTGGCAATCCAGGTCCACCAGTTCTACGGCCTGTTTCTCGCTCGCCGGCAACCTGGCCATTGCGTCATCGAGTTCGATCTTGGCATCCCGCAGCTCAGGGCGATTCTTCGGATCAGTCACAAGATAGATGCCCGCGCCTCCAGCCCCGTACTTGCTCCCGTACCTCCCGGCATCATTGGCGGTATCTACCTCGTCGTAGCCGCCACAGTTCGGGTCACACAGGCGTCTGTCGAGATGAGCGTCGCCCGTTGGATGGACAGACTTGCCGGGATGCCGCTTTTGCGTAGTCGCGGCTCGGACCTCATCGTTCACTCGGCGCTCCGCGATCCGGTAGAGGAGCCCCCGGAGCTTCGTATTCGGTTCCAGTTGGTCCCGCTTGAGATGAAACGCCAGGAACGTCTCGTGCAGGATGTCCTCGGCGTAGGAACGCAGGCTCCCTTCCAGGTTCCGCTTGATGAAGACGAGTAGTTCGGGGCCAAACCACTCGTAGATCGCGGCGAAGGCGGACGCATCCTCCCGGTAGCGATCAAACAACGCCTTCTCGGCTTCTTCTCTTGGCAGCCGACCCAGGTCTTTCGGTAGCACTTCCATAAAATCCTCGCTTCTGGTTGGATCGCTCCGGGGCGAGGAAAGGGGGCATTGACTCGCTGCCCCTTTCTGCAAGTACCCCTGCTTGCGAAGGGCGGTCATTCCGCCTGTTACTACAAGAATTCGGACAATATCGGAAGTCTGGTTAAACTTTTCCGATCAGGGGGGATGTGCGCGGTCCCTCCGTTTCGAGATCGGGATGCACGGCGAGATTTGGCGTCACCACGACCTGGTTTCGTAGTTTTCTCAGCATCGCCGGGCAAACGGCGCGGGTCGTGACGCCTGTGCCGGCACTAGGCTCGTACTTGTGGGCCAGAGGTGTTAGAAAGAGCCTGCCCGGGGCGAGATTCGTGGGACACGGGTTGACTCCCCGCCCGAACCTAGTGGCTTGGAGAGGCTAGGTGCGCCCAACAATGCGCCCAACAATTGGTTTGCGGAGTTGGAAATGCCGTGCAACCAACTAGGCTACGAACCTAGCGCACGCGAACATGGAAACGGTGCCCACTAGGTTTTTCGGCTAGGTTTTCGGGGGCTTCCGCAGACGCGCTAGGACAAACCTAGCGCCGTTTGTGCCACGACGCGCCCAACAAATGTCCAACAAACGAAGTCAAAATGAGGCGTATTGAGGGGGACTGAGCGGGAGCGTCAGAGAACTTAAGTTCACGCCTAGTAACGAAATAGATTTAGCCACAAGGAGTTGTGAACAGTATACTCTCCTTTTGAGGGCCTAGTGGCCGCAAGGCCGTGCAGGTTCAAGTCCTGTTTCCCGCACTCAAGCAGCATAAGGACTTACGTCGATCCGACGTGAGTCCTTTTTTCGTCGGTAGACCCCTGCGCCCCCACCGCGCCCCCATCTCCGATCTTCTCGGGCTCGCCGCTGCCATTTGCGCCCCCATCGGCCTTTTCTGGCTCCCCGTTTCCGTTCGCGCCCCCACGTGCGGCCCCATCTCCGGTCTTGTCCGCCTTGCCGTCCCCATTTGAGCCTGCCCCGGCCTTTTCGGGTTGACCGTTTCCAGTCGCGCCCCCACTTGCGCCCCCACGATTCGAGCCGTTCTGAATCTGCCCGAACACACGGTCGGCTACACTGGCCTTGTCGAAGGCCGCGTAGTGCTGCTGCATGACCCGAGGATCGCAGTCGAACGCCACGGCGGCGTCGTCATAGCTGATCCCCGCAAGCCGGGCCTTGGACATGGCCGTCCCCCGGAAGTTGTGGAGCTTGAAGTGGGGGGCTTTGGTGGTATCGAAGTACGCCTTGGCGGCATCCTGAATCCACCGTTTCAGGCGTTTGGGAGCGAACTCCTTGATGGCGTTCGCGGCGTAGCGGTTCCCCTTGGCCCGATAGACGGCCCTCAACTCTTCGGTGAACCGCTCGAAAACGTAGGTTGGGCCGGCCTTGGCCAGAAGCTCTTCGTAGAGGGCGGTCGGCAACAGACAGGCCCGCGCCTCCCTACCCTTAGTTGTGTCGGCCGTGAAGTACAGCCGGCCGTTCTTGAGATTGCAGGAAAGGGCAGCCGATAGCTCGCCAATCCGGCAGCCGATGGCGGCTTTGGTTTCGAGGAACAGGATCGGAAGCCGCCAGTCCCATTTCTCCGTAATCCACTTGAACAGGGCCTCCTGCTCTTTCCCCTCGATATAGCGCGGCACGGGCTTGTCGTAGCGGGGCGGCTCCACATCGGCGAAGGGATTCTCTTCGATAACCTTCAGGGTGTGGCGAAACCAATGGCCGTAGACGATGTTCAGGTTGCCAATGTCGTTCTCCACCGTCCGGGGCTTGCGGCCTTGTTCGAGGCGGACAACCTTGAAGTGTTCAGCCATCTGCGAAGTAATGTCGGATGGCCCCTCCGATTTCGGGAAGACCTTGCGGAGCGTCTTGACGGCCAAATCGTACTGCTGAATTGTCGTAGCGCGCAGGTTGTTCGCCTTCATGTGGCGGATGGCAAGTTCCATCGCCTCGTCCCATTCGATGAAGGAGAGTTTCGTGGCATACGCTTCTCGGATGAGGCTGATGGCCGATTCCTGCGCACGCTTGAAGTTCCCCTCGTTGGTTGAGGATTCGTGCCGCTGGTTGTCACGACCGCGGAAACACGCAAAGTAACAGGGGCGGCCCTTCCGCTTCTTGAGGAAATAGCGTATCCGCCGACCATCAGGGAGTTCGCAAACTTCACTTGCCAAGGTAGTCGTCCAATAGTTGTGTGGTGAAACGATAGGAATTCCGGGGGCCGCGAAGCGGCTTCAGCCGGCGCAGTTCGACTGCCCGGTAAAGCTGCTTCACGTCGATGCCGAGATACTGCGCGGCCTTTTCCGAATCGAAGTACGGGGATTCGACAACGGCCGGTTGCGGCAGGACCGCCAGGCACCGGGCGAGGTAGCCTTTGGCTTCCTCCGGGTGAGCGAAGGGAACGTAGTCCTGGCTCAACTCGTAGAGTTCGGCAAAGCCAAGCCGGGCCATGCGGTCAGCCACGCCCTCGACGATCTTGGAACCGCGCCGGGCGTTGGGCTCTGGATCGGGGCACGCCAGATCGGGGCGGGCCATGAGTTCGTCGCACTCGTCCATTTTGCGAAGAATGATGGTTCGGACCACATCGACTGTCATGTCTTCAGACCTCTGCCAAACTCCATCTTACCATACTTGTGAGGAGGAGTCTAATGGCTTCTAAGGGTTATATGGTGGTATACGGTGGCCTGAAGCAGGAGGGGGAAATGATGTTTGTCAGGCGTTTCCTGGCTCGCAACGCCAGCGGGCTTGGTAACGCTCGATCTCACCCAAGGAAATGCGAACGCGCCCGCCGATGCGGGTACAGCGCAGTTGGCCTGCCAGGCACATCTGGTAGACCTTCTTGCTGCTAAGGTTCAACCTGCTCGCCGCCTCTTTCACGGTGAGCGAGCCTTCGTCGCTAGGTTCGACGATGATCGGCTCCGGTGTCGGTTGGCCCAGCCGCTCGGCCAACGTGAGCACGGCGGCGGCCACCGGGTCTTTGGCCTCAAGAAGGTACGCGGCGAACAGGGCCTTGATTTCGGCGTTCATCGACGGCGGAACCAGCCTCGGCGGTAGTAATACTGACAGTCGCTTCGTGGCTGAGCGGCCGGCGTGGGAGGCGGGGCGGCCACGGCCGGGGCGGATGGGGCTGCCGGGATCGGCGGGGACGCGATCTCATAGGAGACTTCCACCTCGGTCGTGACCGTACTGGTGAGGGCCGTCGTGGCGACGGCGGGGCCAAGCGGAAGAGGTGCCAAAGTTGGCTGAGGGATAGGGGGCTTGGCTGGCGTGGGTTTCGTCGGGATGGCCGGCACGGCTGGCGGCGCGGGAGCCGGCGCGGCGGTCAGGGGTTTTCGGCTCAGCCACACGCCCAGGGTGATTGCCAGAGCAACGAGGGCGGCGGCGGTCAAGGTACGATTGAGTAGTTCGAGTTTCATGGGCGGTGTCTTTCATGCAACAGTGCCGACGCCTTCTCATACCGGCAACCGGAGGCAAATCGAGAGTGGGATTTCGTGTGCCGACAAGTCTTTTCAGGGC
>CAYSGY010000360.1:0-6005 GCA_964430315.1 uncultured Planctomycetaceae bacterium
CAAGCCGATTCCCCCGCGTCGGACCAGTCCCCCTGGATTGCGGCGGGCATGACGAAGATCTTGCCGTCGCCCATGCGCCCGGTCCTCGCCACCTCGACGAGGATCCGAACCACTTCCTCCTCCCGAAGCTCATCGACCCAGAGGCTGATTTCGACCTTGGGCAGGAACGCCAGTGAATACTCGCTTCCTTCGTACTGGTCCAGGTAGCTCTTCTGCCGGCCGTAGCCCTTCACTTCCGTCACGGCGCAGGCTTCCAGGGGCGCCCGCTTCAGAGCGTCGAGCACCTTCTCGACCAGGTACGGCTTCACGACGGCGATGATTTGCTTCACGAGGTCTCCGTATCTCCGGAGTGTACCGCAGCGCGGCCCGGGAGGGAACGGCCTACCGATCCTGCCCGTCGGTAAGCCACGAAAGGCGGAATCGGGCCAGGGTGATTTTCTCGTAGGCCGACTTGGCCCCCCGCTCGTAGAGGCAGAGAATGGTGCCGTCGGAGGCCACCGCCAGGCAGGAATAGGCCGAGGGACCCCCGTGGAGCAGCTTGCTCACCGGCCAGGTCTTGCCTTCGTCGTAGCTGAGCCGGACCGTCATCTTCTGGCGCACCTTCTCCGACGCGGGGTTCGAGAACAGGACCCGGCTCTTACCGCCTTCGTCGGGCCAGGAGTACCGCCGGATGCTGGCCTGGCATATCGGTTCGACGAGCGTCTTGTCGAAGGCCGGTGCGGACCAGGAGATCCCGCCATCGGGGCTAATCGAGGTCATCCTGCAGGGGAGTTTCCGGTTGTAGTTCCGGATGTTCAACAGCAGCGAGCCATCGGTTCGTTCGACCACTTCACACTCGTCGGCCTCCGGTCCGGTGCTTCCACCCAGTCGCCACGTGGCCCCGCGGTCGTCACTGAAGATAATGTGCGAGCCCCTGCGTCGGGTGCCCGCCTCGACGTGGTCGCAGGGGACGACCAACCGCCCGCTTCTCAGTTGGATGCCCGCTCCGGGCCCGGTGGCGTACCACGTCCAATTGGGCTTCTTGGCCGCCGCGGTGATTTCCTCGGGCTTGGACCAGGTGAGCCCGTCGTCCCGGCTGGTGCTCTTCCACACGGTCCGTGTTCCCCTGCTCGTGCCGGCGATGATTTTCGATTCCGGATCGTCGCCTCGGTTGTGCGTCAGGAGCAGTTCGATCGCGCCGGTGTCCCGCACGACCACGGGGCACGGATTGCCGCACGTGTTGGGGCCGTCGTCCCAGACGACTTGGGCCTTGGAAAAGGTCTTGCCGCCGTCAGTGCTTCGTTTCAGGAGGAGGTCGATGTCGCCCGCGTCGCTGCTGGAGTGCTTTCGGCCCTCGCAGAAGGCCAACACCGTTCCCTTCGCCGTGACAATCACCGACGGAATGCGATAGGTGTCGTAGCCGTCTTGCCCGGAAACGTAGACGTCGATCTGCTCCGCGGGCCCGGCCGCTGTGGCGCAGGCCCCCCATGCCGCAGCCCAAGTGGCGATGAGGCAAGCCACGCACGCTCGATGGAAAGAGCGAACACGGAAGCTCATGATGCGTCGTCCTCCTCGTTTCGATTTATTTCATTTGCCACCGGTCGTTCCTTTCGAGCACGCTTCGGACTGCCTCTCCGTCGAGCCACTTCCTGGCTTCCGGATCTTCGCGGAGATAGGCATCCCAGAAGGCCGTCGTCACGGCCAGGATGGCCCGGTGGTGGTTCGGATTGCGTCGGTGCGTGTCGCCCGGCAGCCCCCGGTCGCTGAACGCGGAGTGTTCCGCCTTGTCGAGGACCAACTCGTACTTCCCGCCCGGCGGAAGGGCCGGGAAGACGTCGAGCCGCGAAGCGGCGGAAATGTCCCCGATGGCGGAATTGTCGTCGGTGCCGGTCAGCAGCATCCAGGGGATCTTCACTCCCCCGAACGCCTTCTTCGGGTCGCCGCCTCCACGCGGACCGCTGGGGCTCATCATCACGGCCGCCTTGATTCTGGGATCGGTGAATCCCCTTCCGATCACGAAGGTCTGGCCGCTCACGGCCTGGGTCGTCACTGCGCCGAACGAGTGGCCCGACATCCCGACGCGACCGAGGTCCAACCGGCCTGCGAGCACGTGAGACTGGTCCTTGTTCCAGAGTGTGAGTTGATCGAGAACGGCGGGAACGTCCTGGACGCGGAGCCGGAAGTTCTCCAGGTTCGCCGCCTTGTGCATGGCCGCCATGCGCTGGGGCAGCGGCTTGTCGCGCCACACGGAGTCGTCGCTTCCGGGATGTTGCAGGAAGACGGCGACGTATCCCCGCAACGCCCAGTGATTGCCGAGATACGCGCAGCCCTTGCACGTCCCGCCGAGGCCATGGCTGAACAGGACGACCGGCGCGGGCGTCCGGGCCTTGGGTAGGTAGACACGGATCGGGATCTCGCGCGACCGCTTCCCGTCCTTGGCGACCAGGTCTTCCAGCCGCGGCTTCTCCTTCTCGACGAGAAGCGGGTCGTAGCCGGCCAGGAGCCCGGCCGGCCGGAGCAAGATCGGCAAGAGAATCAGGATCGGGATGGTTGAGAATCTCGTCACGGCGAACCCTTTTCCAAAGGACCTTGCGTGTTCCGGGGAGGGCGAGGCTTCTGCCGAGCCGTCAGGCCGTTCCCGCCAACATAGGCAGCCCCACGGCCCGCCGCAAGCCGGTCCGACCCCGGCAGCTTGACTGCGGGCCCGCGAGAGCGATAATTGCCGTACTCTTTGGGGGTTGTGCGATGTTAGACGGAGAGGACATACCATGGGACTCAACGAGTACTTCGGGCGAGCCACTGGGACCGGCGTCCTGGCGACCGCCGATGCCGAAGGAAGGGTGAACGCGGCGCTCTTCGCCCGTCCCCACTTCCCGGACAAGGACGACGAGGGGGTCTGCGCCTTCATCATGAGCGAACGGGCCAGCCATGAGAACGTGAAGGAGAACCCCAGCGCCGTCTACCTC
This sequence comes from uncultured Planctomycetaceae bacterium, assembly GCA_964430315.1. GTDB lineage: Bacteria > Planctomycetota > Planctomycetia > Pirellulales > Thermoguttaceae > CALFBP01. The sequence continues at coordinate 2,946 of CAYSGY010000360.1, forward strand.
TTCATCGAGCCCGGAGAGGAATACGAAGGGAAGCGATTGTCGCTGACCATGATCCGGGAGGAGACGGATCCCGAGAAGATCCGGGCGGTGCGCCGGCGCAGCACTCCGCAGATCAGCCAGGATGCCGGGGAGAGGAAGTACCTGGTCTACTTCCGAATCGACAACGTGCGACCACTGGTCGGGGCCGAGTGATCGAAGAGACGACCCGAAGGCCTGCGTGACTCGCAGGAACATCCCTTGAAGATCCGGGAGGACTTGCCATGCGATGCCGTTCCTTGCGGTTCTGCCTGCCTGGGATCGTAACGAGAGGGTGGCACGCCCTGAGGCTTTGCGAAGGGCGTGGCAGGTCTTTCATGCGGTTCGCCATGCCGATCGCTGCGCTTCTGGCGTGCCGCGTGGCGCTGGCCGCCGGCCCGGCCGGGCCGATCGACGCACGGGACATCCGCACCGGATGGGAGATCCCCACACTTACCTACAGCGATCAGCCCTACATCGTCAAGACCGACGACGGGGCGTGGCTCTGCGCGGTGACGACCGGCGTGGGGCACGAAGGACAGCCGGGCCAGATCGTCACCACGCTTCGGAGCACGGACCGCGGCCGCACCTGGTCGAAGCCCGTGCCCGTGGAGCCGGCCGACGGCCCTGAGGCCTCCTACGCCGTCTTGCTCAAGGTGCCCGGCGGCCGGATCTACGTCTTCTACAACCACAATACCGACAATATCCGCGAGATCCCGTTGGATCGTGGTCCGGGCAAGACGCCGGGCGTCTGCAAGCGCGTCGATTCGCTGGGGTACTTCGTCTTCAAGTTCAGTGACGACGGGGGCCGCACCTGGTCGCCGCGGCGCTACCCGATCCCCATGCGACTGATGGACATCGACCGCAAGAATCCCTTCGGCGGCAAGGTGCTCTACTTCTGGAACGTCGGCAAACCGTTCCTCCACGGCGGGGCGGCCTACGTCTCGCTGCACAAGGTGGGCGGCATCGGCGAAGGTTTTTTTACCCGCAGCGAAGGCGTGCTGCTTAAGAGCGGCAACCTCGCCACCGAACGCGACCCGGCGAAGATCACCTGGGAGACGCTCCCCGAAGGGGATTTCGGCCTCCGCACCCCGCCCGGCGGCGGACCGATCGCCGAGGAGCAGAGCTACGCCGTACTGAGCGACGGTTCGTTCTACAGCGTCTTTCGCACGATCGACGGCCATCCCGCCTGCGCCTACAGCCGCGACGCGGGCCGGCACTGGACCACGCCGCAGTACCAGAAGTATGGCGACGGGCGCACGATGAAACACCCCCGCGCGGCCAACTTCCTCTGGAAGTGCTCCAACGGCAAGTACCTCTACTGGTTCCACAACCACGGCGGCCGGTTCATCCTCGAACATCCCCAGCGTCGGAGCATCGCCTACGAGGACCGCAATCCCGTCTGGCTCTGCGGCGGCGAGGAGGCCGACTCCCCCCAGGGCAAGATCCTTCGCTGGTCACAGCCGGAAATCGTCCTCTACGACGACGATCCTTTCATCCGCATGAGTTACCCCGACCTGGTCGAGGACGGCGAGGAGTACTATCTCACGGAGACCCAGAAGGACAAGGCCCGGGTCCACAAGGTCGATCGCACGCTCCTGGAGGGCCTCTGGTCGCAAGCGGCCAACCGCCAGGTCGCGCGCCGCGGCATCCTCCTGGAGTTGCCGGAAAAGGGGACGCAGCTCATTTCCGGCACGGCGACGACCGCCAAGCTGCCGGCCCTGCCGCTCTTGGTGCAGCGTGACAACAGCCGCGCCGACTACGGCACGAGGGACCTTCGCAGCGGATTCACGGTCGAAGCCTGGCTACGACTGAAGGACCTTCGGCCGGGCCAAATTGTGCTCGACAACCGCACGCCCGACGGACAGGGCTTCTGCTTGCAGACCTCTCCCCGGGGCACCCTGGAACTCGTGCTCCACGACGGGCGCAGTGAGAGCCGCTGGGACTGCGATCCGGGCCTGCTCAAACCCGGCAAGCTGCACCACGTCGTAGCGATCGTCGACGGCGGCCCGAAAGTGATTCTCTTCGTCGTCGACGGCGCGTTGTGCGACGGCGGCGATTTCCGCCAGTTCGGCTGGGGGCGACTGAATCCGAACTTCCGCAGCCCCCGGGGCGACGCCGAGCTTCGTATCGGCCCCAAGTTCGACGGCCAGGTGCTGGGCGTTCGGCTCTACGGCCGCGCCCTGCGGACCTCGGAAGCGATCGGCAACTTTCATCACGGCTGCCCGGCCGCGAAGGCGGGCCTGTGACGGCACGCTCAGAATGGCGGTTTTCTTGGCAAGAACCTCGGGGAATCACGAAAGCACGAAAGGGCGAAAGCACGAAAAGGCGTGGAGAAGTGACCTCGGGCAGACGGATCGCCGCGCCGCATCCCTTCCGTCTTTCGTGTTTTCGCCCTTTCGTGTTTTCGTGATTTCGTGATCCCTTCCTCCTCCACCCTCTCGAAATGAACCAGAACCTCGCTCCCCAGCCCGGCATCGAACCCCCTCCCGCGTCCCCTGCCACGCACGCGCGTTTCAAGGTCGTGGCCTTCTGCGTCGCCCTGGCCATGGTCACGTACCTGGATCGTGCGTGCATCTCGACCCTGGCCAAGAACATCCGAGCCAGCCTGTCGCTTTCGGAAGGGCAGATGGGCGTGGTCTTCAGCGCGTTCGCCTTGGCCTATGCGGCCTTTGAGATTCCCACGGCATGGTGGGCCGACCGGGCGGGTACGCGGAGCGTGCTCACGCGGATCGTCGTCTGGTGGTCGGGCTTCACGATCGCCACTGGGGCCGCCTTCAACCATCTCTCCCTGGTCGTGATCCGCTTCCTTTTCGGAGCGGGCGAGGCGGGGGCCTGGCCCTCGGCGGCCCGGACTTTTTCACGCTGGGTCCCACGCAGCGAACGGGGAAAGGTCCAGGGGATCTTCTTCGCAGGGGCCCATCTGGCCGGCGGCATCACGCCGTTCCTGGTGATCTTCCTGCTCGAATACTTTCATTGGCGGACGATCTTCGTGCTCTTCGGGGCCCTGGGGTTCGTCTGGGCCGCGGCCTGGTGGCTCTGGTT